>JAYTDO010000308.1:0-3495 GCA_043735935.1 Chthoniobacteraceae bacterium
TCAACGCCGGCGGCACGATCAACGCCAATGGGTTCATCACCGCGAACACGCTTCAATTTTACTCCGAGACGGCCGTGCAGATGAAAAAGAAGCTCGGCAATATCGGCGTCCTCAATGTCTTCGCCCCCCGCTTCTCCACCACGGCGCCGATCGCCGTCAACGGCGGGGTGCTCGACATCGGAACGGGTGGCATCGACGCGAAGGATCTGAGCCTCACGGGATTCGATTCGATCAGCACGCAGGGGTCCATCGACTCGGGCAATCTCCTCGCTCGCGGAAACATCAGCGCGGGTGGCTCCATCAACATTGATCCATCGGCGCCCGCGACCATTTCCGCCACGAATATCGTGGCTGGTGGCGGCATCGAGAGCTCGGGAGATGCCGGCACGTTGTTTCCTTTCGCGGGGCCGGAAGCCGGCGGCACGGTCACCATCGACGCGGCTCAAGTCGTGTTCGATAGCGCGGCCATCAACGGCGCGAACCTCGACGGTGGAGATGTCGGCTTGTCCCTCGCGACCGATGGCGGCAACGGTGGGACGCTCAATGTCGGAACCGCCGCAAAACCAATCGCGGGCAAGGTGTGGATCGGGGCGCGCATCTCGGCCACCACCGGAGCGAACGCATCGACCACCCTCACCGGCGGCAACGGCGGCACCGTCAACGTCGAAGCTGCGGACAGCATCGCCGTGACTTCCACCGTGAAAGTCTCCGGTTCCGCCTATGTGAATGACGCCGCGGGCAACCCTACGACCGCGCGCACCGGCCGCGGCAGCAGCCGCGGCGGCAATATCAGCCTGCACAGCACCAAAACGACCGGCACCGCGATCTCTGTGCAGAGCAGCGCGCAACTTCTCTCCTTGCTCAGTGCCGCGGCCCCTGGACCCGGGGGCACGATCAAGTTTGTCGCGGAAGGCGGCGACATCAGCGTGGACAATGGAAACAGCACCAGCGGCAGCACCACGAGCACGGGCAAGATCCGGGCCGACAAGGGCACCGTGGATATCCACAACAACGGCGCCGATGGCCGCGTCCTGGTCAACAACGCGAACATCCGCGGCGACGTGGTGAAAATCGGGGCACTCGGCGCGAACGGGCAGCTCATCATCGGCGGTGGCACGATCAGCGCCGACACTTCGCTCAAGCTCTACGGCGGCACCAGCAACGGCCAAGTGCGCTTCGTCGACAACGTCACCCTCGGCGGCGAGAGCACCAAGATCATCGCCGGCAAGACAGTGCAGATCGACAGCAACAAGACCGTGACCGTCGGCGGCAGCGCTGCGGCCCAAGTCTTTACCGACAAGGCCAACTACACTGGCTCCGGCGGCAACGGCTCGACCACGGGCAAGTTTGGCGGCGCCGGGGCGACCACGCAGGGCCTCACCGGTCGTCCTTCGTTCTAAAAAGGATCGCAACCTTGACCAACCCGGTGGTTGCGCGTTTCCCGCGTGGCCACCGGTTTTTTTATTTGCGGTCGCGCAGGATCGTCACCGGCGTCCCGCGCGTGAGCAGCAGTTGCAGTTCGGCCAGATCATCCTTCATCATTGCGCTCCTTTGCGGCGGGACGTCCGGGTCCTTCCCGGGCTCGGGCTTGGCGCGGAACGTTCGCATCCTCGCCCGGCCCCGCATACTTCGGATTCGCGGTTGCGCACCGGGAAGCGCTCGATGTGCGTGTAATATCCCGCGGGGTAGCCGATCGCCAACGCGAGCATGGTGCTGATGACGACGGGGGCTTTCCTCATAGGCCCGGCAACATGGCACAGCACCGTCGTCCGCAACGACCCGGAAAGGACGCCCTATCGTTCCTTCGCGAGGCGCTTCTTCCAGCGCGCGACTTCCTTCTCGATCAAGTCCCGCGGTTTCGTCGTGAAGTATTCGTAGGCCACTTTGTTCTTCGCGGCCATTTCGCTGAAGGTCGGATAAATGATCCCGTCCTCCGCCCCGGCGAAGATCGGCTGGCCCGTCGTCACATCGTAAAAGCGCGCCCAATACACCTCCTCCGAGCCCGCGTCGGGCACGTAGTCCGTCTTGCCTGCGGCGTTCTTCGTTTGCCGCAGACCCGTCACCCGATGCCGCTCGAACCACCTCAGCGCGGGCTCCACCATCGCCACCACTTCCGGCGTCGTCGGGCCCTGGCGCATGAGAAACTTCAGCACCGCCGCGCTCTCGCCTCCACTCAAGGACGGAGGTTCCTTCTTCCGCGCGGCCACCGGCACCAGCGTGAGCGGATCGTGTTGCGCGCACCAGACCGTCGGCGTGCCATCCTCGCGCACCTGCGCCGCCGCGAGACATGCGATCCCTTTGTCGAAAGCCGCGCGTGTCCGCTCGCGGAGCGCCGCTTCCGTGAAATCGAACGGCGGCTCGCCCGCGCTGATCGCGAGCAGGATTTCCAGCGCATGCACCATCGCGTCGTCGTTGAGCGTGATCGCTTCGTGGTAGCCGGGCTCGACCGGATAGTTCTGCGGCCAGCCGCCGTTCGGCATCTGCGCCTCCAGCATCCACTCGATGCCCCGCAGCGCCGCGGTCCGCGCAGCGTCGCGTTTCAGCGCCGCGAGAAAACGCACCTGTTCCGTCGTGCTGCGATTGTCGAGCGTGCCGCAGTAGTGCCAGCCGTCCAGGCCCGTCTGCGTCGTCCAGTGCGTGCCGGGCGTGCGCGCGCCTTTGGTGTAATCCACCGCCTTCGACCATCCGCCGCTTGGTGTCTGGTAACTCATCACCACCTCCCCGAGTCGCTGCGCCTCAGCGCCCGCGAACCACGACCCGGCCTCGCGGCTCGCCGTTTCAAACTCCCGGCTGTTCGACGGCGCGGGCGTCGAGCGCGCCAGCCCCAGCGTCCGGCATTCGTCCGCGAGCGTGTCGTGCTCCGTTTCCGCTCGTTCGCCCGACCTCCGCAGATACGCCGTCCACGCATCGCGTTCCGGGGCCGGCAGCGCCGCCACGCGCTCCTCCGTCAGCATTTGAAAAGTGCGCGTCCTCGGATGTGTCTCCCGCATCGCCAACACCTCGCCGCCTTTCACCGCCCGCACCTGGAGCGACGTCCAGCGCGACTTCGGCAACGCGACGTCGAAACGATACGCCCCGTCCTCGCGGGGCGCGGACTTCACCGGCGCCCAAACCTCGCCCTTCGAAACGTCGCCCGTCTCCGCGAGCCGATATTCGATCGCCGTCGTGCCTTGCGGCGCGCGGGCGTTCACGTGCAGCGCGAGAAAATCCGCATCCACCTCCAGCGCCAGTCCACTCGCGGGCGGAGCCGCCTCATCCGCCAGCGCCGCCGATGCGACGACGCACGCGATGAGGATCGGCCAGCCGCGTGCTTTCGCGGCCCGCCGAACCGCGACGATCTTCCCCGTCATTTCACATGCAGCGTGCCGCGCATGATCAGGTGATGACCGGGGAACGAGCAGATGAACGGGTAATCGCCGGCCTGCGCGGGCGCGGTGAACTCCAGCACCTGTTCCTTGCCGTGATCCACGAGGTTCGTGTGCCAGAGGATGTCCG
>JAYTDO010000309.1:0-8232 GCA_043735935.1 Chthoniobacteraceae bacterium
GCACGTAGTGGATGAGATTGCGGCCGGCGGCGAAGCTTTCGATCTTCAGCCCGACCAGCACCCCGCCTCTCAGGAGCTTAGTCACGTTTTGCACGGTGCCGCTGGTCTTGCCAAAATGCGGCTCATACACGACGGCGAACGGCCGGTTCCACGCCTCGCCGGTCTGGCGCATGACCAAGGTGGGCGCGAGCTGATTGTCGTAGGGGGCCGGTGCCTCGACGATCGCCGGGGAGTTGACCTTGGCGTACTCGCGGTTGGTCGCGCCGGGAATGTGCAGGTCCATATAGAGGGACGATTGCCCGGTGGGCGTGGCTTCAAACTGCGCGCGCACGGAGCCGCTGAGCGGCTGGGACACCACGGTATTGGTGAAGTAACGCCAGCCGGGTTGCTGCCGCGAATCGCCGATGTCGTTTTGAAACCGCGATGCCTGACTGAACTGCGGCAGCGCCACGCCGCTGGATTCGATGTCCAGCGCGTGGCCGACGTTCCGGTAGATGTAATCGTGATACTGGTCGGTGACGCTGCCGTTCAGCGTGACGGCGACGCGATTGGTGACGGTGGATTTCGAGCGAAAGACATCCACGTAGAAGCCGCTCGTCGGTGAAGTGCGGATGATCGCCAGCGTCCTCTGCTGCGTGCCTTGGGCGAGGGTTCCCTTGTCGTCCACGAACGAACTGCAGGTGAAGGAAACATCCGGCGAGACCGGTGCCGCAAACGGCGCGGGCTCCATGGCGACGGTCTGCACCGTATTGATCGCGATATCGGACCAATCGCCGAGGCCGCGCGATGCGCCGTTGACGATGACTGTGTTGTTCGACGCGAAGACCCGGTAGTAGTTCTCGTTGTCCGTGTCGCCGTATGTGGCGTGGCCGGACTTTGCGCCGAGCACTTGGCCGAGTCCGTAGAGTTCCATGCCCATGCCGCTGGCGTGGCTGTGAACGAATCCGGCGCCGCCGACGAAGCCCATCAGTCCGTTGGCCGAGTTGTTGATGGACGAAGGATTCCGCTGCAACGCGATGCCGGCAAAGGACAGCGTGTCCGCGCGGGGCAGCGCGAGCGGCGCCGCAACCTCGGGAATCGTGGGCGCAAACCAGAGCAACTGATTCGGCTCATCGTGGCGGCCGAGACTCGAGTAGCTCGCCAGAGTCGAGCGATTGTGTTCTGACGCCGCCACGCCGCCATTGATGAGCGAGCCATACAGCGCGGTGAGATTTCCCTGGCCTCGGTCGCGTGCGTGGCGATACACGGTCTCGTAGGAGAAAAACGGCTGGCTTCCACCGTCACGGGGACCGTCGCCGTAGGTGACCTGCTCCCCATTCGGATACCGCAGGTAGCTCGGGCGCGACAGGCTGAGCGGCAGATTGGGATAGAGCTCGAAGAGGTTCAGATTCGGGTCCACCCGCTCCAGCAGCACCATCAGGTAGCTATCGTTCGCGACGACCCCGGACGCGTATTGCAGCGACTCCGGCCAGATGTCTCCCGGTTGCGAATAATTCCCGGCGTCGGTTTGCAGCGATTGCTGGCGGGAGGAGCCGGTCACGAGATAGATCTGCAGCGCATCGCTCCGCTCGGTCGCGTCGTCGAGCGCCAGGATGTTGTTCACCATGCATGTGGCCTCCAGCGACGACCAGTTGCTTCCGGTCTGCCCGTGATCGCGGGCGAGTTCGTAGAAGGTGCGAAAGACCGTCTGCCCATTGAGAAAGCTGAAGCTGACCATGCCCGCGGTGGCCACGTCATACACTTGGTTCCCCGCTTTCAGATAGCCGTGGAGCAAGTCGTAAATGATCGGCATCTGCGTGCCCGTCACTCGCGCTTCCTTCAGAAAATCATCATTGAAAATCCAGCCGCCATTGCTCGTGTTCGTGGACGGCGCGAGCGGGATCAGCGACTTCACCGAGTTGTGCAAAATATCCGCCGCGCAGCGCGCGTATTTCGCGTCGCCGGTCAGGTAATAAAGCACCGCGCAATCCACGCCGAGGTTCAGCTTGGACTCGAGCGGGCCGCGCACCTGGCTCTCCGTCGCCGTGGTGGGGATGGCGTGAAACACCGGCGGCGACTGGGTCCATCGGACTGGCAGCTCCCGTAGGAACGCGTCGCGGGTGGCTTGATGACTGGCCACGCCGGAGGCCGCCCGGGCGACCAAGGCGTTGAAGACGCTCGTCGCCCACGCATTGCCGGAAATCTTTGCGAGGATGGAAGCCTTCTCCGCATCGCGCACCCAAACGAATGGCCGCGGCCCCGGATTCACATCCACCGTCACATCGCGAAACGCCGTCGCCAGCGCGAGCGAATCCACGCGCACCCGGTCGTCGCCGTTGCTCGTCGCATCCGGGCCTTTCAGATTCTCCACGCGCACATTGACGGACGAAACCGCGGACACGCCTGAATCAACGCCCGTCAACTGGCAGTCGCCGTTCGGCAGAGCCGTCTCGGACGTCACGCTGGGGTTCACCCAGACGGTCATCTTGTTGTAATTGGTCGAGGCGACCTTCTCGAACTTCGCCACGAGGTATCGCACCGCGGTGGTCGGGGAAAAGTTCGTGAACGCACCGGAGACCGGATTGCCTGTTCCCTGGCGGCACATGACCCCATAGGTGGTCGCCAGGCCGCGGTAGCCGAAATTGAATCCGCGATCCGCATCCGTCGCGCTGTCCGTCAGATGAATCGCTACCGTGTCTCCGGTGTTGAAGTTGCCCGACTGCCACTTGATCGCATAGGCGACATAGAACGTGCCGGTCTGCGGCGTGAACAGCGGCCGCGTGGTCGTGATGCCGGTCTTGCCTGTGCCGCCGACTCCGGCAGGCGGATAAATGTCGAGCGCCCGCCGCCCACCGCTGATCTGCGTCCCGCCTGCCGGTGTGAAATTCAATGCGCCGCCCGCGGCCGTATTCACGATTTCGCTGTTCACTCCGGCCGCACCGGCGCTCGGCGCCCAGGCACCCGCCCAGCCGATCGCCGCCGCGCCCTGTCCGGCCAGATCACCGGGCAGGTAGGCATCAAATCCGTCCGTCGCGATGAACGCCGCCGACGCGGTCAGCGGTCCCATCCACAAGACCGCTGCCACCCATCGCAGCGCGCGATCCATCCGCGCGATAGCACGCGTGACTTGTTCGGGGGAGAGATCGGTCTGCATCGGGGGAACGTGGCGCGAAAAGGGTGCGGCGGCGTGTGACTCTTACTTTTTCGCGGTCGCTGCCGACACTAGCCGGTTGTCGCGATAGAGCGATTGGATTTCGCCCGGCGTCAGTGCGCGGGCGAAGAGGTAGAACTCATCAATCAACGCCTGCGTCGTGGAGCCTCGGTGATAGGGATGGCGACCGAGCGTAAGCGGGAGGGAAGTGGAGCCGTCGATCCGCGTGTCGATGACAGTTCCTGCGGAATCGCGCGGTCTCAACTCGACGACATCGAGGCGGCCATCAATGTAGTGCTGGATCCGCTCCGCAGGGCCGCCCTCATTTCCGCCGAAAAAAACGCTCGCGAGATGATGCCACTGGCCGTCGCCAATCGCCGTTTCGCCCTCGATGCGCCCGCCGGCGAACTCGGTGCTCATGCGCCCACCCTTCTCGCGCTGAAAGAGACCCACCAGCCAGTGCCCACCCGGAGCGCCCGGAGTGCCCCACGCGGCGGGAGACTGCGTCGCCTCCGTCCCCGCCTCGGCCGGGGGAATCCGGACCCACATCGCGACCGTCCGCGCCTTGTCGCCGCCGACGCCGCGAAAGTCCGAGGTCACCAGCATCCCGCGGCCATTGAGGGCGAGCGCGCTGCCGATGCGTCCCGGCACGCGCAGCGTCGAACTGCCGCCGTCGGCGATCTTCCCTGGGAAGGGTCCGCCCGGCAGTGCCGAGCCCATGTCGCGAACGTCCAGGCCGCCCGGCTCATCGAAGGAGTAATGGATGAAGCCTGCCGCATCCGGCTTTGGCGGAACGGATGGCCGGGCAAAGCGATCCGGCGCGAACGGCACGGGCTCGAACTTTGCCGACGCGGGGAGGACGCGCACCGCCGCGCGTTCAGAGAGATATTCGCTGCGCGCCGAACTGCCCGGTGTCGCGAGCACGGAGCCTTGCAGTACGTGCAATTCCGAAACGCTGCCGTCCGATTCCACGCCGAACTCCGTGCCGACATCCACGACCTGAATGCCCGGGGCGTGCACCGTGAAGCCGGAATCAAACTCGGGGACGCTCGCCGTGACCCGCCCGCGGAGCAGCCGGCACGCGCGTTCCTCCGCCAACTCCACCCGGCAGCTTCCCTGCAAGACCAGCCGGGTGCCGGAGTGGAAGAGCAATTCCAGCGTGCCCGATTCCGTCGCGACCACGCCCGGAGGCAGGACGTCGCCCACTTTCCATGCGCCCGATCCGTCCGGCGCGCTGAGGGCCGCGACGCGCGCGATACCGCGATTCGCGCCGGCCGTGGGCATCGTCTCCCGCGACGCAAAAATGCCCGCCCACCACGCCACGCCCGCTGCCACCGCGAGGCACGCGGCGAGCGCCAGCGGCCACCACGCACGCTGCCGCGGCATGACGATCACTCTTCCCGCAGAACGCGTCGCCGCCTGCTCCCGTTGCGTGCGGAAACATTCCGCCAACTCCGTCTGCTCCGTGACGAGTTGCACGAAAAGACGCCGCGCGTCCGGGCTGGTGTCCAGCGATTGCGCCAGCACCGCCTTTTCCTCCGCGGAAAGCTGTCCCGCGACGTGACGCACCGCGAGCGATTCGAGTTCCTCGTTCACGGCATCGCCTCCGCGCTCCCGGCCACGCACGCGCGCAGCGATTGACGCACCCGATACAGCCCCTTGCGCACCGCCTCCACCGTCATGCCCGCGGCCCGTCCGACCTGCTCGTAGGTCACGCGCGGTTGCTGGCTCGATTCGCGCAGCCGCGCCATCCGCTCCGATCGCACCGCCGCCTGCTCCACCTCCTGCGCATCCTCGAAGGCGAACGCAATCGCATCATCGAGCAGCCCATCCTCCGTCGTCTCCAGTCGCTTCCGCTCGCGCAGCGCTTCGAAAACTTTCAGCCGCACCATCGCTCGGCACCAAGCCAGCATCGATGTCCCCGCGCGAAACTCCGCAAACTTGTCCATCACCACGAGGAACGCCGCCTGCACGACATCCTCCGCCAGCGCGAAATCCCCCAGGGCCGCATAGGCATAAGCCTCCAGCGCGTGACGGCATTCAAAGGCCTCACGGACCACTCGGTCGCGCTGTTCTTTTTCGGATGGGGTCATCGGGATGCGAAGGGTCGAAGCTGCCCGGCTCTATTGAATGACGAATACTACGGAATCGTGGACATTTTTCGCCGCCATTTCGCGTGTCACCGGGCCTGGCGTGGAACGGGCATGCGGTCCTTCAAAACGGCTGGCATGGCGCTGGGCGAGTAGCGTTCGCCCGAACCGCGGTCTCCCTGCGGCTTGTAGTGCGGGCTGCCTTTGGCGCTCTCGGGCTCGTAGGTCGCGTGGCCGCTTTGCTCGCGCCACCACGCCAGCCAGCGGGTGTCGAGGTCGGCCACAGCGGCGGCGTTTTCCGTGGCGAGGTTTTTCGTCTCCTGCGGATTGCGTTTCGCGTCGAAGAGTTCCCAGCCAGCGCCATCCGCTTCGGCCAGCGTCCAGTCGGCAGTGCGGATTGCGCGGTGACCCATGTATTGGAAAAAGAGCGGCGCTTTCCGCTGCCGCCGGTCCCCTCGGAGGAGCGGGAGAAAGGATTCGCCTGCGGTGTCGGCGACGCGGGTTCCGATGGCGTCGAGGAAGGTCGGCATGACATCGACCATGTGAATCGGACTGCTTTCGATGCGGCCCGCCTTCCCTTTCACCCCCGCGCCCCCCGCGATCGCACCGGTCGTCACGCTGCCGCCGTGCTGGCTGATTTTATAAAGCCTCGACGGTGTCACGCTCGCGTAGGCCCAGCCGGTGCCGAGTTGCCAGTTCGAGCCACGATCGCCCGGCAGCAGGCCGCGCTTGAGCATCGCCTCGTCCACCACGGAAAAGGAATCCGCACCGTTGTCGCTGAGGACGAAGACGAGCGTGTTGTCCGCCTTCCCGCTTTGCCTCAGCGCCTCCATCACGCGGCCGATGCCGCGATCCATGCGCTCGACCATCGCGGCATACGTGGCCATGCACAGGTCCTCGAGATCGCGCTGTGCGTCGGTAAGCGAATCCCACGCGGGGAGGTTCTGCGGATACGCGGGCGTCCACCCCATCCGAGACATGTACGTCACGCTGCTGAACCTGCTCGGCCTCGACGACAACAAACTCACTTACTACCACGCCGGTCGCTACAAACAGCTCAGTCAGTTCGGCGGGCAGGTCATCAAGGAATTGATCGCTTGATCGTGTGATTTCACGTCCATTCGCGTTACTTTTATGTCACCCCATTTTCGAAGTTTTCCCCCTGCGTTCCTCGTCGGAGCACTGATTCCGAGCGCGCTACTCTGCTGCGCCAATGCCGAGGATGTCCCGCGCTGGCAGCCGCACGACTTCAGCTTCACCTCGAAAGCTTCGGAGGCTAACCCCTTCATGGTGCCATTCAGCGCGACGGCGAAAGGGCCGGGCGGCGTGGAGTTGAAGGTGCCTGGCTTCTTCGATGGCGATGGCACTTGGAAAATCCGCGTGGCACCGACCATCGAGGGCGTGTGGTCGCTGGTGACGAAGTCCGACGTGAAGGAACTCGATGGCAAGACCGCGGCGTTTACCTGCGTGAAGAATGCGAACCCAAACGTCCACGGCGTGCTGCGCGTGGACAAGGCGCACCCGCATCACTTCATCTTCGATGATGGCACACGGTTCTTTTTCCAAGGCTACGAATACGACTGGCTGTGGGCGCTCGACGTGGGCAAACCGGACGTGCCGACTGTGAAGGCGTCGCTCGACCTCATCACGAAGCACGGGTTCAACTATGTCATCCTCAATTCCTACGCGCACGACACCGGTTGGAGGAAGGGGAGGACGGCGGATGACGATTACGGCCCACCGCCGATGTATGCGTGGGCAGGCAGCAACGATGCGCCCGACCACAGCAGGATGAACCTCGCCTACTGGCAGCATTACGATCGCGTGATGGCGGCGCTCGCCGAGCGTGGCATCCAGGCGCACATGCTGATGAAAGTTTACAACAAGCAGGTGAAATGGCCCGCGCACGGGAGCGATGAGGAGAAGCTGTTCTTCCGCTGGCTCATCGCGCGCTACGCGGCGTATCCGAATGTCATCTGGGATTTCGCTAAGGAGGCGCACAACGAAACGGATCTGGGCTACAAGCAAGGCTGGCTGAAATGGATTCGCGAGAATGATGCGTGGCATCACATCACGACCGTCCACGACGACGACAAGGCGAACGACTCCGGCGCTTATGACGACCTAACGGATTTCCGCACGGACCAAGGGCATCAGAAATGGCACGACGTGATCCTCCGCCAGCGCGAGCGCCGCGCGTGGCCGGTGGCGAATGTGGAGTCCGACTACGAGCACGGTCCGCTCGGTCTGGAGGACAAGACCTACGGCAAAGCCGAGTCGCCTGAGGACACGCTGCGCACACTTTGGGAGATCCAGATGGCTGGCGGCTACACGGCCTACTACTACACTTACACCGCGTGGGACGTGGTGCGTCCACTCGACGCGCCGCCTGGCTACGCGATGATGAAACACTTCGGCGACTTCTGGCGCGCGACGGAATACTGGACGCTCGAGCCCGCGGACAAACTCGTGAGCGCCGGCTGGTGTCTCGCGAATCCCGGCCGCGAATACGTCGCCTTCCAAAACACCGCGCATCCGCTCACGATCGAAATCGCTGGTGCAAAAGCGCCGCTCAAAGTCGAGTGGTTCAACCCGCACACCGGCAAGCGCACCCCCGCTGGGTCGTTGGAGAACGGCACCGCGAAGCTCACGCCGCCGGAGGATTGGGGCAAGGCGCCGCTCGTTCTGCACGTTCGCGCAAAATGAAATCCGTCAGCGTCTGGTCAACACTGCTCATGGGAGTGCTCTCGGTCTCACGGGCGGAGGTCACGCTTTCACCGGCCGACTTGGCGCCGCTGCGTTTTGCCGCGGCCGAAATCGAGCGCGCGGTGAAAGACGCGAAACAGCCCATGCCGGATGTGGAGATCAGCGTCGCAAAAGGCGCGGCGCAGAGCTACCGCATCGAGCGCGCTGGAGCGAAGGTGCGCGTCATCGGCGGCGATGCGGCGGGCGCGATGTATGGCGGGCTGGATGTGGCGGAGGCGATTCGCACGGGCGCGCTCGCAGAGCTGA
>JAYTDO010000310.1:0-15235 GCA_043735935.1 Chthoniobacteraceae bacterium
GTGGGGAATGATCTGGGGCGGGGGGGCATGGGGTTTCCGGGGTGGCTGGGAACGTTCACCAATTATGATTCGGGGCAAGTCCAGCCCTCGCCGGCACGCAGCGGGCAGCAGGGTTGTGCAAGGTGCCGGCATTCCGCGATGAAGTCGTCCGTGGTCGCGGTGTTGAACGCGAACATCTCGTAGTGGCACGGGATCACCCAACGTGCGCCGCAATCGTGCGCGAGTCGGGCGGCCTCTCGGCCGTCGAGATTTCCTGCGACGCGCCGTTCCGGACGATTGCCGTTGATCGGAAGAAACGCGATGTCGATCTCGAAGCCGCGAAGCGTTTCGGCCAGTACGGGGTAAAGCAGAGTGTCGCCGCTGTGGTACAGCGTCCATGGGCCTCGGCGGATGATGTATCCCAAATAAAGATGGTGCCCTGCGGAGTCGCGATCGAGTTCGTTGTGCGCGGCGGCGACGCCGGTCACGCGCCATCCTTCGGCTTCAATACTCGTTCCAGCGTCGAGACCGAGCGGCGTGGCGCTGTCGATCGCGAGGCGGTGGGAGACGAAGGCGCGATTGGCTTCGGGAATGATGAGTGTGGCGCCGGGATTCGTCTGTAGGAGCGGCTTGAGGGTGTCCGCATCGAGATGATCGGTGTGGTTGTGGCTCGAGGTGATGACGCCGATTTTCGTGAGTCGCCCGGGCGCGATGACACGTTCGGTCATCCGTTCGTGCGGTTTATCGGTCACCGCGTATTTCAGCGTCAGCGAGTCGGAAAGGTAGGGGTCCAGCAGCAGGAACTCGCCGCGGTGGCGCACGAGGAATCCGCTTTGGCCGAGCCACCAGACGCGCAACTCGTCCGGTTCGGTCGGTGAACGGGCGATGTCGTCGAGAAAGGCGTCGTCCTTTTGAAAGGCGGCGATCACAGACCGAGTTCGGAGCGCACGAGTTGCACGCCGGCGACCATGTTTGCGAGCTTCTGGCGGGCGGCCCAACGCGCCGTCTGGCTGAGCCCGCAATCGGGTGCGAACGAAAGTCGCTCGGCGGGGGCGTGATGGAGGCAGAGTCGCACGCGGTCGGCGATCTCGGCCGGCGACTCGATGTAATAACTTTTCACATCGACGATGCCGACGGCGACGTCGACGCGGGCCGCGATGTCCCGCAGGATGGCGATCTCACTGAATTCGCGGCTGGCCATTTCCAGATGCAACTCGTCGACGGTGAGATCGAGAAACGATGGGAACATCGGCGCGTAGCGGCGCAACCCGACCGCTCGTCCCTTGTAGTTCCCGAAGCACAGGTGCGTGGAGAGCCGGCATTTGCCGACGATCGGCGCGACGGTGCGATTGAAGATGTCCACAAAGCGGGTCGTTCCTTCCTTGTGCGCGTAACAGCTCATCGACGGCTCATCGACGGTGATCTCGCGACAACCCGCCGCCACGAGCGCCTGGAGTTCCGCCCGCACGATCGGCAGGAGCGCCTCCGTGACGGCGTAACGGTCGGCGTAATGCGTCCCCGGGAGCAGGCGTCCGCTGAGCGTGTAAGGCCCGGGAACGCTGGCTCTCAGCGTGGGGCCTGCGGGCGCCAACCGGGCGAGTCGTTCGTATTCTTCGACGACACCGAGACCACGTGGCGCGCTGAGTTCGCCGGTCACGGCGTGTTTCCCGCGCTGATCGTGCGCAGGCGGTCCCCACCGGCGCGGCGAAGTTTCCTCGAGCTCGATGCCCTCCAAAAACCCGTAGAAGGACAGGTTAAAATCGAGCCTCGTTTGTTCCCCGTCGGTGATGACGTCGAGGCCGGCGGTCGTCTGATCGTGGACGGCGGCGATGACCGCGTCCTGTTGCAATTCGGCGAGATCGTCGCGACCGAATCGATCCAGATGCTGGCAGGCGAATTCGAGCCAGGCGGGGAAAGGATAACTGCCGATGACGGTCGTGCGAAGCGGGCGCGGTTGCATGGTGTGTTTAGGAGGATGAGGCGGGGGCCGCGATCAATGCGACTCGCGGAGACCAGGGCGGGTGTCGTCGAGCGCGCGCCGATGGGCAACGCTTCTTCAGCGCGACGCCATCTTCGGTTTTTGGACCTTGCCGGGCTCGAGCCAACCGCGCTGCACCATGTATTCTGCAATCGTCGCGACGATCATTCGGGCGGTGCGCGCGCCGTCATCCGTCAAGCCCTGAGTGCTCTGGGCGAGCGCACTGGCGGCGGATGAAAACGGGATTGGATTGGTCGCGGCGCCGGGCATGGCGTTGCTGCCGCCGGTGGTCGAGAAGTTGAGGAAAGGCGGATTGCCGGCCGGCAGGTTTCGAACGTTCACATTCGTTTCGAGCTTGGTGCCCCCGGCGCCGAGGCCGATTGCCATGCGGACCAGTCGATTGCCCTCGCTCACGCGGGTGATCTGCCCGGCGATCAACCAACCGCCGGCGCTCGGAGCGGACCCGGCGCGCACGACGCTCACGGGGCCGAGGTTCTTGGAGATCTCCGAAAGCAGGTATTTCGTCAGGATTTGCTGACTCTCGGCCCCGAGGCTCTCGGGCGTTTTCCGCATGATGCCGCCCTTCAGGTTCGCATTCGCATACGTGAACGGCGCGACGTAAAAATGAGTGGGCTTCACCGTAGGGCGGGCGGAAGTGGTGCGGTTGACATCCTTCACGCTGATCGACGCGCACGAACTCAGGAGCGAGGCGACAAGGGCGAGGAACACGGGGCGGAGAACGGCTTGGAATGTCATGTGGCCCGCTTTCATATGCTTGCAGTCCGCGGGCTGCACGCTGAAAAGCACTGGGTTCGCATAACACGGGCGGTGTCGGGTTTTCGGCCGGAGAATTCCCGAGAAAACCTTTTGACACCCCTTGGCCCTTTGCTAGCTTCGCGCTCCGATTTTCGGAAAAAAAGGAACGCGAAGCTCGACTCGATCCCGGCCGCAATGCGACTGCAAAGCTGGTTCGACTCGGGCTTTTTCGCCCTTTTGAACTCCGTAAAATTGGAAACTATTTTAGCCGGTGAATGCAGTCCCAGACTGCATCCGCAGGAAGATAAGCCTGAGTAGCTCAGTTGGTAGAGCACGTCCTTGGTAAGGACGAGGTCACCGGTTCAATCCCGGTCTCAGGCTCCACTTTCGCGACAGCCGCCGTTTTCAACCCACAACCAACAACAAAACTAAACACACCTACTCCTTATGGCTAAGGCGCAATTCGAACGCAGCAAACCCCACGTGAACGTCGGCACGATCGGCCACGTCGATCACGGCAAAACCACGCTCACCGCGGCCATCACGACCATTCTGTCGAAGAAGGGTTTCGCCGAAGCGAAGAAGTATGATGAAATCGACGCGGCTCCCGAAGAAAAAGAGCGCGGCATCACCATCAACACCGCCCACGTCGAGTATCAGTCCGACAAGCGCCACTACGCGCACGTCGACTGCCCCGGCCACGCCGATTATGTCAAAAACATGATCACCGGCGCTGCGCAGATGGACGGTGCGATCCTTGTCGTCTCCGCCGCCGACGGCCCGATGCCGCAGACCCGTGAGCACATCCTTCTCGCCCGCCAGGTCGGCGTGCCGACGCTCGTCGTGTTCATGAACAAGTGCGACATGGTCGACGATCCGGAACTCCTCGACCTCGTCGAGATGGAAGTTCGCGACCTCCTCACGCAGTATGATTTCCCGGGTGATAAGATCCCCGTTGTCAGAGGCTCCGCGGTGAAGGCCCTCGCTTCCGGCGATCCGAACCATCCCGACGCGAAATGCATCATGGACCTCATCCAGGCGGTCGACGATTATATCCCCGTGCCGGATCGCCCAATCGATCTGCCTTTCCTCATGCCGGTCGAAGACGTGTTCAACATCGAAGGTCGTGGTACTGTCGCCACCGGTCGTGTCGAGCGCGGCATCCTCAAGAAGATGGAAGAAGTCGAACTCGTCGGCATCCGTCCGACGGTGAAGACGACCGTCACCGACATCGAAATGTTCCGCAAGCTTCTCGACGAGGCGCGCGCCGGAGACAACGTCGGCTTGCTGCTTCGCGGCACCAAAAAGGACGATGTCGAGCGCGGAATGGTCATCGCCAAGGTGAACTCCATCAAGCCGCACACGAAGTTCAAGGCTGAGATCTACGTCCTCTCGAAGGACGAAGGTGGCCGCCACACTCCCTTCTTCTCGAACTACCGCCCGCAATTCTACTTCCGCACCACGGATGTGACCGGCACGGTCAAGCTTCCGGACGGCGTGGAGATGGTCATGCCCGGTGACAACGTTGCAATCGAAGTCGAACTCATCACCCCGGTCGCCATGGAAAAAACCATGCGTTTCGCCATCCGCGAGGGCGGCAAGACGGTCGGCGCGGGCCGTATTTCGGAAATCGTCGTCGACGCGAAGTAAAACATTCTCCTTTTCCCGCGCACCCGCTTCGCCTTAGTTGGCGTAGCGGGTGACGGGTCGGAGTAGGTCGAGCATTTTACGCCAGTAACTCAATTGGTAGAGTAGCGGTCTCCAAAACCGCCTGTTGGGGGTTCAAGTCCCTCCTGGCGTGCTCCGCCGCAACTTTAGAACAAAATACGATGGGAAAGATCGGCACATTCATCAGCGAAGTGAAAGTCGAGCTCGCGAAGGCTTCATGGCCTTGGGAGCCGAAGGAGAAGGGCGCGAAAAAATATAAGGAATTGATCGACTCCACGCTCATCGTGCTTATCGCCATGCTCCTCCTTAGCGGCTACGTCGCCGGTTGGGATTTCATCATGAACATAATCATCGGCTTCCTATTCAGGGTGCCGGCCCAATCGTAAACAACATGACCGAAGAACAGAAACGCAGTCAGTGGTATGTGGTCCATGTGCTCTCCGGACAGGAGAACAAGGTTTGTGACAATCTTCAGAAGCGGATCAAAACCGAGGAAATGGGCGACTATGTCTATGAGGTAGTACTCCCCACCGAGCGCGTCTCCGAGATCAAGCGCGGCAAGAAGACCGAGACAACTCGGAAGTTTTTCCCCGGCTATTTGATCGTGAATATGTGGCTCTTTGACGACAGCAAGCAGCTTGTCGACAAGACTTGGTATTTCATCAAAGACACCTCCGGCGTCATCGGGTTTGCGGGAACCAAGGATCGACCAATCGCGATGCGGCCGAACGAAGTAGAGGGGATCCTCGCCCAGGTCCGCGAACGCGAAGACAAGGTCAAGCCGAAGATCAGCTTTGGCATTGGCGAAATGGTCAAAGTCGCCGACGGTCCCTTCCAAAATCAAAGTGGTACGGTCGAAGAAATCGATCCGGATCGCGGCAAGCTGCGCGTCTCGGTTTCCATCTTCGGTCGGAATACGCTCGTCGACCTCGAATACTGGCAGGTCGAACGCGGTTAAACTCACGCCCACTCAACTCTCAATCACCAACTCTGAACTTCCCAAATGGCTAAAGAAATCGTCGGTCAAATTAAGCTCCAAATTCCTGCTGGACAGGCAAATCCTGCTCCGCCCGTCGGCCCCGCGCTCGGACAGCAAGGCGTCAACATCATGGCCTTCTGCAAGGAGTTCAACGCGGCCACGCAGAAGCAGGCTGGCGATATCCTTCCGGTGGTCATCACCGTCTACAAGGACAAGTCGTTCACCTTCATCACCAAGTCGCCACCGGCCAGCATCCTCATCAAGAAAGCGCTGAACATCGCGTCCGGTTCGAAAGAGCCGAACAAGATCAAGGTCGGGAAGCTGACCAAAAAGCAACTCCAGGACATCGTCGGCAAGAAGATGAAAGACCTCAACGCACGCGACGAAGCCGCTGCGATGAAAATCATCGCCGGCACAGCCCGCCAAATGGGCGTGGAAGTCGAGGCGTAGGGCGCAGGACCAACGTTGAATTTGAAAGAGCCGACGGCGCGAGCCGTCGGCTCTTTAATTTGGCCGGCGGGAGCGTTCCGAAGCGTCGGCCTTTATCGAGCCACCGTCTTCACTTCAGGCTTTTCGCCCGGCACGTAATACTCGACGTAACCGAGAAGCATCTCGTCATAGGTTTGCGGGCCCCAGCGCACCGTCTTCGTCGGATCGGGGTTGGCCGGGTTCTTGGCGCTATTATCGAACCATCCGGTCGCCCGGATCTGCGAGCCCATGGGCAGCGTCGGCGGTTCGGCGTAACGGTAGCTGAGTTGCCAGTTGAAATCATACTGTGGAACATCGAGCAAGGTGTGGATCGTGCCGTCGGGGAGGATGGCTTCGTAGCGGAAAGCGGCCCCGCGAACGTGCATGTGTGGGGTAAATCCAAGCAGCTTAACATCCGTTGGCACCGGGAGAATCGCTGTCTCGGGATGGTGATTCGCGCCCGGCGGGATATTCAGCCGGTGCCCGGGAATGCCCGCGACGCGAACGATGTGTTCGGGTGGTTCTGAGGCGAAAAGAAACGCGAGTTTCATCTGATCCTGTGTCGCGGTTCCGTTCGGTGTGTAGTGAATTTGAAACCGCAGCTTGGCGCCCGCGGGTAGCCGCTTCGCGAAGCCAGCCGGATAAACGACGTGACTATTCCCAGGCACGTAGGCGGTGAAAAAACCGCCCCGTTCATCGTCCTCCCCCTCAAAACGTCCGCGTCCGGCGCCCGCACCCGGTGCTTGGAGAAAAACGAGAACGTGATGCACGACTTCCCGTGCCGTCGGTTGGATCTCAAATCCGCGCACCCATTTGTCTTCTCCAAAACCCGTTTCAACCGTCACGTTTTTATATGACATGAACCCATCTGCCTTGACGTCGATCGGATTTGGCAGCTGCACCACCGCATCGGGCTTCCCGATCTCCCACTCCATCGGGAACGCGCGCGCGAGCGGCGCGTCAATCGGATCGCCGAGCGGTTTCCCGGAGCCGAGCCACGCGAGCAAATCGGCCCGATCCCGGGCGGCGAGCGAACGGTCATTGCCCCACGGCGAGTGTGCGCCCTCGGCGGGCGGCGCGGCAAACCACGGCGGCATCAGCCCCCGGTCCACCATTTTCCGAATCATCGCGCTCTTCGCGACGACCTGATCGTAGGTTTCCATGGCGAATGGGGCGACTCCGCCCTTGCGATGGCACTCGAGGCAATTCATCTGCACGAGCCGCGAAATGCGGTTGTGATAAGTCGCCTCGGTCGTCACGGCCGAAGCCGTTCCGAGATCGAGCAGGCAGCCGGGTGCTTCGGTGGCGGCGATCTCCGGGATGCGCCCGTCGAGCACGGAATCCAGGGCATCCGCAAGGTAGCGATGGCGCGGGGCGTCGAGGGAATACCCGAGGCCATATTGATCATCGAGCGCGCCGCGATACGAGAGCGTTTGCGCCGCATCGGTCAAAAACATGTCCGTCGTCGAACGAGCGCCAAGGATGGAGAGGAACGCATTCTTCGGATCGCGCAGACAAGGCGCAGTCAATCCGGCCGCCTTGATGCCGGCGCGTAGGTCGCTGGGTGTGTCGGTCGCATCAGGCGCGATGAGGATGAACGTCACGCCTTTCGCCGCGTACTCCTTTTCAAGCCGCGCGAGGGAGGGCATCATCCGTTTGCTCACGGGACAACTCGTGCTTACGAGCGCGAACACGACGGGGCGTTTGCCCGCAAGCTCCACCAGCGAGCGTGCTTTGCCCTCCAGATCGGTCAAAGTTGCGTCCGCGATGCGCAATCCGATTCCGCACTCGCCCGCCTTCAAGCGCCGCGGCTCCTCGCGCGGTGAATCCTTCCCATCGAACATCGGCGGTGGCGTCGCTTCAACCTTCGTCGCATCGCCCACCACCCCGCCTTGCCGGGCGTCGAGGATCACCGCGATCTTTTCCTGAAGGCTGTTTCGGATTTCATCGATCGTGTAAAAACCATCGCCATTCGCGTCCGCGCCCTTCACAAAAAACTCCACCGACCTCGCTTCCTCGACACTCAGCTTCCCGTCCTGATTCGTATCAAGCTGCTTAAAACGTTTCTCAATGATCGCCACGGGGTCCTGTGCAAAGGAGAGCGGTGAGGCGAGAAGCACGGCGGCGGTGGTGACGAAAAATCGGCGGATCATAGTGGTGCAGGGGATGACGGTGCGCGGGGTGATGCGGTTACGCGGATTGCGCGTGACGCGGTCACCATGCTTCAGTTCCTGCTCAAAGTCATGCCAGACCTCCCTACCCCTTGCCCGGCGTTCGATGTCCTCGGTCTCGGCTCGGTCGCGTGGGATGAAATCCTCACGATCGACTCGTGGCCGGCGGCCGATGCAAAGGTGCGCATCCGTGATCGCGCCCACCGCTGCGGCGGACTCACGGGCAACGCACTCATCGCCGCGGCCCGCCTCGGTGTTCGCGCTGCTTACGCCGGGAGGCTTGGGGACGACGTCGCCTCGCGAGCCGTGGAGCGCGCCTTTGCCGGCGAAGGCATCGACACCACTTTTGCGCCTCGCGACGCTTTATTTCGCGTCGGCCAGTCGACCATCATCACCTCCACCACGGACGCCACGCGCAACGTTTTCTCGTTTTCCCCGGGCGGCACCGGCGCCCACGATGATCTGCCGGATGAGAATCTCATCCGGCGCGCCGCTGTGCTGGTCGTCGATCACCACGGTCTCGACGGCACGGCCCGCGCGATCCGCATTGCCCGCTCCGCGGGGGTGGGAGTTGTCGCCGATTTCGAGCGTGACGAAGCGCAGGCGCTCATGCCGCTTGTCGATCACCTGATCCTCAGCGAAGCCTTCGCCCTCCGCATCACCGCCAGCGCCACGGCGGCCGAAGCCGCCAGTCGCCTGTGGCACGCCGAACGCGAGGCGGTCGTCGTCACATGCGGTGCTTCCGGTGCGTGGTTCATCTCGCGGGAAAATCTCGTGCCGACGCACCTTCCCGCATATCCCGTCGTCGCTCGGGACACCACCGGATGTGGCGACGTCTTTCACGGCGTCTACGCCGCTGCGCTCGCCCTCGGGTCGCCGCTGGCCGAGCGGCTGCGCCTCGCCTCCGCCGCTGGCGCGCTCAAGGCCAGTGGCCCCGGCATCCCACGGAACGACGACATTCGCGCCCTCTTCCTCGCGCGTGCCGATTGACCTTCCATCGGCGACTTGATTCCCTGCATCCCGTGAATGCCACGCCCG
Source organism: Chthoniobacteraceae bacterium (assembly GCA_043735935.1). GTDB lineage: Bacteria > Verrucomicrobiota > Verrucomicrobiia > Chthoniobacterales > Chthoniobacteraceae > JANLQB01. The sequence continues at coordinate 9,038 of JAYTDO010000310.1, forward strand.
ACGACGCCACCATCTTTGCGCTCGACCGACCGCAGCCCGCGCTCTGGAAACTTTACCTGTTTCGTATCCTCTTCAGCGGCCCGTTTTGCTTCCTCACTCTTCCACTTTTCTACTTCCGCTATCACACGCTGCGATACCGCTTCGACGCGGAGGGCATCCACATGCAGGTCGGCATTCTTTTCCGGCGCGAGGTGAACATCACCTACACACGCATTCAGGACATCCATCTCAGTTCCGGCATTCTCCAGCGCTGGCTTGGGCTCGCGGATGTGCAAATCCAGACCGCATCCGGCACGGTCGGCGCCGAGATGACCATTGAAGGATTCAAGGAATACGAGGCCATTCGCAATTTCCTGTATGCCCGGATGCGCGGTGCCCGCGAGAAACCCGGCGTTCCGGAACACCCGGTTCAATCTGCCGCTGGCGACGACGCAGTGAGTCTCCTCCTCGCGATCCGCGACGAACTCCGCCAGACCCGCGAACTGCTTGCATCTTCGGCGGAAAAAGATGCCCCGCCGGCGCTCCCGCTTACCTATCCCACGCGCGATGTTTAGCCTCTTCCGCCAGAGCTGCGAGCGCGTCCTGCGCCTTCCGCCCGATCCCGCCCCGCCGGACGACGAGGCGCACGCCCGCGTCTTCCGCGCCGCGCCGCGCTTTTATCAGTACAAGGTCGTCCTCTGGTTGATCGGTACCGCGTTCGCTCTCCTCTTCGTCTGTGTGGGCACGGTCGGCCCCATCGCCGCCGTCTACCATGAGACGCGCGGATTCCAGAAGGGCGGTCCTGCGCCCCTGATCGTCGTCGTTATCCTCCTCCTCGTCCTCGCACTGGTGGTCCTCGTCCGGCTCTTTGCCCTCGCCGTTCTGCGGCTCGATTATGAGAAGCGCTGGTACGTCGTCACCGACCGCAGCCTGCGCATCCGCGAAGGCGTCGTCGCCGTGCGCGAGATGACTGTCACCTTCGCCAACATCCAAAACGTCTCCCTCGCTCAGGGGCCGCTCCAGCGAATGCTCGGCATCGCCGATGTGGTCGTGGAAACCGCGGGGGGCGGCGCGATCCATGCAAAGGGGCACGCAGGCGCGAACCTCCACACCGCGGCTTTTCGCGGCATCGATAACGCAGCCGAAGTCCAAACGCTCATCCAGACCCGGCTCCGGCTTTTGAAAGACAGCGGCCTCGGCCATCACGAAGAACGGCCCGGCCCGGCCGCCGCTGGCGATTTTCTGGACGCACTTCGCGCCGTTCACGCCGAAGCGCGCGCGTTGCGCAAATCGAGTGCCCGCTGAACGCGCCCTCTAAGCCTCTAATTCGATCCCGATCGGACAATGATCCGAGCCGGTGATGAGCGGATAAATACGCGCCGCCTTCACGCGCGAGCGCAGCTCTGCCGAGCACAGCACGTAGTCGATCCTCCACCCGATGTTTCGCGCCCGCGCGGACCCCATCTGGCTCCACCAGGTGTAATGCCCGCCCCCTTTTTCAAACTCGCGGAACGTGTCCACAAAACCCGCCGTCACGAGCGCCGAAAATCCCGCTCGTTCCTCCGGCGTGAAACCGTGGGTCTTCACATTCTCCTTCGGCCTCGCGAGGTCGATCTCGGTCGCCGCCACATTCAGGTCCCCGCAAAACACCACAGGCTTTCGCGCCTCCAAACCTTTCGCATAGACTAAAAATGCGCGGTCCCACTCCTCACGATAGGCGAGCCGCGTGAGTTCGCGCTTCGAGTTCGGCACGTACACATTCACGAGGAAAAAATCCGTAAACTCAGTCGTCAGCACGCGTCCCTCGCGATCGTGTTCCTCGATCCCGATGCCGCGCACCACGCCGAGCGGTTTCGTTTTCGATAAAGTCAGGACTCCGCTGTAGCCCTTCTTCTCGGCCCAATTCCAATTCGCCTCGAAGCCAGCGAACGTCTCAGTCACGTCGTGCGGTTGCGCCTTCGTTTCCTGCACGCACACGATGTCGGCCTGTTCCTTGCGCACGAAATCCAGGAAGTCGCGTTTTAGCACGGCCCGGATTCCGTTCACATTCCACGAGATGAGTTTCATTAGCGTTTTCATTTTGAGGGGTACCAAAGCGCATCTTGCGACTGAACCGCCGACGGAGTTTTCCGCGCGGCGGCGAGGTAACGCGCGTCGCCGAAGACCTTGCCTGCCTGCCATAACTCCGCGCTGAGATTCCGCGCTGCGCCCTTCTTTTCGTGCTCGTAGGGCCACGCGCGATCCGGCTCATCGACGTAGGGCAGGAGAAAGTCGATCGCTTTCCGCAGGCTCGCGCCTTCGGGAGTCGCGTAACGCCAAAGATCGATTCCCACGTGCTCGGCGAGCGTCGCGAGGTTGCAGAGGCCTTCGATGTTGAAGCGCGAATAGCCGAACGAATCCGCGCGTTCCAACTCCATCGGTTGCGAGCCGTCCGGCTTGATCTGCACTGCGATCCGCTTCGTCTTTACTTCCTCGATCATTTGCTTCGCGAAGTCCATCCGACCGAGGAACAGCGCCATGTGGACGAGTTGCACGTCGTAAAACGTCCCGTGGTTATTGCGTGCCGCCGCTTCGTCGCGCCCGTTCTTGCTTGTCTGGGCCCATTCGAAGAACTCGGTGATCCATTTTTCAAATCCCCCGCGATCGGCGTCCGCCCAAGTTTTCGTCCCCGCCAGTAACGCAGCCGCATCCATCGCGGACGTCAGGCTCCGGCTCTCGATCATCCCGGTTCCGCGTCCGGTGTTCACGCCCGGCACTGCCTGCGCGAAATTGAAGTTCGGGTTCATCCGCGTCGCCGGAGCCAGATACCACGTCCGAAGCAGCTCCGCCGCGTGTTCAGCGAATTCCTCCCGGCCGGTTAAATACCACGCCAGCGCCAGTGTCCGCGCGTTCCCGTTCACGCTTCCCATCCTCGTCGCGTCGGAGTGTTCGTCGCGCGACTCGGGATTCCGCTGGCCGTCCTTTCGCACATACGGACGCCCGTCAGGTTTGGTCGGGTCGGGCCAGAAATACGGCGCCTGGCTCATGAAATCGTGTTTGTCCCCGCTATCCGCTACCTGCGGCTTCTCCGTCACCGAAAGCGGCCGGACCTTGAGCGCCTTCTCCGCGGCCGGGACCAGCGTCTTCAGCGGCGGTTGCGTCGTGGGATCGTTTGCCTCGACCCGCGCCTTTGCATTCGCGAGTGCGCCCGGACGGATGCTGAACACGCGAGGGTCCGCGCCCCTCGCCGCCGGTGGTGCGGCCAGGCAGACGAGTGCGCTCACGAAAAATCCAAGCAAGCGGTTCAAATTCACGGTCAGCAAACCTGCTGCGCCCGACGCGCCCGACGCAAGCCCGCAGACACGGCGGCGCATTCGCATCGACAAGCGACCCGGCGGCACGCCAAAGAAACCCCCGGCCCGCTCATCATTCTCCACGAATGTACACCACCATCTTCATCCTCTGGCTGGTCTCGCTGTGCGCCATCCCTCACGTCCTGCTCGCCAATAAACGTCCGGTGTCCGCGCTCGCCTGGGTTTGGAGCATCTTTCTTTTTCCGGGGCTCGGCGCGCTCGCCTACTTCGCCCTCGGCGCCGACAGCATGCGCCGCAAGCGCATCCGCAAGGCGGCCCGCGCGAACCTGCCACGCCATCAAGCTTCGCCAAACCTTCCGCAACGTCTCGCCCCGCTCCGGCGATCCGACGCCGCGCTCATCCGTTGGCTCTCCGAGATCAACCAGATCCCCGCGTCATCCGCGGACGAGGTCCGGCTTTTGGAGAATGGACGTGAGTTTTACCCCGCGCTCGCCGAGGCCATTCGGGCGGCCCGTCACCACGTCCACATCGAGTTTTTCATCTGGGAGGAAGACGAATGCGGTCGGGAATTCCTCCAGCATCTCGTCGACGCCGCCCGGCGCGGAGTCGAAGTCCGCGTGCTGCTCGATCAGATCGGCTGCTGGAGCCTGTCGAAAAGTTTCTTCCAGCCGCTGCACGATGCGGGCGGTCGCATGACTTGGTTCTACTCGCTTCCCCTTTGGAAACACTCGCGCTTCCTCAACCTTCGCAACCATCGCAAACTCCAGATCATCGATGGCCACGTTGCGTTTGTCGGCGGGATGAACCTTGGCCGCGAATACCTCGGGCTCGACCAGAAAGCGGGCGACTGGCGCGACGCACAGCTCTTCTTGCGCGGGAACGTCGTGACTTTTCTCCAGGAAATCTTCGCCACCGACTGGTTCTTCGCGACGGATGAGCGCCTCGGCGGCCCGCTTTATTACCCCGAGCAAACGGCCGACGGGCCTCACGTCGTCCAGGTCATCGCCGGCGGCCCGGACATCGAACGCGAACCCATCCCAAAGACGCTCATCGCCCTCCTCGGCCTCGCCAAGAAGCGCCTCTGGATTACTACCGGCTATTTCGTTCCCGACACGCTTTTCCTCACCGCGCTCCAGATGGCGGCCGCTCGCGGCGTCGATGTGCGCCTCCTCATTTCCCAGCGGAGCGACCATCCGTTCCTCGTCCTCGTCGGTCGCTCCTTTTATGGGGAACTGATGCAATGGGGCGTTCGCGTGTTTGAATACTCGTCTGCGCTTAACCACAAAAAGACCGCTCTTTACGACGACGACTGGCTCATGGTCGGCTCGGCGAATTCCGACAACCGGTCCATGCGACTCAACTTCGAACTGAACGCCTTCGTCCATGCTCCGGAGGAGGCTGCGAGGCTGAAGGCTACCCTCGAAGCGGAATTCGCGAGCAGCCACGAAATCGATCTTCACGACTTCACCAGCCGCCCTGTATGGACGCGCCTGGTGGAAGGCGCGTTCCGCCTTCTCGCGCCACTTCTCTGATCCGGTGTTATCGGGTTTCGAGCGTGCCGCGGGTCACGCCGAGCTGGGCGTTTGCGTGCAGGATACGCGTCAGGTCGGCCCCGGTCTGCCGGCCGTCGAGCAGCGCCTGGTATTCGCGAATGATCTCGGTGGTTTCGGCGGGCGACTCTTCGAGAAGCTCGATGCGAAAGTCGCGCAATCCGGCTTCGGTGAGTTGCTGAAAGTACGGCGCGCCGGTTTGGGCGGTGGCGTTGAAAAGGGTATTGCGGCAGCCGACGTCGGCGCGAAGCGGATGTTCGGTGCCGACCCGGTCGCGGAGGTGGACGCGGTGCTTTTCGCAGGGCCGCCCGCAGTCGGTGTAGTCGCGTCCATTCGACATGAAGGCGGCGAAAACGCAGTGCTCCATATGAAACATGGGCATGTGCTGGTGCAGCGTGATTTCGAGCCACTGCGGCGGCGTCGCACGGATCAGGTGGAGGACCTGCTCGATGTTGAGGTCGTAGCTGATGGTGAAGCGTTCGAGGCCGTGCGCGTTGAAGTAGGCGGCGGTGAGGGGGTTGGCGATGTTGAGCGAAAAATCACCGATCTTGCGGAGTTGGGTGTGATCGCGGAAGTGGGCGATCGCGCCGAGATTCCGGATGAGGACCCCGTCGGGCGCGGCATTTTCGATGAGCTTGAAGAAGCCCTGTTCCCCGGCCTTTTGAATGCGCGGCGTGGCGAGATGGATGGCGGCGTCGCCACGGCTCCGGACGAGCGCGACGGCGTCCTTGTAACGACGGATGTCTTCGAGATCGACGTAGACCTCGCGGATGCCGGAAGCGAGCGCGGCGTCGAGCTGCTCGAGGGTCCGGCACAGGACGCGAAGCGTGGGGGTGGGGCTGGGAAGGCGCGGCGTGGCGTCGGTGATGGACTGGAGCAGCGACGCGGTGCTCGCGGAGTTTTCGGGCCGCTCGACTTTGCTGGCGGCGTCGAGCTGAAAGACCAGTTCGCGCCGGAGTCGGTTGAGTTCGCCGATGGGAAGGATGAGCTGGCCGTCGAGTTCGTTGCGGAGTTCGGCGAGGGAGTAGGGCGTGTCGCCGAGTCGGCCGAGATGCTCGCGGAGTTTGTCGGTGGTCAGCGGTGCGTTGCGCGCGGTGTCCAGCAGCACGGTGGACGCGACTTTTGCCGAAGTGCCCGCGGCGATGTGCATCGGGCCGCCGGCGCTGCCGCTGACGGTGAGGTCGATGGGGATCCGGTGCCGCGGAACGAGTTTGCCCGAGTACGATTGCTGGAGGCGTTTGTTGAGCGCGGGGTCGTCGGTCTTCCACACGCGGTGGCCGGGGCGGAGTCGCGTGAAGTCGATGTGGCGGTGCTGAAAATAGAGGCGCTGGCCTTTGATCTGGTAGATGCGGCCCCCTTGTTCGGCGTCGGTGTCG
>JAYTDO010000311.1:0-32511 GCA_043735935.1 Chthoniobacteraceae bacterium
GGGGCGTCCTTTTTCCCGCAAGGAAAAAGCGGGAGGACGAAAGGGGTTGCCGGTGCTCGGTGCGCGGATGTAAGAGACCGCGCGCGCTTACACGCCCGCTCCATCACCAATGAGCCTCGAAGTCAAAATCCCGCCGGTCGGCGAATCCATCACGAGCGGTCTGCTTTCCATCTGGCACAAGAACGACGGGGAGAATGTGGCGGTGGGCGATGTGCTCTTCACGCTGGAGACCGATAAAGTCTCGACGGAGATCCAGGCGGACAAAGCCGGCACCCTTAAAATCCGGGTGGCCGCCGGGGCGGAAGTGAAGATCGGCGAAATAGTGGGAACGATCGAAGAGGGAGCCGGAAGCCCGTCCCCAAAAAAGGAGGAGGCTCCCGCGAAGAAAGAGAAGGCGGCCCCCGTCCCCGTGACGCCCGCGAAGGCGCCCGAACCGACGCCGGAGATCGTGCCGACGGCCAGCCCCGCGCCTGCGGAGGGACGCAGCACCAGGAAGAAGCTTTCCCCCCTGCGCCGAAAGATCGCCGCACAACTGGTGATGGCCCAACAGACGGCGGCGATCCTGACGACTTTTAACGAGGTGGACATGACGGCGGTGATGAGGCTGCGCGCGGATTCGCAGGAGGCTTTCACGAAGGAACATGGGGTGAAGCTGGGATTCATGTCGTTCTTCATCAAAGCCGTGGTGAGCGCCCTGAAAGCCGTGCCGGCAGTGAATGGGCGGATGGATGGGGACGACTTTGTGCAGAACCATTTTTACGACGTGGGAGTGGCAGTCGGAACGGAGCGGGGGCTGATCGTGCCGGTGGTGCGCGATGCGGAAAAGAAGGGGTTCGCGGAGATCGAGCGGGAACTGGCGGCGTATGCCGGGAAGGCGCGTGAGGGGAAGATCAAGGTGGAGGATCTCAGTGGCGGAGTATTCACGATCTCGAACGGAGGCATCTACGGATCATTGTTGTCGACGCCGATCCTCAATCCGCCGCAATCGGGGATTTTGGGGATGCATAAAATCCAGGAGCGACCCGTGGCGGAAAAAGGACAGGTGGTGATCCGGCCGATGATGTATCTGGCGCTGAGTTACGATCACCGCGTGGTGGACGGGAAAGAGGCGGTGACATTTTTGGTGCGGGTGAAGGAGTGCATCGAGCACCCCGAGCGGTTGTTGCTGGATCTATAATGGGAGGCGGAATGGCGATGCGACTGGATGCCCATCAGCACTTCTGGCGCTACGACGCGGCCGAATATCCGTGGATCCCCGCCGCGACGCCTTTACACCGGGATTGGCTGCCCGCGGACCTCGCGAAGGTGCAGGGACCGCTGGGCCTGGAAGGTTCGATCGCCGTGCAGGCGCGCCAGACGGTGGCCGAATCCGACTGGCTGCTCGGCCTGGCCGATGCGGACCCGCGCGTGAAAGCCGTGGTGGGCTGGGTGGACCTCCGATCGCCGGACGTGGAAGCCGACCTGGCCCGGCTGTCGCGTCATCCGAGGTTCGCGGGAGTGCGGCATGTGGTGCAGGCGGAAGTGGACGACCGCTTTATGATGGGGACGGAGTTCGTGCGCGGCATCGGCCAGCTCGCGTCTTTCCACCTGACGTACGACATCCTCATTATCCCGAAACAACTGCCCGCGGCGATCGAACTGGCGAACCGATTCCCGGGCCAGCCATTCGTGTTGGACCACATCGCGAAACCGCTCATCAAAGCCGGAATCGTGGAGCCCTGGCGGGAGCAAATCCGCGAGCTCGCGAAAGCGCCGCACGTCCTCTGCAAGGTCTCGGGCATGGTCACGGAAGCCGATGAGGGTAATTGGAAGGCCGGGGACTTCACGCCGTATCTGGATGTGGTCTTCGAGGCGTTCGGGGAGGACCGCGTGATGTTCGGGTCGGACTGGCCGGTGTGCCTGCTGGCGGGCAGTTATGAGCGGGTGTTCAAACTGGTGGATGATTACGCGGCCCGATTTTCCGCGACGGCCCGAGAGAAACTTTTTGGCGGAAACGCCGCACGCTTCTACGGCGTCAGGGAAGACTCGAAACCATCCGTATGATCACGCTCCGCAAATCCGACGACCGGGGGCACGCCAACCATGGCTGGCTCGACTCGTATCACAGCTTTTCGTTCGCGGACTATGATGATCCCGGGCACATGAGCTACCGGACGCTGCGGGTGATCAACGAGGACCGCGTGGCAGGCGGCGGCGGATTCCCCACACATCCACACCGGGACATGGAGATCATCACCTACGTCATCTCGGGAGCGCTGCAGCACCGGGACAGCATGGGGCACGAGGCCGTGATGAAGCCGGGCGACGTCCAGAGGATCAGCGCCGGGACGGGAGTCCAGCACAGCGAGTTCAACGCATCCCGAAGCGAGGCCGTGCATCTTCTCCAGATTTGGATCGTGCCGGATCGCCGGGGCGCAACCCCCGGGTATGCCGAAAAGAGTTTCCGAGACGGCCCCTGGCAACTCATCGCCTCCTCCAGCGGGCGCGACGGCTCGATCCCGATCAACCAGGACGCCGACGTGTGGCTCGGAAAGCTGGCGCTCGGAGCCGGGATGGAGCATCCGCTGTCCGCCGGGCGGGGCGCATGGGTACAGGTCTTCGCCGGCAAGCTCGCGATCGGGGGTCACGTCCTCGGAGCAGGCGACGCGGCGGCGATCGAGGATGAAGCGGTTCTCGCGATGACCGCCGATGAGGACGCAGAGTTCCTCTTGTTTGACCTGAAGTAAAAAAGCGCGTCCCGGAGTCCGCCCGGAGGAACACTTTACGCCACGATCAGCACCGCCGCGTCGCCGCCGAGATTCGGATCGAGCAGCGATCTCGGGCTGAAGCCGGACGCCGTAAGAGCGAGGTAGGTCGCGGCGACATCGTGCGGTGGAGGAAGAGAACCGACGGCTAGGGAGAGCCCATGTTCATCGCCCCGCGCCACGCCGTCCCGCGGCCCGGAGACGTCCCAGTGGGCCTGGAGAAAGATGACCTTCAACCGCTCCGCCCGCCAGCGGGCAGCAGTATCATCGGCGGGCGAAAGGATCGTAATCGAGCGGGCCGGGCGGGAGCGAAGATTGTGCAGGAGCGCCTCTTCCATCTCGGGAGGAAAGTGCTCCGCCATCGGTGCGTCCACGGGCGGGGAAACCCAACGCAGCTTGGAGGGCGGCGCCTCGGGTTCGACCTCGGGAACGGGTGGGTCCTCGACGCGCAAAAGCAATCTCTCCAGCGCGGCAATCCGAGCCTCCAGCGCCTCCACCCGCGGGCGCCACGGCTCTTCGACGCGCGGCGCCGGGGCGATGAGTTCCTCGGGCCGGGCGAGCCGCGGACCCGAAAGGTCGATGACTTCGCGGCACTTCGGACACTGCACGCGGCGCCGACGGCCTGCGGCCGGGGACTTGATCGCGTGTCCGCACGCCGGGCATTCATATTCGCTGGCTTCCCGAGTGGCGCGCGGCATCTCCATGGGTCTCGGATCAGGCGGCCCCGGCGGAAGCGGGCGAATCGATCGCGCCGCTGAGGAATTCAATCTCCGCGCTGCTAAGCTGGATGCGCGGTACCGCGGCGGAGGACGGCGAATCGGATCGCGGACGATGCAACGACCAAAACGGAACATGCGTCCCGACGCCGCATTTCAGGCAAGTGACCGCGCGACCCTGCCAGCGCGCGTCGACGATGAGTTTGGCACCGCAGGTGGAGCAGAGGAATCGAATCTCCACCGAAACGATCGCCGGCGGAAACGCCTCCATGCACCCCGCCGAGGTGCCCGGCTGAGTGCCGAGCCCGGGAACCGGAATAATACGACGACACGCCAAACACTCCGCGAGCTGGCCCGCGAATTCGGACCCAATACTCATCCCATTTCCACAGACGGCGCAAAAGAAGGAAAGTTCTGGCATGGCTGAAGTCACCTTGAACCGCCGGCAGTTCAAAAACTCCGGAAGCTTGACGGGTCGAGACTGTCACACTATTACTGGGGGTCAAGGCGAATTAGGATCCCTAGATATTGGGGTATCTTCAAGCCGAGTCTCGATTTAACGTCCGTTTCACGCACCACCGCATGACCACCCTGCCCCTGTCAGGATCGCCCGTGGGCAACGCGCCCTTCGACCTGCAGCCGTCGCGCATTCAATTCATCCACAAAGTCTTTCCGGAGATCTTTCCGACGTCTCCGGTTTCGACCGGCTGCGTCTCCGCGACACACCGGACGAGCGAAACCCTGCGCTGGATTCACGACCGCCTTTTCATCGATGGCTGGCAGATCGGCGCGGTACGATCGGAACTGAACCAGCTCTCGCGCGAAGTCCAGACGATCGCGATCACCAGCGGCAAAGGCGGCGTCGGCAAGACCACGTTTGCCGTGAGCCTCGCGATCGCGTTCGCCCAGATGGGCCGGCGAGTGCTGCTTTTCGATGCCGATCTCGGCATGGCAAACGCGCATGTTTTCGCGGGAATCAACCCCGTCGCGACGCTCGTCGATGTGATCGACCGACGAAAGACACTCGCCGGGATTCTCGAGCCTGGGCCGGCCGGCATCCAGGTGCTCTGCGGCGCGTCCGGCACCAGCCGACTCGCGAACCTCAGCGCGCCCGTGCTCGAAGCGCTCGGCCGCGAGTTGCTCGCGGTCGCGGCGGATTTCGACGTGCTCATCATCGATACCGGGGCGGGCGTCGCGCCGATGGTCACGCACTTCCTCGGTCTCGCGCAGGACACGGTCGTGGTCGCGACGCCGAACCTCGCGGCGACGCTCGATGCGTATGGGATGGTGAAAGTCATGCACGAAAGCAACATCAAGAGCCGGATGCATGTCCTGATCAACCAGGCCGACGACGAACTGCAGGCGCGGCGGGTCCTCGATCGGATCACCGGCTGCGCCGGCCGTTTTCTCAGCAAGCCCCTCGGGGACCTCGGATTCCTGCGCCGCGACGCTGCCATCGAGAATGCCAACCAAAGCCGCAGACCCATCGGCCTGACTGACCAGGGCTCGGCCATCGCAGCCCGCATCTCGGCGATTGCCGCGCAACTTGACCGCGCGCCGACTCGATCCGCCGCGCAATCAACGCACGCCGCCGCGTGACGAATCTTCACCGCACAACCGCCAGTCCATCCAGCCCGCCATGAATCCACCACTCGAAACATTCAGCCCAGCCGCATCGGACTCATTCAGCCCGCTCGACCCGTCGCAACCAAAAGCGAACGATCCGTTCGCCGACTTGGTGGGAGCGGCGCCGGGAATGACCGATCCGGTTTCCGGCATCGTGCCATTCGCTCCGGCGGGGAATTTTGTCGATTACTACGGGCTCCGCGAAAACCCGTTTGCAGACAGCGTCCACCCCGGTTTTTTCTTCCGCACCGAGAGCCATGCCGAAGCCTTTCGCAGCATGGCGCTGGCGGTCGACTTCAAGTCCTCGCTCGGCCTGGTGACCGGCGCTAGCGGCACGGGCAAAACCCTCGTGACGCAGCTCCTGCTTCAGCACCTCGGCGCGACGAGTCACAAAGTCGTGCTCGTGCTCGTGACTCCCGGCCTGAGCAAGACGGGGCTGCTTCGAGAGATTCTCTCGGAATTAGATCTCGCACTCCCCGCGGGCATCAGCCGCGTGCAAGATCTCGTAAAGCTGCTCAGTAACCAGATCATCGAACTTCATCAGGCCGGGCAGCGCCTCGTCATCCTCATCGACGAAAGCCATCTTCTTTCCGCCGACTGTCTCCACGTCGTCCGCACGATCAGCAACATCGAGACGCCGCAGGAGAAACTCACGACGTGCCTGCTTTTCGGAGAATCGCGACTCGCCGACCGACTGACGCATGCCAGCTACGAGTCGCTGCGCAATCGTATTTACCTCCGCGCCACTCTCCAGCCGCTCACCGCCGACGAAGCCGCGCAGTACATTCAGTTTCGCTTGATGACAGCAGGTCGGCTCGCCGACCTGTTCACCGGCAGCGCCCTTGCCGCGCTTCATACGCAATCGGGCGGCGTCTGCCGCGCGATGAATAAACTCGCGATGTTGAGCATGATCGAAGGGGCCCTCCAACACCGCGCGACGATCGATGAAACGCTCGTCGAGGCCGCCGTGCGCCGGGTGTGAATCCTCCGCGCACGAAGACCGATCTGCGGCGTGGCGAAGTCGCCGTCCGCCAACCGGCGGCGACTTCGCGTGACGAGGAAGCGATGCTGCTCGACGCCGAGTTCGCGCCGCCCGCCGAGCCGTTCAACGGCGACGCGACGCCCGATCCGGACCGGGCAAGGTCGGATTCCCCGAAAGCAACGGAGCAATAACGCGCGCCGCAGTCGCGGCTATTTTTTCTCTTCGTCGAGCTTTGCCTGCACCGCCGCGTAAAGTTCGTTGTAGATGGCCTCGTCGTTCCGCAACACCTCCTTGGCGGCATCGCGGCCTTGAGCGAGCTGCGAGCCTTTGTAGCTGAGCCACGATCCACGTTTTTCGATGATCCCCTTCTCGATCGCGAGGTCGAGCAACGCGCCGGTCGAGGAGATGCCCTCGTTGTACATGATGTCGAATTCGGCCTCGGTAAACGGAGGTGCGACCTTGTTTTTGACGAGTTTGATTTTTGTCCGGTTTCCGGTGACGACGCCATCGCTCTGCTTGATCTGGCCGATCCGCCGGATGTCCACCCGCACGCTGGAGTAAAATTTCAGCGCCTTTCCACCGGGCGTCGTCTCGGGATTTCCAAACATCACGCCGATCTTTTCGCGGATCTGGTTCGTAAAAACGCAGATGGTCCGCGCCTTGGAAATGAGCGCCGTCAGCTTCCGCATCGCGGCGCTCATCAAGCGGGCCTGGGCGCCGACGGTCGAATCGCCGATCTCACCCTCGAGTTCCTGCTTCGTCACGAGAGCCGCCACCGAGTCGAGCACGATGACGTCGAGCGCATTTGAACGCACGAGCGTCTCGACGATCCTCAGCGCTTCCTCGCCCGAGCTCGGCTGCGAGACGAGAAGATCGTCCAGATTCACTCCGAGCTTGCGCGCGTATTGCGGATCGAGCGCGTGCTCGACATCCACGAATGCCGCCAGTCCGCCCAGCTTTTGCGCCTGCGCGATCAGCGTCAGCGTGAGTGTCGTCTTTCCCGAAGACTCTGGTCCAAAGACCTCGACGATGCGGCCCCTCGGGAATCCGCCGCAACCGAGCGCGCGGTCGATCAGGATATTGCCGGTGGGGATGACCTCGACGTTCATCTGGGTCGAGTCGCCCAAGCGCATGATCGCCCCGTCGCCGAAGTCCTTGGCGATCTGCTGGATTGCGAGATCGAGGTTCTTGTTTCGCGCGATAGTGAGTTTGCTCTCGGTTTCCTGAGGATCGGATTTAGTGGCCATATGAACACAACCCTATAGTCCGCAGCGCACGGGGCGGAAGAAAAACCTTCCCGCTTTTTTCCTCGCGTTCCGAGCAACCCCCGCGCTCATTAGCCGGGAGAGACTTTATACATGGATTCGACTTTACCCGCGGACGATGCCGCACCTGAACTTTTTCCCGAGATGCCTGAAAATGCCGCCGAATCGTCGGCACCAGCCGCCCCGGACACCCTAGCAGCCGCGGAAACGGCAGAACCGCCAGCATTGGAAGGCGAAGCCGCTCCTGCTGCCGCACCGGATGAACTCGCCGAGCTCGTGGCCAAGGCTGAAAAGGGCCGTCTCTCGCCTGCGGACGAGGAACGCGCCGCCCAGGCCATCAAGCGATGCCTGCTCGATGGACGCGCCGGAGTCGCCACGGCGCTGGAGGTGCTTCCGAAATTTGCGTGGATGGTCGCCGTCAATGGCGTCGTCATCGCGTGGCCGGAACTGACCGCGGGTTTCCGAACCCAACTTTTTTCGGGACTCGCGAAAGACGAAGGCGACGCGGCGCGGCGGCTGCGCCTCAGTCTCGCGCGCGGCCTGCTGAAACAGGATGCCGCGTCCGCGCTGAAGCTGGCGGTCGGCGTCGCGAAGGATTTTCGCGACAAGGAAAGTGGCGTGCTTGCGCCGAAGGACGCCCAAATGTTCGCAAACGTCTTCATCGGACGCGCGAAACCCTGGCTGGCAGCACTGCCGCTGGCCGAGTTAAAGCCTGCGGACGCAGACTCCCTCGTCCAGTGCGCGCTCTTCACCGCGTTCTTCCTGCCCCACCCGCCAGTCACCCAGCTCGGTATCATCAAATGGGCAGCCGAAGCCGGACGGCTCACGAAGCTCCCCGAGCCGATTCTTGCGCTCATGGCAGCCAGCCTAGGACGCTGGACTGCCAAGTGGCAGAACGCCCTCAGAACCGAAGTGCCCGCGCTGCCGGAGGAGATCACCTCCATTCTCCCTCAGGCGCAACCGCCCTCGGATGAAACGCCGATCTCGGAAGCAAACTCCGACCCTGAATCCGCCCCAGCCGACGAGCGGGCCGAGCGGGCCGAGCGGGATGATGACGATGACGACGATGATGACGACCGCGACGAACCACGGGAAGGCGAGACGTCGACTCCGCAGCGCCAATATCCCGTCTATGTCTCCCGAACAATGCCCACGCGCGATCCGCATCCGGCCGCGCCGCAGCCGGCGGCTGAACGCGGCCCACGCGAACGTGAGCCTCGCGAGCAGCGCGGACGGCAACCGAATGCGTCCTTCAATTTGCAGGACGCTCTCCGCCAGATCGACCAGCACGTAACGCAACTCCGCAACGAGTTGAAGGTCGCCCAGAACAAAGGCAAAGACGACGATCGGCGGCCCCGTCGCAACGAACGCGCAGCGGCCAGTGCCCCTATCATCCCCGGCGAGCCCACCGTCGAGGAGCTCTCGCGGCTCAATCACCAGCTCGAAGCCCGCAACGGCGAACTCCAACAGCGAGTCGACGAACTCACCTCCGACGCCGAGGACCGCGCCGCGAGCTCCGGGATCGGTAACGACCAACCCGCCGCGGACCCGGAGACCGCGCTCCGTGGATTACTGGTATTCAAGCTCAAGGAAGACTACGAGGACTTCGTGGCCTTGGAGCGAGAGGCGATCGACATCGTCGTCCAGCAGCACTACCGGACCCTGCTCAGCCACATTTTTGAAGTGCTGATCCAGGAAGGTGTCGCCCTGGATCGCGGGGCTTAAAATGGCCTCGCTTGCCGCCATTTCAAAAATCCCTCGGTAAAGAAAAAAGCCCCGGCCACGCGAAGCGCGACCGGGGCTGAAATCAGACAGGACTCTTCGACAAAGAGTTATTGTGCCTTCGGCGCATCGGGCGCCGCCGGGGCGGGATCAGCCGGCTTCACGGCGTCCTTCACGGCATCGACGGCTTTATCCACAGCTTCCTTGCTCTTGTCCGCAGCGTCAGCGACGGTGGCTTTCGCGGCTTCCGCCGCTTTATCCACCTGCTCGGCTGCGGCGGGAGTCTTTTCCTTCACGGCTTCCTTCAACTCGTCGATTTTCTTCTCAGCAGCCTCTTTCGTCTCCCCGGCCTTCTCTTCCATGGAAGCCTTGGCCTCGCTGACTTTTTCTTCGACGGTGGATTGTTTTTCGCAACCGGCAAACGCGATGACGCTGGCAGCGGCGATTCCGAATAGGGGTTTCAATTTCATAATGGTGTTTGGTTGGTTTGAAGTTTGAGCCGCCGGGGGGCGGCTGCCACCGACCGTGAATCGATCGAAAGCATGCCTTCCTTCGCAGAAGTCCCCCTCCCTTTGCGAGCGCAATCAGCGTCCAAACATCGCTCGCCCCGCCCACCAGCCCTGGCGCAACGCTTCGACCGGTGAAAGCCGGATGGCTTTCACCACGGAGCCAAGCGCGGCGACCGGGTCGACCCCGAGAAACTTATACGCCAGCCGCGCCTCCTGCCTGCACAGAGTCCGGCGAAAATCCCTGCTACCGTGCGCCTCGGGATGTTTCTCGAAAAATGCGTCGAGCAGCGCATCCAGCAATGCCTTCAGCGCCGGAAGCTCCCGTGCCGGAAACCGCTGCCGGAAGAACGACAACAACCTCCGGTCTTCCTCGCTCATCGGCCGATTCGGAAAGAGCGCCGTCCAATTTGACGCGAGGATTTGCCCGGCTTCGTCCGTGGTCCTGCCGGACTGCGTCCGCGTCATCGACGCCGCGTGCTCGCGCATCGAGACGAGCCGCCCGGCGAGATTCGCGATAGGATGACGTTCTGCGATGCGGCTCCAAAGATCGAAGTCCTGACACACCGAAAACCGTTCGTCATATCCTCCGAATTCGCCGAGCACCCGTTCGCGACGAAACATGACGGACGTGTGAAGAAACGGGTTGTCCACCACACTCGCCCACCGCAACGCATCGTGAGTCGTCGGCAGGTCGTTCGTTCCGGAAATGCGACCCTCAGGCGTCAACCGCCACGCGCTCGTGCCGAGAAGCTCGACCTTCGGGCTTTCACGAAAGAACGCCATCTGCCTTTCAAGCCTTCGTCGGTCGCTCAGATCATCCGCATCCTGCCGGGCGACGAACTCCCCGCGTCCTTCGGCGAGCCCGCGGTTGAGCGTGCGTGTGAGGCCCAAGTTTTTCGGGTTCGTCAGCAGCCGCAGCCGCGGATCATTCAGGCTCGCCAGCGCCGCCACAGATCCATCGGTCGAGCCATCGTCGATCACCAGCAGCTCAAAATCCCGCCAAGTCTGGCTCAGGATGCTGGCGACACTTTCGCGCAGCAACTCGCCACCGTTGAAGGTGGGCAGGAGGACGCTGATCGCAGGCGTCGTCACGGCTCGAAGATCCGCCGCCGGAGATTGGCACCCCACTGGATCGTGCACCAGCCGCAGGCTGCATCCACCAGGCCGAGCGGCAGGGCCGCCAGCGCGAGAGGGCTCCGCCACGGCCACGTGGCAAACGACCGCAGCAGGTAACGATGACCCAACGCGTAACGGCGCTGCTCGTAGGCCATCGATGCCACCGACTCGTAATGATATGCGACGACTTGTCGGCGGTAATTCTCGCCGTAGCGCCGAAAGGTCGCGTCGTGCTTGGCGAGGAATCGCTCGGTCGACGGCACAAACCGATCGATTTGCGGATGATCGACGCAATGCACCACCGCAAGCGGCTCCGATACGAATACCGGTGAATGGCCCGCGCACGCCGCGCGCAGCATCCAATCCCAGTCCTCATGCCGCGGCAGATCGGGATCAAATCCGCCGAGGCTCAAGGCGAGCTCGCGGTGGATCACCAGCAGTGTGCCGAAACCAAAGCCGCACTCCCGATGCAACGAGCGCTCGAACGATTCCCGCAACGGCTTTGGCTTCAACACAGACTCGCCGCCGCGAACGAAGTGGAACGCCCCAATGCAGATCCGGCTCCCGTCCTCGCGCTCCAGCGCCTCCATTTGCGCGGCGAGTTTGCCGGGCATCCATTCATCGTCCGAATCGATCAGTGCCAGCCATTCCGACCGCGCATTCGCCATCGCCGTATCCCGCGCCGCCCCCGCGCCGCGGTTGGTTTCGTGACGAATGATCCGGATGCGCGGATCACCATAACCCTCCACGACGGCGGCCGAGCCGTCGCTGGAGCAGTCGTCCACCGCCACCATTTCCCAATCCGTCAGCGTCTGCGCGCGCACGCTGTCGATGCATCGGCGTAAAGTCGCGGCCCGATTGTAGAATGGTAAAATGACGCTGATCTTCGGCACCGCCGCCTAAATGCACGGCCTGCGCGACAGCGTCAACGACCGAGCGCCTGCCCGACCAGCCGCCGTGCGAAGGACAGCGGCCACAGTGCGTTCTGCGCCCGGCCCCGGCGCGCCCACTCGCGCATCTCGTCGGTGCGACCGCATTTCCAATGTGCCGCCGCGGCTGCCACCGATTCGCGCATGTGGTAAGCGCGAAGCTCCCGACGCGCTCTGGGCGCGAGATTCTGTCCGGCGAGGTGCTTCTCGGCAAAGGTAGCGTGCTCCTCGCGATAAACCGCCGCGCTGCGATCCCCAGCGTCCAGAGTCAAAGAGCCATCGTGTGACCGGTATCGGTAAAGCAGGCTCGGGACGAGCGTCTCGCGCGGCTGCGCGAGCAAGGCGCGGAGCAGCCACTCGCGATCGGCGGAGATGCGATAGGCGAGATCGAATTCACCAATGCGGTCGGCGAACGACCTGCGAAAGAATCGCGCATTCAGGAGCGGCATGCCGGCGAGCACGTTGCGAAAACCCAGCTCGATCTCGCGGACGGCGAGCGCCTCGCGAATCACGGCGCCATCGTCCCTGAAAATATGCGCGCCACCGGAAACCACCTCGGCCAAGTCGCGTGCTTCTGCCACGCGCGAGAAGACGCCGGGCACGTATAGATCGTCGCTGTTGAGAATCCCGATGAACTCGCCTTTCGCCGCACGTAGACCCTTATTCATCGCGTCGTATAAGCCGCGATCCGGCTCGCAGATCACGCGCAGGTGCGGATACCGGGCGAGCAGCGCCGGCGTCCCATCCGTCGAACCACCATCGACGATGATGTGTTCGAAGTCCGGGAAGCCCTGGGCGAGCACGCTTTCGATGGCGGCGCCGAGATAGTGCGCGCGGTTCAGCGTGGCGGTGATGATCGAGAAAATCACGCGAACACGCGGACGATTTCCCACCGGCTCTCGTGGTGATTGAAGCGGATATTTTTCGCCGGATAAAGCCCGCCCAGACGCGCGGCAAGAGGCTGAAGCGCCAGCGGCACGCACTCAAACGCGAGACGCCGCCACCATTTTTGCGGCAGCGAATACCGTCCACGCACGATGAACGATTCGGCCTCCGCGAGGCAGCCCTCATGTTCGTCGTGGCCGCTCTTTTGAACGCTGTGAAACCGCCAGCCACCGAGCGGAGTATCCACCCCGAACAGCGGCGCATGTTCAAAAAAACGCGACCACAGTTCGAAATCCTGCGACCGATGCAGCCCGGGATTCAAGCGCCCGCCCGCCCGATCCCACAGCGAACGCCGCCAGAACGTCGATTCCTGCTGGATGAAATCCGTGCAGAACTCTCCGGCGCGGGGAAGGTTTTCCCCGCGCGCAAATCCTTCGCGGCTGAACCCGCGAAACGTCGGGCAATGGACCGCCCGGCCGCGCGCATCCCAGAGCAAAGGATGCAGCGAAGTGATCCATTCGATCTCGGGAAAGGTCGCGAAGATTTCCTCCACCACGGAAAGCGCCCAAGGCGTGAGCATGTCGTCCGAGTTCAGCCAGCCCATGATCTCGCCGGTCGTCCTCGCGAAGCCCTTGTTCAGCGCATCTGCGTGCCCCGCATCCTTCTCGCTCACCCACCACGCCAGGCGCGCGGCATGGCGCTGGATGATTTCGACGCTGCGATCCGTCGATCCCCCGTCGACGACGACGTACTCCACGTTCGGCCCGGCCTGGTCGAGTACCGACCGCAGCGTGGCTTCGAGGTACGCCGCTTGATTGAACGACGTAGTGACGAGCGAGATGGTGGACGGGTTACTGATAGGAGGAGCGTTGGAAAGGAGCGGCGTCTTTTCGCGCGAAAACGAGGTCCACCTGCCACAGCGCGTGATCGCCGGGTCGGCGCATCGTGTCGACGAGGTCGAGCGGGCGAAATCCGCGCGCATCGAGCCACGCGCAGAGTTCGTAGAAGAGCGGCGCGCCTTTGGTGAATTGAAAATTGTAAGCCTCAATGATCAACAGCGACGCCTCCGCAAGACAACGCGCCGCGCCTTCCAGGATAGGGATCTCGAAGCCGTGGGTGTCGAGTTTGATGAGGTAGGGCGCGGGCGAAGTGGCGCGGGTCGTCTCCAAATCGAGCGTCGTCAGCGGCACCGTGCGGGCGCCCTCCGAGTGCCCTTCGTAGACGCCGCTGCTGTCGAGATCCCGGGAGACCGCGAAGGTGACTTCGCCGGGAGCGGAGCCGACCGCCGCATTCACGAAATCGACACGCGGATTCGCAGCTCGCAGGGCGGTGAGTTCCGGCATCCGTTCGGCGAGCGGTTCAAACAGGAGAAATTTCGCGTTTGGAAAAAATGGGAGCGCACGCGCCGACCAGGTACCCGCCGCGGCGCCCACATCCAGCACCGTGCCCACTTCGATCCCGAGCCGGCTCAGGCGCCATAGAGCCGCGTCCATGCTCGATTCGACGGACATTGCCGGGACGGCGCGCAACTCCATGCCGCGGGTGTTAAGGACACGGTTGATTTGGCGGACGATGGAATCACGAATGGACATGCCGGGGCGGATGGAAGCACGGAGGACGGCGCAGCGTCGAGGTCACAGCATGTTGAAACAGTCGAGCAACTCGTCCTTGTCAAAACGCCCCGGGATCGCCCAAAGCCGCGGCAGGATCGCCGTCACCGCGAGCGCCGGGACCTTGTTCCACCGGAGACCGCTGTAGCGCCGCAACGTCGGCCACATCTCCGGGTGCGCGCGCAGCCACTCGAACATTTCCACCACCTGCGGCAGACTGAAGCGGCGCATCACGCCGAGAATCTCGTCGCGGCGGGACTCGCTGCCGCTGCCGGACTTGTGCGCGGCGTGGATGCGGTAGGCGGAGAGAATATCCGGGACGCGCTCGAACACACAGCCGTCGAGCGCCCGGAGAAACCATTCCCAATCGAAGGCAAAATGCAGATCACCATTGAGCACGCCGACCTTCCGCCAGGCCGCTGCCGTCCAAAAGGTGCTCGGCTGCACGATCGGATCGCAGCGCCGCAACCGGGCCGGATCATGCGCGTGCGCGGGCTCGATGTGACCTTTTGCTTCTCCATCGCGAAACACCATGCAACTTCCCGTGACGATGATCGGGTCGGCGATGCGCGGCCCGAGAAGCTCTGCCACACGCCACAGCGTGTCGGGCATGTGAAAGTCGTCGCTGTTGATCCAGCAAAGAATGTCGCCGGTCGCGCGCGCAAACCCACGGTTGATCGCGTTCGACTGGCCCCCGTCGCGTTCGGAAACCCAATGGGCCAGCTCGCCCGCATACCGTCGGATGATCTCCGCGCTGCCGTCGGAGCTGCCGCCATCGAAAACCATGTATTCGAGATTCGGATACCGCTGGCCGAGCACGCTCCGGATCGTGGACTCGAGGAACTGCGCCTGATTGTAGGACGGCGTGACCACCGTGATGCGAGGGAGCGAGCTCATGGTCGGGCGATCGCGAGGAAGTTGCGTCCGAACTCCGCGAGGCGCGCCTCGGCCCCGGCGCGCGCGGCAGATTCAGCCGCCGCATCGGGGCCTGGGCCAAGCTCGAGCCACGCCGCCGCGATCAGCTCCGCCAGCGCCGTCGGCGATTCCGCCGGGAAGAAACACGCGCCGGCCGGATTCTGCTCGCGATGCACGGCGATGTCGGAGGCGAGCACCACCTTGCCAAGCAGCCGCGCGTCTTCGACCACCGTGCTCCAGCCCTCGCAAAGGGAAGGCTGCACCACGGCGATCGCGCGGCGCATGAGCTGCAGTTGTTCGGTGCGTGGGATCATTCCCAGGATCGACACCTGACTCGCGACGCCGCTCTGGTGCAGCGTCGCCAGCAACCCGTTGAAATAACTCGTGTCTCGGTAATCAAGCGTCTGGCCGGTGCAGACGACGTGCGGCCGAATGCCCCGCGCGGCCAGAAGCGCCAGGGCGGCGATGAGCGTCCGGTGGTTTTTGTGCTGCCAGAATTGGTTGCTCACCATGAAAAACCGATCGGGCAAATGATAACGCGCCTGAGTCGCCGCAGGATCGCCCTCAAACCATTCCGGGACGGACGCCGTGCAAAACTGGACGACGGTGGCGCGCGCCGTCGCGCCGGGGCAAAGGTCGGCAAAATCTCGCGCCGTGGCGTGGCTGCTGAAGACGATCGTTTCGGCGTCGCTCCCGAGCAGCGCAATGCCGCGATCACGCTGCGCGCGGTCGGATTCATCAAACAACTGCGGAAGACGCCGGTGCTGGAAATCCGGAATCCAGCCCGCCCATCTCGCGCGGCCCACCCGCGGGCCAATGGGGAGCGAGACGCCGAGGGTCCACTCGTTGTCGTAGGTGAATGGAAACAGGAAATCGATGCCGTGCTGATCCACCGTCCGCGCGAGTTCGCGCTTGGTGAGCCGGAGACCCGCCGCCAGCCGTCCCCCGTGCCTGCGTGTGGTGATGATCTCATCCGCGTCGGCAAAACGTTCGCGGGTCGCGGCGTCGAGCGGCCGCCCCGTCAGCAACGTCACTTTCGTCGTGCCCTCTCCGGCGGCACCGATCGCCAGTTGGAGATTGCGGATGTATTCCACCCCACCCGCCCATACCGCACCGCCTTGCAGGATCAGGCCGATATGAAGCGGCGCCCCAGTCACTTTGCGCTGCCTCCGAGTTCCGAAAGGCTCCATGTGGCGACCTCTCGCAGTCCCTCCCGAAGCGCCATCTTCGGCGCGAAACCGAGCCCGCGGATGAGCGAAATATCCGCCTGCCAGCGCAGCGGATCGCCCGGCGTCTGGATGCCGTCAAAGGCGATCGGCACATCGCGCCCGAGGAGGTGAATGAGTCGCAGCGCGAGCTCTCCGATGGTCGTTTCCTTACCCGATGCCAGATTGTAAACCTCGCCGGAAAAGCTCGCCGACCCGCTCAGGAGCAGCAGTGCGCGGGCGACGTCGCTGGCGTGGATGAAGTCGCGGCTTTCCGCGCCGGTGCCGCGCAAGTGGAGGAGCGGGTTCGCCAGCGCCTTGGCGCAAATATCCCAGACGACTTGTCGCCGCAGACCTGCACCGTAAGCGGAGAATACACGCACGGCTGCCGTCCGAAGGCCGTAAATCCGAGAGAATTCCTCGGCGACCAGTTCGCACTGGCGCTTGTGGTAACCGTACGGCGAGAGCGGCGCGCAGGCGTGCGATTCGGCGACGGGGATCATCGCCGGGTTGCCATAAACCGCGGCACTCGACAACAGCAGCACCCGACATCGCGGCGCGTGGCGACGAAGCGCATCGAGTAAATCGAACGTCAGCACCGTGCTATCGCGAAAGTCCGCGGCCGGCGAAGTCATCGACAGCCCCACGGACGCGCGGCCGGCACAATGCACACACACGTCCGGCGCGATGCCCGACAGCAGCGTGCCCAGCTCGGAATTCGGCAGCGCCATCTGGTGGTATCCGGCGAGATCCGCACTCTCAAACGGCACCGCATCAAGGCCGAAGACCCGCCAGCCCGCTTCGGTAAAAATCCGCGCGACATATCGTCCGAGGAATCCCGCGGCACCGGTGAGGAAGAGTGTTTCTTTCATTTGCCGTTCAGCCGACGATGCGGCGTTTGATCTTCGTCAGCTTAGCCTTGAACTCGGCATACGTCTTCATGTCGTCGAGATGAAATCGCAGCTTCTCGATTTCCCCGATGCCGAGTTCCACCTGGTTTTCGAGTTCGCGAATGCGGTCGCTCGTCCGCTCGATCTGAAAACGGGAAGGGTCCGCGGCCATCCGATCCGCGTCGGCGGGCGCCAGCGGCACGAGTTCGTAGATCTCGGGAAATGGGATCTTGATTCGATCGATCACTTCCAACGTGCGGCGATCCACCGTGGCGATGAAGGAGTGATCGGTGGGGATGCCGGCCTTCCGATTGGCGCTCTCGCCGACGTAGAAAAAATCGGCGTCATGCGCGAGGCCGCGGGTGAAACCGCCTAGGGCGACTTCGCGCCGCGTGCCATCCGCCGCCTGGATGAGGAGCGAGTTCGTGTGGGAGTTGCAGACGATCCATTCGCCGTCGAGGAAGCGCGGATTGTGCGGGCCACTGAGGCCGTTGACGACCTCCGCGCCGGATTCGAGGTCCAGGATGAAACCGAGCCCGGCGCATTTTCCCACCCACGCGCGATGATCGGCAAAACGCCCAAACGCGGCGAGGTACAGACGTCCGTCCTTTTCGCAGAGACAATTGAGGTGCCACGCATCCAGTTCGCCGTCGGCCATCCAACGGCGCGTGATGCGGCCAAACGCGTCGATCCACAGGACTTCATTCGTGCCGGTCGAGACGCAGACGAATTTCCCATCGCGCAGCATGACGTCGTGAATGTCTTTCGCTTCGGGAATCCGCAGGACGGAGCGGACCCCGTCCGGGCCGTAGCCGACGATGGACTGCAATCCGCGAGCGAAGCGATAAATAGTGTCGCCCCCGGCCCAAAGGCCCGTGCTGTCGATCTTGTCGATGACGACGCTTTCGCCTTCGCGCACGCATACGAGACCGCCGGTGCCGAAACCGGAGTCGGCATACGCGCCGACGCTGGTGACTAGGAAGGAGCGGTGGGGCTGGAGCGGCATGCGTCCGGGTCAATTCACGGCGGGTTCGATGCGCCACTCGGCGGGCACTAGGCACACGCCGGTCTTCAATGCCGGCGAACGGCCGTTGCCAAAAAAATCGCCCGGCTCGACGTGCAGATCGAGCGCGTTCTCGATCGAGTCGATGACCGGCTTGCCGCGCATTTCAAAGAGCATCCGGTAACCGATGCGAAAGTGGCCAGCCGGGAGTGGCAGACGCGGGATGCGGCAGACGAAGGCACCGCGCTCAGGAAGTTCGCCGAAGGGTTCGCCGGCGAGCCAGTTCGCCTGGGTGAAGATCGGCGTGCCGAGATGGGTACTGACGAAGATTTGCACGGCAAGGCGCGGAAAGTTTTTCGCCCCGGGCCTCTCAAACCGGAGCACGACTTCGAGATCGCCGCCCGAACGTCCGCCGGCGACGGGTTCGCCGCGCGCGTTGCGGAGTTCGATCGCGGTGGCGCGCACGTCGCCAGTGCCGCTGCGGTCGGTGCGATGGCGGAGGTCCGTGTCCGAGGCCACGCGGCTCGATGCGTAGAAATCGATCGCGTCGGTCTGCGTTCCATCGAAGACAACGCGCCCGTTTTCGAGGACGATGCCGCGCGTGCAAAGCGCCTCGATCGCGGCGGAGTTGTGGCTGACGAGGACGACCGTACGGCCGGACTTCGCGACCTCGCCCATCTTGCCGAGGCACTTTTGCTGAAAGGCGGCGTCGCCGACCGCAAGGACCTCGTCGACGAGCAGGATTTCCGGTTCCAGATGGGCCGCGACGGCGAAGGCGAGGCGGACGCGCATCCCGACGGAATAACGTTTCACGGGTGTGTCGATAAAGGTTTCCACGCCGGAGAACTCGACGATCTGGTCGAACTTGGCGGCCACTTCGCGGTGACGCATCCCGAGGATGGCGCCGTTGAGGAAGACGTTTTCACGGCCGGTGAGGTCGGGATGAAAACCGGTGCCGACTTCGAGCAGGGAGCCGACTCGTCCGCGGAGTTTGACGTTGCCGCGGGTCGGCGTCGTGATCTGCGAGACGACCTTGAGAAGGGTCGATTTTCCGGCGCCATTGCGGCCGAGCAGGCCGAGGATTTCTCCGTCTTTCACCTCGAAGGACACGTCGCGCAGCGCCCAGAAAAACTCGTCGTCGGGAGCGGATCGCCCGGTCAGCTTTCGCATCCATTCGCGCGCGAAGATGCGCCGATTGATGACCCCCAGGGAGTAGGCTTTGGAAAGATTTTCGAGCTGGATGACCGTGGACATGTCAGATCGTGTCCATGCTGTTTTGTTCGGCGCGATTGAAGAGAACGAGGCCGACGAGGAAGATGACGAGCGTCACGCCGGTGCTGAGGGCGACGTGCCACGGCTGAATGAGCGAGACGCCGAGGAAGGCGTATCGGAACGATTCGATCATCGGCACCATGGGATTCAGGAAGAACGGCCAGCGGTCCTCCGGCGCGATGCGCGAGAGCGGGAAAACGATGGCGCTGCCGAACATCCAAAGCTGCAGGCCGACCTGCACGCCGACGACGAGGTCGCGGAAGCGCTTCGTGAGCGCGGCGACGAGACAGCCGATGCCGACGCCGAGCAGGGTGACCTGGATAAACACCAGCGGCATGAGGACGATGCGCCAGTTCGGGTAAATCCACGGCGCATTTTTCGCGAGGTAGAAGATGAGGCCGGCCACGAAGAGCGCAAACTGGATGAGCATCGGGACGGCATTCGTGCAGACCACCGCGAGCGGCACCGACAGACGCGGAAAATAGACCTTCGCGAAAAGCTGCTCGTACTCGGTGAAGGCACGCGAGATTTTCTGGACGTTTTCGGAGAAGAAATTCCAGAGCACGAGGCCACCCATGTAGAACAGGTAGTGCGGCACTTTGTCCGACCCGAACTGCGCCATGCGGCCGAAAAGGTAACTAAAGACGGCGGTGACCACCAGCGGCTGGAGAACGAACCAGAACGGGCCGAGGACGGTTTGTTTGTACGTGACCGCGAGATTCCGGCGGGCGAGCAGCCAGATCAGATCGCGCCACGCCCACAACTCCCGCCAAGGGATGTCAAACAGGCCGCGCTGCGGGACGAGCACTTTCGTCCACGGGCGCGTCGGGGCGTCGGCGGCGAGGGGTTTAGCCATGCCTACGCGAGCGGATCGTGGGTAGCGCCGGAGGCGGAGCGACCTGGACTGGACGTGAAATGAGTGCGCGGACTGGCTGAAAGCATCGCGCGCACCGTGCCGATTGATTCCCGGTGACGCAACACCGCAAACGCACTTGCGCCGACCTCAGAGCATCGCCTCGGCCTCGCGCCGCCAGCGTTCGGCGTGACCGCCGATTCTGGCACCGAGCTTCACGAGTTCGGGATGATACTTCCGGGCGAGGTAACGCCGGATATCCGCGGGAATCTCCGCTTCCTTGGAAACGTGGACTTTTCGCGAAAGATCCGCGGCCTGTGCGCCGAGGGCAGGATCGACGCCGAGAAACTGAAGCACGTCGCCAAGCAACCCGGCTGGCCGTTCGGTGATGTCGTCGTAAAAGCCGAGGAAGATTTGCTCCTTTGGAAACGCCGCCTCCCACAGGTCGAGTGTGCGGAGATAATCGCCGCGGAGCGCCTGCATCGGGGCGTCGATGAACGCCCGGACCCGCTCGGGATCATCGACGCCACTCGACGCGCCGCGGGTCCAGTCAAAGCGGATCTGCGACCACGCACGGTCGATCGGATTTCGCATAAGATAGATGATTTTCGCGTCCGGCGAAAGTGAGCGCACCCGCGCGATGTCCTGCGCATTCAGGATCGAATACGAGGGCGTGATCTCGCCGCGCACCCGATCCGCGCCTTCCTCGAAAAGGGAGCGATACCAATCGTCACCGATGGTGCCGAAGTAATAACGCAGACCCCAGCGAAACGCGGCCCAATCTCGCTGGCTCAAAGCGTAACCAAGGCGGCGGCGGCATTTGCGCCGAAAATCGCGGTCGTGCGCCGCGCGGCTGAACAAGCGCGTGGAAAGACTGGGCGAGGCCAGGAAGCTGGGCGACGGGTAATCGAGCGAGCGGTCGAAGTAGTGCAGTTCCTTGCGCGGCGGGAGCCAGACTTGCGGGTGGCGCCGGAGCATCGCCCAGAGCCACGTGGTGCCGGCCTTTTGCGCGCCGATGCCGAGGAAATCAAGCGGCGATCGATCCATCACCGGAGTGGAGCGGCGAGTTCACACGAGCGCAGATACAGCGGTCGCGCGGCGGCTTCGATGGCTTGCGTCGTCGAGGCTTGGAGTTCCTCCGCGCCACCACCGACACGCCCTTTGCGAAAAAAAAGATTCTCCTGTGCGCCTCCCTTGCGTTCCTTTTCCCGCGTCTGGAGTTGGGCAAAACTGCACCGCTCCACCGCTCCGGCGAGTTGCTCCTCCGTCGCCGCGAGGCCGAGGAAATTCACGATCGCGCGGAACGTCCCCGCCGTGTCCGTCTGCAACGTTTCGTATGCCGCGAAGTGGACGCGGTCGGCGGATTTTTCCCGCTGCCGGATGGCGATGCCGACGTGCTCGCACCAGTCGGGAATCAGGCCCGCGCAGTATTCGTCGAGCGGCTTCGCGGGCGGCGGGCGCTTGCCACGCGAAGCGCGGAGGACGTGCTGATGGTAATACGAGACGAGCGCGTCGGCCGGTTCGCGAAAGAGGTAAACCATCCGCGCGTCGCCGAGGTCGGCGATGTTGTGCGACTTGATCAGCCGAGTGTTTAAGGAAAACTCCTCATGGCGCTGCGCGATCGGCAGCATGTGGTGAACGGTCGGCAGCACTTCGAGGAGGTTTTCCGGCGGCGGAAGATCCGGGCGGCGCAGCGAGATCAGCTCGCGCAAAAGGTGCCGCAGCCATGTGTTGCCGCTGCGCGGGTATGAGACGAGAAACTGATCGTCCGGCCGGAAGCTCTCCATCCATTCCGGCGAGATGGCCATGCGCGCGGTGCCGACCGGCGGCGGCGGCGGACGGAAGGCGCGGGAGACCCGGGAGAGGATTCTGGAAAGCCCGGTGGACATGGTTGCGGGTTGGTATTCGCACGCGCGCGGCGACGCAACCCCCGACTGAGCACGGCGCACCGCGAAATCCACTTGGCGCGCGTCCATTCAGCCCCGATACCTAGCGCCGTCCGAGACCGCGCGCCGCGCACCATGCCCGCCTTTCCCATTCTCGATTCCAAAGATTTCCTCTTCATCGTCGGCTCGCCCCGCAGCGGCACGACGATGCTCCAGATCGTGCTCGGAAATCACCCGCGCGTCGCCACGACCGTCGAACTCACGCTTTTCAGCCGCTACCTCGGCCCGTGGCTGAAGACATGGGACGACGAAGTGGCGAATCTCCGCGACAAACAATGGCAGCAGGGGCTCCCGTTCATTTTCAGCGAAGCCGAATTCGTGGCGCTCGCGCACGGCCTTCTCGATCAGGCATACGCCAAGGTGCTCGCCGCAAAGCCCGCCGCCACGCACCTCCTCGACAAACATCCCGGCTACAGCCTGCACGTCGCCGCGATCAAACGGCTGCTTCCTCGAGCGCGCTTCATCCACGTCATCCGCGATGGGCGCGACGTGGCCTCTTCGATGGTCGCGGCCCGGGCGAAGATGGGCTTCGGTGCCGAGACGCTGCCCGCGGCGGCGGCGGCGTGGAAAAAATTCGCCCTCGCCGCTCGCGAGGCGCAAAAGTTCACCGGCGATTACCTCGAAGTGCGCTACGAAGATCTGCTCGCGCGCGGCACTTCCGCCTATGCCGAGGTGCTGGAATTCTGCGGACTCCCGGCGGACCCCGCGTGGATCGAGGAGACCATCGCCGCGAATACCTTCGAGAAAATGCGCGACCGTCAGGCGGCCGCCGATCCGCGCGTGAAGCTGCTCGCCGGCCACTATCGCAACGGCCGCGCCGGCGGCTGGGAGGCTGAATACGGCGCCGAGGAACGCTTCGAGTTCGACCGGATCGCGGGCGACCTCCTCGCCGAACTCGGCTACGCGCAGCCCGGCTGGTGGGCGGACTCCCCGTCCGTCCGCTTGCTCGCACCGCTCCACCATCAGATTCGCAAACGAGTCCGCGCGCTGGGCGCCGCGGCATACCACGCCAAGGCCGCCCTCCTCGGACCGGAAAAATCGTCCGACGCATGATCCCCGAACTCGTGATCTGGGGCGCCGGCGGGCACGCGCTCGTCGTCGCAGACATCGTCCGCTGCGCGGGAAAATATCGCGTCATCGGTTTTATCGACGACTTCAATCCCGCTCGAGACGGTGAGGAATTCGACGGTGCGCCGGTGTTCGGCGGCACGGAACATCTCGCCCCTCTGGCCGCGCGCGGCATGTCGCTGCTGCCCGGCGTGGGCGACGGCACCGCACGCCTTCGCATCGTCGAATCAGCGGACACACATGGCATGAAGCTCGCGTCCGCGATTCACCCGTCGGCGATCATCGCCACCAGCGCCGTGATCGGCGAAGGCACCGTCGCCGCGGCGGGTGTCATCGTGAATCCGCGAGCCGTGATCGGGCGCGGCGTCATCCTGAACACCGCCTGCTCCGTCGATCACGAATGCAACATCGCCGACGGCGCGCACATCAGCCCCGGCGCCCGGCTCGCTGGGCGCGTGTCGGTCGCTCGCGGAGCATGGGTGGGCATCGGCGCGGTCGTGCGGCAGTCCATCACCATCGGCCCGGATGCCATCGTCGGCGCGGGGGCGGTCGTCGTGCGCGATGTGGCGGCCGGGCATGTCGTCGTCGGGAACCCCGCGCGTTTTTTGAAAAACAATCCCCGTGCAACTCACACCTCCTGATCAATTCGCCCAGTTCGGCGGTTCGCCAGCCTTCCCCGAGCCGCTCCACGTCGGCCGCCCGAACGTGTGCGATCGCGAGAGTTTTCTCCGGCGCATCAACGACATGCTCGACCGCCGCTGGCTGACGAACGCCGGCCCCTACGTCCGCGAACTGGAGGAGAAGATCGCCGACCGGCTCGGCGTGAAACACTGCATCGCGATGTGCAATGGAACCGTCGCGCTCGAGATCGCCATCCGCGCGCTCGGTCTGCGCGGCGAAGTCATCGTGCCGTCGTTCACCTTCGTCGCCACGGCGCACGCGCTCGCCTGGCAGGAAATCACGCCGGTCTTCTGCGACGTCGATCCCTCGACCCAAAATCTCGATCCTGCGAAGGTCGAAGCGCTCATCACCCCGCGCACCACGGCCATCATGGGCGTGCACCTCTGGGGCCGCGCCTGCGATGTCGGCGCGCTCGAGGAAATTGCACGTCGGCGCGGACTGCGTCTGCTGTTCGATGCCGCGCACGCCTTCGGTTGCTCATCCGGCGGTCGGATGATCGGCGGCTTCGGCGAGGCGGAAGTGTTCAGTTTTCACGCGACCAAATTCTTCAACACCGCGGAAGGCGGCGCGGTGGCGACGAACGACGACGCCCTCGCGCAGAAAATCCGGCTGATGAAAAACTTTGGCTTCGCCGGCTTTGACAATGTGATCCACGTCGGCACGAACGGGAAGATGAGCGAACTCTCCGCCGCCGTCGGTTTGAGCGGCCTCGACACGATCGACGCGGTCGTGGCGACGAACCGGAGCAATTACGAAACGTATCGCAAGGAACTCGCGGGCATCCCGGGCGTGAGCCTGATCACGTATGACGAACAGGAACGCGGCAATTTCCAATACATCATCGTCGAGGTGGACGCGGACGCGGCGGGACTCACCCGCGATGAACTCGTGACGCTGCTCCACGCCGAGAACGTCGTCGCGCGCCGCTATTTTTTCCCCGGCTGCCATCGCATGGAGCCCTACCGCTCGCTCCAGCCGCATGCCGGCCTGCTCCTGCCGGAGACGGAGCGCCTCACCACGCGCGTGCTCGCGCTGCCGACGGGCACCGCCATGGACGCCACGAGCATCGTGCGGCTCGCCCACATCCTGCGCTCCGCGATCGGACAGGCGCCCGAGATCGCACGACGCCTCCGCGCCTCGTGAGCACCCCGAAGGTCAGCGTCGCGCTGATCGTTTACAATCATGAGCGCTTCGTGCAGCAGGCGATGGAAAGCGCGCTCGCACAACGCACCGACTTCGAGTTCGAGATCGTGCTCGGGGAGGACTGCTCGACCGATGGCACGCGCCGTCTCGTGCAACGGCTCGCAGCGGAGCATCCCGATCGCATTCGACTGTTGCTGCCTGAGAAAAACCTCGGTCTCACGGGAAACGTCATCGCCACCATCGCGGCCTGCCGCGGCGAATACGTCGCGCTGCTCGAAGGAGATGATTTCTGGATCGATCGCGAAAAGCTCCAGAGGCAAGCCGACTTGCTCGATCGAAACCGCGGCCTCGCGCTCTGCTTCACGCGTGCGCAGGTGGTGGATGAAACCGGCGCGCCGATCGAGACGAAGCCCGTCATTCACGAAGTAAAGCCGACCTACACGCTGCACGATTTTCTCGACCGCGTTTTCCAGCCGCGCACCTGCACGGTGATGTTTCGGAACCGCTTGTTCGCCCGCTTCCCGGATTGGTATCACGGCCTTCCGGCGGGCGATTTCCCGCTCCACGTCTTGAACGCGGAGCACGGCGACTTTGGCTTTTTGGACCGGACCACCGCCGCCTACCGCATCCACGCGGGCGGAGTGTGGTCGCTCGGTTTCAGCCCCAAACAATGGCAGGGCGAGACGCGCGAACATCTTCTGCGCTACGCCGCGCGCATGGAATCGGTGCTCCGCGTTTACCAAGCCGTCCGCGGGCACCTCGCGCCGCGGCATGAGGCCGTGACGCGAAAACACATCGCGAAGTTCGCGCACCAACTCACCTACGCCTGTCGACTCCTGGAGGACTGGCCGCGGATGCGCCGGAGCGTCGCGATGCAGCTTCGGGCGCTGCCGCCACCGCCCGGAGTCGGCGTTGGCTTCCTGCTGCGGGCGTGGCTGGTCTGCCGGTTTCCATTCCTCGCGCGGCGTCCGGCACCGGAAACCGCTTGTCGCACCTGACTCGTTCATTAAGGTCCGCGCCATGCCCATCCGCCTGCCCTGGCAGAAGCACAAAGACATCCCGACGCTCCTTCACATCACCCACATCAAGGCGGGTTCGACGTGGGTGCATGGCCTGCTTGCGGAGTTGTTTGGAGAGAAGGTGATGCCGCGCTTCGGCAGCGATCTTTTCGATGCCGGCGACGCCGCCGCGGCCGCGGCCGAGAAACATCCGCCTTACCTCAAGATGTATCACGCCTTGAAGCACCGGCCGGGGCACGTCTATCCCGCGATGTTCATCACCCACGATGAATTCGCCACGCGGCCCGAGTTCGCCGACGCCCGCCGTTTTGTCGTCATCCGCGATCTGCGCGACACGCTCACCTCTCACTATTTCAGCCTCAAAGGCACACACGCCCTGGACAAGCTTGGACGTGTGAAAACTGCGCGCGATTACCTCCAGACCTCGGAGAAGGACGACGGGTTTCGTTTCCTCTTCGACCGCGATCTCGATCGGCTGATCCAGATCCAACGTTCCTGGCTGGAGGCCGGCGAAACGGTGCTGCGATACGAAGACCTGATCGGCAACGACGTCGCCGGCTTCACGGATCTTTTTCTGAAAAAGCTCCAGCTCCCGCTGACGGAACGCGCCATCGAACGCGCCGTCGAGGCATCGCGTTTCGAAACCGTTTACAAGCGAAAGCTCGGCGAGCTCGACGAAAAATCGCACGGTCGCCAGGGGTTGCCAGGGGATTGGAAAAACCATTTCTCGCCGTCCATTAGGCAGGAATTCCTGCAACGCACGGGCGATCTGCTCGTCGCTGCGGGCTACGAAAAGGACACCATGTGGGCCGACCAACCGTGAGCGTCTCCGGCCTCCCGCCAGCACCGTGGTTCGAGCCGTGCGCCGCCCGCCTCGCGCGCTGGCGCACTCGACTGCTCGGCGATCCGCCGGTGCCGACGCTCATGCACCTCACCCACGCAAAGGCCGGGTCCACGTGGATCAACTACCTCCTGCAGGAGCTTTTTGGCAGCCGCGTGGCGCCGCGCGGCAAACTCGTCGCAGAAGCCGATGGCGGCGATCTTTCAAAGCACGTCTTCGAGCCGGGCCGCGTCTATCGGGCGATGTTCATGACGCGAGAGCAGTTCCTCGCTCATCCCGAGCTGCGCGAAATCAAACGCTTCGTCGTCATCCGCGATCTACGCGACACGCTCGTCTCGCTCTACTTCAGTCTCAAAGTTTCGCACCCGCTCGACGCGCTGGGCCGGACACAAAAACACCGGGACGCCCTCCAAAAGGTCGGCATCGAGGAAGGGCTCGTTTACCTGCTCGAGCAGCAACTGCCCGGAGCCGCCGCCGTCCAATCCTCATGGCTCAACCAGGGTGAATGCGTCCTCCGCTACGAAGACCTGCTGGTGAACAGCTTCGAATTGCTGCGCGATCTGTTCATCGCCCGCCTCGCGCTCCCAGTATCCGAGGCCGCCCTCGCCCGCGCGATCCGGCGCACCCATTTCGAGAATGTCTTTCAGCGAAAGCTCGGCGAGGAGGACGTGCAATCCCACGGTCGCAAAGGCCTGCCGGGCGACTGGAAGAACCATTTCTCGGCCGAGTTTCGCCGGCGATTTGCGGAAAAATTCGGGCAACTCCTCATCGATACCGGTTACGAAAAGGACACGCAATGGGCCACCTAGCGACCCTCGACTCGGCGCCATCGGCCACCATACCCTCTTCGCTCACCATGATTTCCGTCGCCGTCCCGATCTGCAACGAAGCCGGAAGTATCGCCGAACTTCACGCCCGCGTCCGCGACGCCCTCATCGCGGTCGGACGCCCGTGGGAGCTGATCCTCGTCAACGACGGCTCGACAGATGGATCGGACGAACTGCTGGACGAAATCGCGGCGCAAGACGATCGCGTCAAAGTCATCCACTTCCGACGCAACTTCGGCCAAACCGCCGCGATGATGGCCGGATTCGACTTCGCGCGCGGCGACGTCGTGATCCCGATGGACGGGGATTTGCAGAACGATCCGGGCGACATTCCGCTGCTGCTGGCAAAACTCGACGAAGGCTTCGACGTGGTGAGCGGCTGGCGAAAGGATCGGCAGGACGACGCCGTGAAACGCAACCTTCCGAGCATCGTTGCAAACCGGCTCATCTCGTTCGTGAGCGGCGTCCGTCTCCACGATTTCGGCTGCTCGCTCAAAGCCTACAAACGGGAAGTCATCGAAGGCGTTCGCCTTTACGGGGAGATGCACCGCTTCCTGCCGATCTACGCCGGATGGCATGGAGCCAAGATCACCGAAGTCGTCGTCCGGCATTACGCGCGCTCGACCGGCAGTTCAAAGTACGGCCTCGAGCGTGTGCTCAAGGTGCTCGCCGATCTCATCACGGTGAAGTTCCTCGACCGCTTTCAGCAAAAGCCGATGTACTTGTTCGGCGCGGTCGGCCTCGGGTCGCTCGGCGTCAGTTGTTTCAGCGGGGTCTACGCACTTTGGCGGAAGTTCGGCGAGGGTGAACCGTTCATCAAAAATCCGCTCCTCCTGCTCGCGGTGCTGACGGCGATGACAGGCATGATCTGCTTTCTCATGGGCCTGCTCGCGGAGATGATCGTGCGCACCTTTTACGAATCGCAGGGGAAGTCGGTCTATCTCGTCCGCGCCACGCGCAACGTGGAAACCAAGTAAATGTGCGGCATCGCGGGCTTTGTCGGACGCGGCGACATGGGCGTGTTGCGACGAATGACCGACGCGATCCGACACCGCGGGCCGGACGCGGAAGGCCTTTGGGCGGATGAAACCGCGGGTGTCGTTCTCGGGCATCGACGCCTCTCGATCATCGATCTCGCCGGAGGCGCACAGCCGATGTGGACCGCCGACGGCACGCTCGGCGTCACCTTCAACGGAGAGATCTACAACCACGCGGAACTGCGGGCCGAATTGAAGGAGCGCGGCTGCGTGTTCGTCACCGACCACTCCGACACGGAAGTCCTGTTGCACGCTTATCGCGAGTGGGGCGCGAGCTTCGTTGAGCGCCTCAACGGGATGTGGGTGTTCGTCATCTACGATCGCCAAAAGAAGCGACTCTTCGGCAGCCGGGATCGGTTTGGAAAAAAGCCGTTCTACTACTTTCACGAAGGCGACACGTTCGGCTTCGCAAGCGAACTGCCGGCGCTCCTCCAGCATCCCGCCTCGCCCCGCAGCATCTCGCCCCTCTCGCTAAAGAAGTATTTTGCCCACTGCTACGTCCCCGCGCCGCGCTCGATCTACGAGCGAGTGTGGAAGCTCCCCGGCGGACATTCTTTCACCTACGACGTGACGCGCGGCGCGCTCGAAGTCTCGCGCTGGTGGGAGTTCGTGCTCGAACCTGAAGAACATCCGAACGAGGAGGAATTGTGCGGCGAATTGCGGAGCACGCTCGATCGCGCAGTTCGGCGCCGTCTGATGTCGGACGTGCCGCTCGGCGTCTTTCTCAGCGGCGGCATCGATTCCTCGGCCATCGCCGCGCTCGCCGCGAGACATGTGCCACCGGGACAACTCAACACCTTCAGCATCGGCTTCAACGAGCCGAGCTTCGACGAGTCGGGATTCGCCCGACTCGTCGCGGCTCAACTCGGCACCCACCATCGCGAGGAAATCCTCGATCTCGATAAGTCCGTCGCACTCGTCTCCGACATCGTCTCCCGGCTCGATGAACCCCTGGGCGACGCTTCGCTCCTGCCCACGTTTCTGCTCAGCCGCTTCACGCGCCAACACGTCACCGTCGCGCTCGGCGGCGACGGCGGGGACGAGCTCTTTGCGGGCTACGATCCGTTTCGCGCCCTCCGCACCGCGGAGCTATATTCAAAGCTCGTGCCGAAGCCGATCCACGCGGGCATCCGCCATCTCGCGGCGCGGCTGCCGGTGTCGCATCAAAACATCAGTTTCGATTTCAAGGTGAAGCGCACGCTCATGGGCCTGAGCTACCCCGCCCCGCTCTGGAATGCCGTCTGGATGAGTGCCCTGGAGCCCCGGGAGATCGATGGGCTTTTCCGCGAAGCGACCGACGCGGAGGAAATCTACAGCGAAGCCATCGAGGCCTGGGATCGGTGCCGACAGCCGCACATCGTCGATCGCGCGTTGCAGTTCTGGACGAATCTCTATTTGCAGGACGGCATCCTCGCGAAGATCGACCGCGCCTCGATGCTCAACTCCCTCGAAGCCCGCTCGCCATTTCTCGACATCGAGTTCGTCGATCTCGCACGGCGCATCCCGTGGCAGCTCAAACTGCGTGGCGGTGAGACGAAATGGATTTTAAAAAAAGCCCTCGGACCACTGCTTCCGCCGGAGATCGTGGCGCGTCCAAAGAAGGGTTTCGGGATGCCGATCGGCCGTTGGTTGCAGGAAGGAAAATTCGCCTTCGATCCCGCGACCACGGAGCCGATGCTCGATGCCGCCTTCATCGCGCGGAAATTTGCGGAGCACCGGGCGGGAAAAGCCGACCACCGCCTGTTCCTGTGGAGCTGCTGGCTATTCGCGCAGTGGAAGAGCCGTTAACGTCCCGCCTCTCGAATGCCAGCGCCCAAACGAATCCTCCACGTCATCGACAGCTTCGACCTTGGCGGTGCTCAGGAAGTGCTCGTCAATTTAGTCGCCGCCGCCGATCGCGAGCGCTTCGAGATCGAGGTGGCGACGATGCATGGGCGCGGCGCGTATTGGGAACGTTTCTGCGCGCTCGGAGTCCCCGTGCATTCGCTCTCGCCGCACAAATTCGTGCCGCTCTACGTGTGGAATCTCTTACGTCTCTTGTTCAGCCGCAATTTCGACATCGTCCACTGCCACCTGATCGCCTCGAACATCGTGGCAAAGCCGCTCGCGGCGCTTTTCGGTGTTCCGATTCGGTTTAATCACGATCATGCGAACGACGAATATCGGTATCGCGAAAAGATCCGTCTCGCGCTCGATGCGCTGACGAACCGGCTCTCGACCCACATCTGCGCGGTGTCGTCGTCGATCGTCACGTTTTTGGTAAAGCACGAGGGCATCCCTCCGGAGCGCATCTCACTCGTCCAAAATGGGATCGACCTGCGGCGTTTCGCTCCCGTCGCGGGACGGCGTGCGTCGGTGCGGCGAAAGTGGGATTTACCGCAAAATGCGCGGGTGGTCGCGGGAGTGGGACGACTCAACTACCAAAAAAACTTCACGTTATTTCTGGAAACTGCGGCGGAGATCCGGCGCTCACACCCGGAGGTCATCTTTCTCATCGCAGGTAACGGGCCGGAAGAACGCGCCCTCAAAGAAAGCGCGGGAGACAATGTACGTTTTCTTGGATTTATCGCCGACACCGCACCGCTTTACGACGCAGTGGATTTCCTGTTGATGCCGTCGCGATTCGAGGGCCTTCCGATGGCGTTGCTCGAAGCGATGGCGATGCGGGTGCCGATCGTCGCGTCGCGGCTCGATGGCATTGCGGAGATCATCACGGACGGGGTGGACGGGCTGCTGGCCGAACCGACAGCGCGGGATGAATTCGTCGGCCATTTGCGTGGCCTGCTCGACGACTCGGCGCGAGCCGCGGCCATTGCCGGGCGGGCATTTGAAAAGGTGGTCGCCCAATTTTCAGCCGATCGCATGACGCGCGAAGTCGAAGCGCTTTATTCCCGTTACCTCGGATGAGAATCCTGACGCTTTGCTACGAATATCCCCCTCTCGGAGGAGGCGCTGGCCGGGCCGCGAAGAGCGTCGCCGAAGGACTCGCGGCCCGCGACCACGAAGTGCGCTTCCAGACTGGCGGGATGCCGCATTTGCCCCCGTTCGAGCGCATTAACGGCGTGGAAGTTTACCGCACGAATTCATTCCGGCGCCGCGAGGAGGCGTGTAGCGTCTTTGAGATGGGCCTCTTCATTCTGACGAGCTTTCTACCCACCCTCCGGCACGTGCGGACGTGGCGGCCCGACGTCATCCACGCCCACCTTGCGGTGCCGACCGGCGCCCTGGCT
Source organism: Chthoniobacteraceae bacterium (assembly GCA_043735935.1). Classification (GTDB taxonomy): domain Bacteria; phylum Verrucomicrobiota; class Verrucomicrobiia; order Chthoniobacterales; family Chthoniobacteraceae; genus JANLQB01. The sequence goes on from JAYTDO010000311.1 coordinate 32,035, forward strand.
TTGGCGGTCCATTGCGTGACCGGCGTCCCATACGTCATCACCGCGCATTTGGGTGACGTGCCCGGCGCCGTGCCCGAACAAACCGCCCACCTGTTCAGGCTGCTGGGTCCGTTCATCGGGCAGATCTGGAAACAGGCGAAACGGATCAACGCCGTGAGCGAGTTTGTGCGGCGCATGGCGGAAAACGAGTACCACCGCGAGCTGAGGGTGATCTTTAATCCGGTCGATCTCCGAGGGATGGAGACCGGTGCCGTTCGGCTGGGAAAGCCGATGCAGCTCATCAGCGTCGGCCGGTTTAATCCGCAGAAAAATTTCGTCCTCCTCGTCGATGCCCTCGCGACTCTCGCTGATCTCGACTGGCACCTGACGATCGTGGGCGACGGCGCTGAGATGTCGGCTGTCCGCGAACGTGTGGCGAGGCATGGTCTCGAAAGCCGCATCACGCTTCCCGGCTGGCTCGCGGCGCCGGATGTCGAG
>JAYTDO010000312.1:0-3551 GCA_043735935.1 Chthoniobacteraceae bacterium
TCGGTATTCGTGAATGCGACGACGACCTCGCTCCCTTTCACCGAGTGAGAGGCGTAGAGCGGGCCTGACGAGGCAACCTTCTGCCCATAGACCTTCGCCAGCGCCCACAACGAGAGGCGCCGGCCGACTTCCTGTTTGTGCGTAGGGTGAACGTCGTGCGCATCGCCGAGGCCGAGCGTCACGGCCATTCCCGTATTTGGGAGGCGCAAGGACTGCAGCATCGCCTCGCGAACCAGGCACCAGCCTTCGCCGCTCGTGAAGTCCGGCAACTGCACCCAGGCCATCGGGAACTCGCCCTGCCCCCAGCGCTTTCGCCAGTCCTCGACGAGCAGCGGCAATTGCTTCCGATACGCCCGACCGCCTTCGACCGACGCGTTCGCCTCGCCTTGGTACCAGATCGCCCCGCGGATCGCATACGGGATCAGCGGCGCGATCTTTCCATTAAAAAGATTCGCCGGCCGGTGTCCGTCCACGGACGGCTCGACTGGCGCCGTCGGCTTGCGCGGCTCGGGCTTTCCATCCGCCTTGGCCTTTTCCGCGAGCGCCGGCCACGTTGCCTTTTGCCTCTCGAAATCCGCTTGGGCTTTCGCCGGATCCCAAGTCGCGATGCGCTGTTTCCACCGCTCGAAGATCGGCTGCACCTCCGGCACATCCTTCTGCGCATCGAGGCTCGTCCACGCCTCAATCGGAGTGCCGCCGACCGATGAATGGATCAGCCCCATCGGCGCTCCGAGTTTGGCGTGCAGTTCGCGTCCGAAGAAATACGCGGTCGCGGAAAAGGTTCCGACCGTCTCCGGCGAACACACGATCCACTTGCCGTTGCACTTCTCTTGAGGCTCGATCGCCGGGCCCGAGGACACGATGAACATGCGGATCTTGGGAAGAGTCGCCGCGGCTTTTTCCTCCTCAAAACGATCCGCCTGACGCACCGAAAACCCCATGTTCGATTGCCCCGAGCACAGCCACACTTCGCCGACGAGCACGTCGTTGATCGTGATGGTGTTGTTCCCGGTCACCGTAAACGTCGTCGGCTCGCCGAGGCTGAGTTTATCGAGCTTCACGGCCCATTTGCCGTCCGTGCCCGCCTTGGTTTTCTTTGTCTGGCCGGCCACGGTGACGGTCACTTCTTCTCCGGCACCCGCCCAGCCCCACACCGGCGCAGTCGCCTCACGCTGGAGCACCATGTGATCGGAGAAAAGCGACGGAAGCGTGACGTTCGCGTGAGCGGATGCGGCGAGCGCGAGCGGGAGCAGTGGGAGGAAACGTGTGTTCATGGAGCGGGGGTGTTTAGTTATTCTCCGGGAGACCTTCGCGGTGGCCGATGTTTTTCACCGGGGCAAAGATCGCGAGCAGTTCGGCGAGCAGTTCGCGGTCGAGCGGTTCTTCGGCCCACTTCGCCCAGTTTCGAATGTTATTCGGATTCGCGCTGCCGGCGACCGTCGTGGAGATGTCGGCATTCGCCAGGCAGAACTGGAGCGCGACCTTCGCGATATCCACGCCACGGCTCGCGCAGAGCGCGGCGGCGGCGCGGGCGGCTGCTTTCACCTCCTCGGGTTCCTTCAGCCACGCTGGCAGCGGCGCATTCGTCAAAAGCCGGGCGCTGAACGGCCCCGCGTTCATCACGCCCACGCCGCGCTTTTTCAGCAGCGGGACCAGATCATCGGCGAAGCGGGTGTTTTGCAGCGTGTATTGGTTGTAGCTCAGCACGCAATCGAGGTCGGTTTGTCCGAGGACATACTTGAAGGCTTTCATCGGATATCCGGAGATGCCGATGAAACGGACCTTCCCGGCCTGCTGGATCTTCCGCAGAGCCGGGATCGTCTCGTCCACGATCTGTTGCATCGGCACGAATTCGATGTCGTGACAGAGCACGATATCGAGGTGATCCGTGCCGAGGCGGTGAAGCGACACGTCCACGCTTTCGGCCACGCGCTTCGCGGAAAAATCGAAGTGTTCGAGATCGTAACGCCCCAGTTTGGTGCAGAGCGTGTAACTCTCCCGCGGGACGCCTTTGAGCGCCACGCCGAGCAGCACCTCGCTCATGCCGCGGCCGTAGAACGGCGACGTGTCGATGAAGTTCAGTCCGCATTCGAGCGCCACATGCACGCTCTTGAGCACTTCATCAAGCGTCACATTGCGGAACTCCGCGCCGAGCGAGGATGCGCCGAAGCTGAGAATCGGAAGTTGCAGGCCGGTGCGGCCCAAGGGTCTGGTTTCCATGATGAAAAATCAGGCGGTGCGGCACCCCATAGTGAGCAGCACATTCGCCCACAACGACTGGTCCGCCGTCTGGACGGTCAGCACGTGGTCGGGCGATTCCACGATCCGGTAGAAGTCCCATTTCTGCACCGGCTGCAGCCGGACATCGAGGCCCGCCTCGCGTACGACTGCCCGGTATTCCTCCCAGACCGGCGGCTCACCCGCTTGGGCATACGGGTCGTCGGCAGGGATTCCCATCGTATTGATGTGGTCGATCGGAACGGCGCTCAGGATGGCGCGAAGGACTTGTGCGACCGTCACGCAGCCGGGCGAAAGATTCAGGCACACGACTTCCGCATTAGGCCCCTTCTTCGTCGAGGCGGGATAATTTCCGTCGGCGATCAGGATGGCCGAATGATGGCCGGCCCGCGCCAGCACTTCGTTGATTTTCGGATGGATGAGTTGGTGTTTGAGCATGGTCAGGCTTTGCCGAGAAGATACCGGAACGCTTGGATCGTCTGCTTCGCGGCGGCATCGGAATCGGGCAGCGGAAGCACTTCGGCGGACAGGTAGCCGTCATATTTGATGTCCCGCAGCGCATCGATGATCGGCCGGTAATCGATGTGGCCGAAACCGACCGCGCGGCGATTGGAGTCAGCGAAATGGACGTGGCCGAGATGTTTCGAGACGGCCCGGAGCGTGGCCGCGATGGAGGCTTCCTCGATGTTCATGTGAAACACGTCGCACAGAAGCTGCACGTTATGGATGCGGTGCGATTCGAGGAAGGTGGCGGCATCCTCGGCGCGGTTGAAGAGGTTCGTTTCGTAGCGGTTCAGCGGTTCGTAAAACATCGGAACACCGTGCTCCGAGGCATGTTCGCCGAAGACAGCGAGGGAGTGCGAAAGCCACGACAACGCTTGATCGCGAGTGACTCCGGGTTCGACGCGGCCTTGCATGGAGCCGATGATCGCCGGCGCTTCCAAGGCGCCCGCGATGCTGATGATTTTGTCGATAAAAGCGTGCGCCCGTTCGCGGATCGTCGGGTCGGGGTGCGTGAGGTGCAGCTTGTGTTTCACCCAGCCGGCGCCCGTGCCGATGGCCGCGAGGCGCAGGCGATGTCTTTTCAGAAGATCCCGCAGCGCATTGATTTCGAGCTCATCGGCACCCGGAGGGAAAATCTCGATCGCATCGAAACCGAGCGCGGATGCCGACGCACAGGCCTTTTCCAAATCGTCCCAATACACGAACGGCCCGCCCTGGGCTTCGGGCACCAGCGAAACGGTGATCGCCGACTTCATCATCCGACGAGGAGCGGGCGCAGATGCCGCGCGTACAGGTTTTCCGTCACGTTT
>JAYTDO010000313.1:0-9329 GCA_043735935.1 Chthoniobacteraceae bacterium
TCTGGTGAAGGTGCGGGGAGTCGGCCTCAGCGTCAACAGCGATTTTTGCGGTTTTGGCGCTGAAACACCGCCTGCGCTTGGTAAACGGTGGGCGTTCGATTCCGCGATCGAGGTTGTCGCGGCCGGCGGATTTTCCAGGATTTGGAAGCCGTAACGCCGTTGGGGAGTGTACCTTTTGGCAAACCGGGGCGCTTGACGCGTTTCCAAAACGCCGCGTAGCATCCCGAGCTTCGAAACTCATAGCCTCCTTACACATTGGACTTAAAAGATATTAAAGAACTCATCTCCTTGATGAGAAAGAATGACCTCTCCGTCTTCAAGATGGAGAAGGAAGGCTTCAAAATCACCCTGAAGAAGGGTACTGACTTCCAGCCTGTCATCACCACTGCCGCGCCCGTTGCCATCCAGGCGGCGGTCCCGGTGGCATCTGTTTCCTCGCCCGATGCTGCTTCGGCGGCGGGTGCGCCGAAGGAAGTAAACAATCTGAAGGAAATTTCGTCGCCCATGGTCGGCACTTTCTACTCCTGCGCCTCGCCGGACTCGCCTTCGTATGTGACGGTGGGCCAGGAGGTCACGGAAGACACGGTCGTCTGCCTCATCGAGGCGATGAAGGTGATGAACGAGATCAAGGCCGAGTGCCGGGGTGTGATTGCGGAGGTCGTCGCCGAAGACGGCAAGCCTGTGCAGTTCGGCCAGACGCTCTTCAAGGTGCGCTAACCGGGCGATGTTCAACAAAGTCCTCATCGCCAACCGCGGCGAAATCGCGCTGCGGGTCATCCGAGCCTGCAAAGAACTAGGGATCAAGACGCTCGCCGTTTATTCGGAAGCAGACATCGACTCGCTGCACGTGCAACTCGCCGACGAGGCGATCTGCATCGGGCCGGCCCCGAGCTCCCAGTCCTACCTGAAGATCGACCGGATCATCTCCGCCGCTGAGATCGGGGACGTGGACGCCATCCATCCGGGATACGGATTCCTGTCCGAGAACGCGCATTTCGCGGACGTCTGTACGAGCTGCAACATCAAGTTCATCGGGCCGTCGGCGTCTGCCATCCGGGCGATGGGCGACAAAAACACCGCGCGTGCGACGGCTCGCAAGGCCGGCGTTCCTGTGACGCCCGGCTCCGACGGCATCGTCGAGACGGAGCAAGAGGCGCTGAAGGTGGCGAAGAAAATCGGATACCCGGTGATGATCAAAGCTGTCGCCGGGGGCGGGGGAAAGGGGATGCGCCCGGCGCACAACGATGTGTCGTTGGTTCAAGGCTTTCACGGGGCGCGGATGGAGGCGGAAAAAGCGTTTGGGAACTCCGGCGTCTACATAGAGAAGCTCATCGAAAATCCGCACCACATCGAGTTCCAGATCATGGCGGACTCGCACGGCGACGTGGTCCACGTCGGCGAGCGCGACTGCTCGATGCAGCGGCGAAATCAAAAAATCATCGAAGAATGCCCGGCGCCGATGATGACGGATAAGCTCCGCTCAAAAATGGGCGCGGCGTCGGTCAAGCTCGCGGAATCCGTCGGCTACGTGGGTGCAGGCACGATCGAGTTCCTCGTGGATGACAAGGGGAACTTCTATTTCATGGAGATGAATACGCGTATCCAGGTCGAGCATACGATCACCGAGGAAGCGTACGGCATCGATCTGGTGAAAGAGCAGATCAAGATCGCGATGGGCGACTCGCTCTCGCACTTTGTCAGGAATGCCCGGCTCAAATACCACGCCATCGAGTGCCGCGTGAATGCGGAGGACCCGTTTAATAATTTCCAGCCAAGCCCCGGGAAAATTGACCTGTATTACGCTCCGGGCGGCCGTGGCGTGCGGATCGACTCACACGCATATGCCGGGTACACCGTGCCGCCGCACTACGATTCGATGATCGCAAAAGTCATCGCGATGGGGACGACCCGTGCAAACGCGCTGGACCGCATGAGGAGGGCTCTCGGCGAATACATCATCCGCGGCATCAAGACCACGATCCCGTTCCAGGAGGCGATCCTCCGCGACCCGGACTTCGTGCGTGGGAAGTACGACACGAGCTTCGTCGGAAAAATTATCGAATCGGGAGTGGCGAAGCTAAGGCACTGATCGTTACGGGGCTCGGCCCGAATGTGGTTCAGGCATCCGAAGGGCTATTTTAGGCGCGTTCACTTTAATTCCCGTGCGTTCTGGTTCCGTCCTTTTAGCTCATATCCGCGGTGCAATGGCGTCCCTGTTCGGGGTCGTGGCGCTGATGCTCTGTGTGCTCGTCCGCGCGGGCGGGCAGGAGGTGTCGGTCTGGACGGTGGACCGTTTCATCGCCGAAGCGCCGAAAGTCGGTGACGCGTTGGTGGCAGTCCACGGCACGGTGATTGCGAATTGGGGGAACAATAAATTCTTCCTGGAGGATCAAACGGCCGCGATTCTGGTGTATTACAAGGCATCGACGGTGGCTCCGCGAGTGGGTGAATTGGTGGAGGTGATCGGGACGCCATTGCTCGGAGGAATGACGCCTCACATCACAGCGACGGACGTGCGTTCCCTCGGGCTTGGCCGCCTTCCTGTGCCACGCGGGGTCGCCGTCGCCCAAGCTCGGAACGGGCAATTTGATGCATATTTGGTCCGCATTCGCGGGCGACTGACAAAGGGGGTCACTGATCAACCCGAGACGCGCAGGATCGCGATCGAGGAAGATGGGACCACTTTCACGGTCGAGGACCTCGGGACGGAAGGAGGCAGCCAGTGGCCCTCGATGGAGATCGGGCAACTCGCTGAGGTAACAGGCGTCCTGTCGATTCAACGCGCGTCGTTTGGGGGCCCCACGCCGTTTCGAGTTTTTGTGCGCTCGCGTCAGGATGTCCGGGTCGTCGGGGCGCAGCCTTGGTGGATGCCACCTCGCCTTTACCATGTCCTCGCTGCCTGCATGGTGGTTGTGGCCGGTTCCCTAGCGTGGGCGGGATTGTTACGCAGGCAAGTGCGCGAGCAGATAGTGGAAATCCGCGGTCATTACGAGCGGGAGGCCGCCGCTGAACGGAAATATCGGGAACTGGTCCAAACCGCGACAGACATCGTCCTCACGCACGATCTCGAGGGCCGTGTCACGTCCTTCAATGCGGCGGGTGAAAGATTACTGGGCTGGTCTCCGGCCGAGATTCTCGGCCGAAACATTCGCGACATTTTACCGATGCGAGAGCGGGGAACCGCGGGCGGAATGATTGCGGAGGGAGTCGGTCGTAAAGATCGCGATCGTGCTGAAGTCTTCCTGATGGATTTGCTGACGAAGGACGGGCGTGCGTTGCCGTTCGAGATTAGTTCGTCGATGGAAACGCGCGACGGGAAGGTGGTCGGGGTCCAATCGATCTGCCGTGACCTCACAGAGCGCATGCGGGCCGATGAAGAGAGGGCCCGGCTCGAACGCAAACTTCAGGAGACACAAAAGCTGGAGAGTCTCGGCGTACTCGCCGGGGGCATCGCGCACGATTTTAATAATCTCCTGACCGGCATCCTCGGGAATGCCAGCCTCGCGCTGATCGAGACCTCGCCGGAGACGCCGGTCGGTCGCAGTCTTCAACAGATTGAAGTCTCCGCCGAGCGTGCGGCGGAACTGTGCCGGCAGATGCTCGCCTATTCGGGTCATGGGCGTTTCGTCATCGGGCGCATCGATGTCGGCGAGATCATCCGTGGGATTGCCGAGTTGTTGTGCGCGGCGCTCCATCCCAATGTTTCTCTCGAATTACAAACGGGCGACGATACCCCGTGCGTGGTCGCGGATGCGACGCAGATCCGACAGATCGTAATGAATCTCGTCATCAACGCGAACGAAGCCATCGGCGACCGTCCCGGCACGATCACGGTTACAACCGGGCGTATGAAGGCTGACCGCGCATACTTCGGCGAAGGGTACGTCTTTACCGACGCCCTTGATGGCGACTTTGTTTACATCGATGTGCGGGATTCCGGGTGCGGCATGAGCCGCGAGACGGTCGGGCGTATTTTCGATCCGTTTTTCACGACGAAGTTCACGGGCCGCGGTCTCGGTTTGGCCGCGGTGCTCGGGATCGTGCGAGGACATCGTGGCGCGCTGAAAGTCAGCACTGCGCCGGGCGAGGGGAGCGCGTTCCGTTTTCTCCTCCCGAGCGCAGGCCCCATGCAGAAGGTGGTCGATTTCGCCTTTCCAGCGGATCCGGCGCGGAGTGCTTTGGCGCTCGTGCTCGTCGTCGATGACGATGAGACCGTGCGACGCGTCACGCAGTCCCTCGTCGAATCGATGGGCTATGAGGTGATCGCTGCCTCGGACGGGATCGAAGGGCTCGCGTTATTTCGCGAACATCGGGCGCGCATTCACGGGGTCATACTCGATCTCACGATGCCTCGAATGGACGGAGCGGTTCTTTTTCGCGAAATGCAACGCATTCAGCCCGACGTGCGCGTCCTGCTCATGAGCGGCTTTGCAGAGCAGCAGGCGCTGGCGCGGTTTGCGGGCGAGGGCCTCGCTGGGTTCATCCGCAAACCTTTCGCCCGGGAGGCGTTGCGGACCAAACTCGATGCCGTGCTGCAGGGCGCGGGAGCGCCGCCGGGAAATGTGATCCCGATGCGGGCCTGAGCGAGGCCTTACGGCCTTACAGCCTGCTGGAGGCGAGGGACGTCGGCGCGCCGATGAGGGCCTTTTCGAGCCAGGTCTCGACTATGCCCCGGCCGGCCGCTTCCCGCGCCAGATTCAGCGTGGCTCCGGTCAGCGCGGCGAGCGCGAGCAGGCTGCAGAGGACGCGCAGAGGACGGCGTGAAATCTTCGGGAGTGCCACGCAGGCCGCGAGGCTGATCATGGCCAGGGCCGGCGTGGAGCCCAGTGCCTGAAAGAGGGTTTCGATCGAGCGGGACGACAGGAGCCATTCGGCGCGGAGCGCGCCGATGAGGGTGTAAGCCGCGGTGGCGGTCGCGAGGCTGCCACCGAGTGTGATCGCCAGCGAGCGGCGCACCTGCCACCACGGCGTATCCGTGGTTGTCGTCATCCGGGAGGAACCGCTCATCGTGTCGGTTGATTGGATTGCGTTATTGGTCATGCCGTATCTTTCCACGGAAGGCGGCGGGAGCGAAGTTACGTTCGGGTAAAGTATGTCACAACTGTGTGACGTAATTTCGGTCGCGAAACCGTTTGCCAATGCCGCTTCGCGCGTGGTCGAGTGCGCGCCGTGAACTCGATCCTCGACGCCCGGCTCTACGGAATCATCGACCTTGGCTATGTCGCCGCGACGAAGGTCGCGTGCGTCGCGGAACAACTCGTCGACGGCGGAGTGGACGTCATCCAACTCCGGGCAAAAGGCGCGACTGAGGAGACCATCGAAGAACATGGAGCGGCTGTGATCCGCGTGACGGAGCCGGCGGGTGTCCCGCTCATCATCAACGACTTTCCGCACCTCGTGCCGAGCATCGGCGCCCAAGGCACTCACGTGGGGCAGGATGATTTTTCAGTCTCGGACGCTCGCTGGCGTGCCGGCCGCGCGCTCGCGGGTGAGGTGCCGCCGCCGCTCGTGGGCAAGTCCACCCATTCCGTCGCCCAAGCCGAGGCCGCGGCGGCGGAAGGGGCGGATTACATCGGTTTCGGGCCACTCTTTGCCACGCCAACAAAACCGGGTCGGCTGGCGATCGGGCTCGATGCGCTGCGCACGGTCCACGAGCGGGTTGGTATTCCCATATTCTGTATTGGCGGCATCAAGCTGGAAAACCTGGATGCGGTTCTGGCCGCTGGGGCTCGTCGCGTCGTCATTGTTTCCGGAATATTGCAGTCGCGGGACATCGCCGAGTATGCGCGATCGGTGCGGGCGCGGCTCGACACGATCCGCGATTGACTCGGCGTAGCGGATCTTCGGTGCCCGTTTTTTTGGTGTCGGTCAAATTCGGCCTTTGCAAGGTGCGGTGCCCGGTTATGTTCCTCGCCCTTTTCTCAATACTATGAACGTCGTCGTCGAAAACCTTCCCCATTGCCTCGCCACCCTCAAAGTCGAAGTGGAGCCCGAGCGGGTCTCGCAGGCATGGAGTGCGATTACAGCGGACTTTGGCAAGCAGGTGAAGATCGCCGGATACCGGCCTGGGAAAGTGCCGCGGACGGTTATCGAGAAGCGTTTTAAGAAGGAGATCCGCCAGGAGGTCGAAAAACGACTCCTGAATGACACGACGCGCGAGGCGATTCAGCAGGAAAAACTGCGCGTCTTAGGCGTGCAGAGTGTCGACGACGTGATGATCGGCGAGGATCAACGGATGTCGTATACCGCGACCGTTGTCACTCAGCCGCAATTCGAGCTTCCGAACTACAAGGGCCTCAGCGTCGAAGCGAAGGCGACCGAGGTGAGCGAAGCGGAGATCGACGAGTCCATCGAAAACCTGCGCGACCAGTCCGCCGACTTCAAGGATGTCCCCGGTCGCGGCGCGGCGATGGAGGACTACATCGTGGTCGATTACGCGGGAACGATCGACGGTAAGCCCGTGCATGAGGTGTTCCCTAAGGCGGGCAAACCCCTGACGGCGAATGACGATTTCTGGATCAAGATGACCGACGAGGCGTTCTTTCCCGGCTTTTGTGGAAAGCTAGTCGGCGCGCTGCCGGGCGAGGCACGCGAGTTTGACATCCCGGTGCCAGTCGATTTCCCGGTGGCCGGAATGCCAGGGGTGAGCATTCACTACGCAGTCACGCTCAAGAGCATCAAGGAAAAGGTGCTACCGGCGCTGGACGACGCCTTTGCCAGCAGCGTCGCCGAGGGAAAGACTTTTGCCGAATTACGCGAGATGGCGAAGGCCGAACTCGGCCAGCAGAAATCGGCGGGAGCGGAAGCCGAAAAGCGTAACAGCTTGATGAAACAGCTGCTCGCGTCGGTCGAATGCGAACTGCCGCAGAGCATGGTTCGCAGCGAGACGCAGCGCATCCTCAACGACATCGTGAACGAAAACCGCGAGCGTGGCGTGGCCGATGAGGTGCTAAAGGAAAACCAGCAGCAGCTCGTGGGAGCGGCTTCGCAGAATGCGCGCGAAAAACTCAAGGGAACCTTCATCCTTCTGCGCGTCGCGGAGCAGGAGAATATCCGAGTCTCTCGCGAGGAGCTTTTTGGTCGCATCGCGATGCTCGCGCAGAAGTACGAGATGACCTTTGAAAAGATGCTGAAGGAACTCGAGAAACGAGGCGGTGTGGACCAGATCAACGAGGACATCCTGACCGCCAAGGTCCTTGATTTCCTGGTGACCAACGCTAGCGTTTCGCCCGCCGCTTAACGGACCTGTTTTCTTCCAATGATCATTCCACCCGATCGTCGCCTCGCCACCCCGCAGAACAATTATTTCATTCCGTACGTGGTCGAGCAGACCGGACGCGGCGAGCGCAGCTACGACATCTACTCGCGGTTGTTGAAGGACCGGATCATCTTCCTCGGCACGGCCATCGATGACGGCGTGGCGAACTCGATCATCGCGCAGTTGCTTTTCCTCCAGATGGAGGACGGAAAAAAGGACATCAGCATCTACATCAACAGCCCGGGCGGTTCGGTCACCTCGGGCCTCGCGATTTACGATACGATGCAGTTCCTCACCTGCGACGTGAACACCTACTGCATCGGCATGGCCGCCTCAATGGGCGCTGTCCTGCTTGCGGCGGGCACCAAGGGGAAGCGGTTTGCGCTACCCAACTCAGACATCATGATCCATCAAGTCAGTGGCGGTGCGCAGGGGACGGCGAGCGACGTGGAGCGCACGGTGGAATTCATGTACAAGCTGAAGAAGCGCCTCACGAGAATCCTCGCCGAAAGCACCGGCAAAACCGAGGAGCAGGTCAAGCACGACTCTGATCGCGACTATTACATGAGCGCCGCCGAGGCGAAGGAATACGGGTTGGTCGATCAGGTGATTAGTTCACGAAAAGAACTCAAGCCTGAGGTCAGTGCGGAAACTGGCCCGGAAAAAGCTTAACCGAGGCTTTCCTATGGCACGCGCCAGCAATCTTACCATGTGCAGCTTCTGCGGCAAAAGCCACGCAGAGGTCCGGAAGCTTATTGCCGGCCCGGGAGTTTATATCTGCGATTCGTGCATCAATGTCTGCAAAGGCATTCTCGACAAGGAACTCAACGACGATCAGCGCCGGCAGAGCACGACACTCCGCGTTCCCAAGCCGATCGAGATCCGCCGCCAACTCGACCAATTCGTCATCGGGCAGGACCGCGCGAAAAAGGTGCTGAGCGTCGCGGTGCATAATCACTACAAGCGGATCATGCATAACAGCGCGGTCGCGACCAAGGACGCCGCGTTGCAGATGGACCCGCTCGCCGACGTCGAGATCGAGAAGAGCAACATCCTCCTCATCGGGCCGACCGGTAGCGGCAAGACCCTGCTCGCCCGGACGCTTGCTCGCGTGCTGGATGTTCCCTTTTGCATTGCTGATGCGACGACTCTGACTGAAGCCGGATATGTCGGCGAGGATGTCGAAAATATCATCCTGCGCCTCCTTCAGAACGCGGATTACGACGTGAAACGCGCCGAGATCGGAATCGTTTACATCGACGAAATCGACAAGATCGGGCGCAAAACGGACAATGTTTCGATCACCCGCGACGTGAGCGGGGAAGGCGTGCAGCAGGCGCTCTTGAAGATCCTCGAAGGGACCACATGCAACGTTCCACCTCAAGGCGGACGGAAACATCCGCATCAGGAGTATATTCAGGTCAGTACGGAAAAAATCCTCTTCATCTGCGGCGGAGCCTACGTCGGGCTCGATAAAATCATCGAGAAGCGGCGTGGAAAAAAGGTGCTCGGATTCGGCGGATTGAGCGATCCGGCGGACGGCGCGCCAGTGGACGTTCCGAACAGTGAAATCCTCCGCTTCACTGAACCAGAAGACCTCCTTTCCTTCGGTATGATTCCCGAGTTCATCGGCCGGTTGCCCGTAGTCACCGCGCTCGATCAACTCTCCGAGGATGAGTTGGTGATGATTTTGACGGATACGAAGAACGCGATGATCAAGCAGTATACCAAGCTGCTCGCGATGGAGGGTGTGAACCTGATCGTGACCAAAGACGCCCTACGCGCCCTCGCCCAGCAGGGCGCGAGCAAGGGGACCGGCGCGCGTGCGCTGCGTTCCATGATCGAGCGGATCATGCTCGACATGATGTACGAACTGCCGAGCCGTGAAGACGTGGCTGAGGTGACGATCAATCGCGCGGTCGTCGAAGGCAAAAAGCCGCCGGCCATCCGCCGGAAGCAGGACAAGGAAGCAGCTTAGGGAACCGCTGATTTAATCCGCTACGGAGGAAGAATTCGGCAGCCAGCGGCGCGCGGGTTTGTCAGGATGACACGTATGGAACAACAGTTGAGT
>JAYTDO010000314.1:0-5672 GCA_043735935.1 Chthoniobacteraceae bacterium
GGATCTCCATCCTGCGGCCCTCGACGCCACGGGCGAAGGAGAGGACCTGGCGGACCATGTCGGCACCGCGCTGGGCGCTCGAAGAGATCGTCGCCAGCAGCTCGTGGGCGGAAGTATCGGGGAACTCCATCTTCAGCACGTCGATGGCCAGGATGATCGGCGCCAGCACGTTATTGAGATCATGCGCGATGCCACCCGCGAGGGTGCCGATACTCTCGAGCCGCTGTGCCCGCAGAAATTGTTGTTCGAGTTTCCGTTTCTCGGTGATGTCGAGGGCCGTGCCGACAATCCGGACCGGATTTTCTCCCGCGTCCCGGATCACCGTGATCGTGGCGGCGAGGTAGCGCAGCGAACCGTCGGGCCGTGGATGCCGGTACTCGATCGAGACCGGCTCCGTCACGGTCGAAAGCTGCGCATGAGTCCGGATCAAGATCGGTCGGTCCTCCGGATGGATTGTCTCCACGAATTCGTCAAACGTTGGGGCGGGGAGCGCCGGGTCTCGATCGTGAAGGCGCGACATTTCGGCGGACCACACCCCAGTGGACGCCGCCAGGTCCAATTCCCAACTTCCCAAATGCGCGAGGGCCTGCGCATCGGCCAGACGCGCCTCACTCGCCTTGAGCGCTTCCTCCGCGCGTTTTCGTTCGGTGATGTCCTGAAAGCTCCAAACGCGGCCAACCGCGATCGAGCCGATGTATTGGGTTTTGGAAACGCGTTCGATGATGCGTCCGTCGACCGTTTCGAGGAGATCGAAAGTTTCGTTCGGTGCGGTGGCGTGAATCTCGTTGATCCGCCTCCGAAAGCCGTCCGGATCATGGAACGAAACACCGATGAAATCGACGATGCGATCATGCCGTTGCCGATCAAGGAGTGTGGCGGGAATTCTCCACATGTCCGCGAATTTTCCGTTGAACGCGGTGACATCGCCGTCCGCACCAGTGACGAGGATTCCATTGCTCGTGGATTCGAGCGTCGCCCTCATGAGCGCGAGGGAATGGGCCAGTTCATCGCTCCTGCGTTCCAGGGACTCCTTTGCCTCGATCAAATCGCGCTCCAAGCGCTGTCGCACGCTCCGGATTGCATTCGCGTTTTGCAGGGCCACCGCGCGAACCTTCGCCTCTTCCACCTCGATCGGGTCGCTCATTTCGCTTTCAGCGCCTTCTCAGCGAGTTTGGTGCCGAGCACTCGGGCTCGAATCTTGGCGAATGCTTGATCCCGTGTCGTCGATGTGTCGTCGGAGAACGGCGAGTATCCGCAGTCGTCGGTGGTTCCGAGTTGATGGAGCGGGATATAATTGGCGGCCTCGATGATGCGTTCGCAGATTTCCTCGGGGCTCTCAATGCGCGGATCGATCGTGGAAACGACGCCGACGAAAATGCGCTGTTCGGGCTTCATGCACCGTTGGATCATCTTCAACACATGGCGTGGGTCGCGTTCGCCAGCCAGGGCGATGTAAAAATTCCCGACCTTCAATTCAAACAGGCTCGGCAAAAGATCCGCATAATCGACGTCCGCACTGTGAGTCGAATCCCGATCGCCACCCGGGCAGGTGTGGACGCCGATGCGGCGGCGTTCGTCAGGCGAGAACCGTGACAGCGCGAGGTTATTCAGATCGATGAAGCTATTTAAGAGCGCCCCGGTCGGGTCCAGTTTCAGGGCGAGCCTGCCTTCGGTGAAATCCACCTGCACACAGTGTGCGCCCCGTTCGAGGCACGCGCGGATTTCGGTCTCGTGTTCGTGCAGCAGGTCGTCGATGAACTGTTCCCGCGAGTAGTCCGGAATGCCTTCCTCCGGGTACATCAGGCTTAGCGCCGAAGGCGAAATGACGGCCTGTTTCACGGGCACATGGGCGTAACGTTGTGCAACTTCGAGGTATCGATCCGCCCGGGTCCGGTAACGAAACGGGCCCGACGTCAGACGCGGCATCCTTCGCACATGGCCGGCGGCAAATGGAATTCGGAATCCATCCGGCGCGGTGTTCGCGCATCCGTGGACGCTATAGGTCCAAAAATTGTGATACTTTCGCTGCTCCCCATCTGTGATCACCGGCGAACCGGTTTCTTCAAACCGGGCGATCGTGTCGCGAATGGCTTCTTCGTAGAGACCCGTCAGATCAGGATGTTCGCTATCGCCCAGATCAGCTACCGCTTGGATAATCGACGTCGGCCGGGGAATGCTTCCGATGGGTTCGGTTGGAAGATTCATGCCGGCAATTCTCTAGCAATTCCAATCAATGGCAATGGGTTTGTCGGCTTCGCCGAGTGCCTGCCGGGATCGTTCGAAGCCTCCTTCGTTTCCTTGATTAAACGTCGGGGCTTTGGACGTGTTTGGTTTGGGGTTAATGAGGGGACCTTTCATTGAACTGATGCTCAATTCCATTTTCACTCTGACCCTGTTGATTGTTTGCAGGGAGCTGATTTGCGGATCGGCGGCGTTTGCCTCAGAAGCTGTGATCGCGCCGGGCGACTTCGAGCGGAATGTGCAGCCTTTTTTCAAGGAGCACTGCTACCGCTGCCACGGGGAAAAAAAGCAGAAGGGCGATCTGCGGATGGATACGCTCTCTCGCGATTTCGCGGCGCCGCCGGTGGCGATGCACTGGGCGGACATCATGGAGCGGATCAGCGCCGCGGAGATGCCGCCGGAGGATGAGGATCAGCCGAAACCGGACGACGCGGCGCGGGTGGTGGACTGGATTTCGACGGCGCTCAATGAGGCCGAGGCAGCGCGCGCGGCTGCGGCGGAGCGCGTCTCTTTCCACAAGCTGACGCGCGGCGAGTATGCGAACACGATCCGCGATCTGCTCGGCGCGAACTACGACGCCGCCGATCCGGCCGGGCTGCCCGAGGATCCTGACTGGCAGGGCTTCGAGCGGCTGGGCTCGGTGCTCACGCTGTCGCCCGCGCACGTGGAAAAATATCTCGCGGCAGCGGAGACGGTGCTCGGCGAAGTGCTCGCGCTCGGGCCGCAGGTGAAGCCCGAGATCACACGCTGGACGGCGTCCGACAAAAGCGCGCGCGGCGATGTGATCGAGGCGCTGACGGCGAAGGGAATCCTCGACAAGGTGCGCATGGACATCGTGCCGAACAACGGCGCGCTGAACGCGTATGACCTCAAGGTGAAGACGACCGGCGACTACACGGTGCGCGTGAAGGTGAGCGGTCTGCGGCCCGAGGGCGGGCGTGCGGCGCGGCTGCGGATTTACGCGGCGGACATCAATCGCACGCTGTTCGAGCAGGACGTGGACGCGCCGGAAGACGCGCCGGTGACGATCGAATTCCGCACGCATCTGCCGGCTGGCACGCATCTCATCCGGCTCGTGAACGCAGTGCCGGGGCCGAACCCCGAGGAGCGCGCATCGCGTCCGCTGAACGGAAAGCCGTTCTTCACGATGAAGGCGCGGCTGCCGTGGCAGATCAAACTGACCGACGACGACTACAAACCGCTCAAGCCGACGATCCTGCTCGATTGGATCGAGTGGGAAGGCCCGGTCCACGACGCGTGGCCGACCGCCGCGCATCAGCAGATCTTTTTCGGCGGTGAAAATGCGACGAAGGACCTGGCGTATGCACGCGAGATTCTGGCGCGCTTTGCCACGGGAGCGTGGCGGCGTCCGGTGGCGCCCGGCGAAGTGGACCGGCTCGTCGGGCTCGTCGAAAACGCGCAGAAGCTCGGCGACAACTTCGAATCCGCGGTGAAGACCGGCCTGCTCGCCGTGCTGTGCTCGCAGCATTTCATCTATCTCGTCGAAGGATCGGCGACCGCGCCGACGCTCCGCCTCACCGCCTGGGAACTCGCCTCGCGCCTATCGTATTTCCTCTGGAGCACGATGCCCGACGGGCACCTGCTCGACCTCGCGCACTCCGGCAAACTCCACGAGCCCGAGACGCTCCGCGCCGAAGTCCGCCGCATGATGCACGACCCGCGCACGCTCACGTTCGCGGACTCGTTTCCACGCCAGTGGCTGCAATTGCGGCGCGTCGGAATGTTCGAGCCCGACAAAAAAATCTACCCCGAATACGACGCGTATTTGGAGAAGAGCATGGTCGGCGAGACGACCGCGTTTTTTCGCGAAGTGCTGGAGCGCAACCTCGGCCTGCGCGAGTTCCTCGAATCCGATTGGACGATGCTCAACGAACGGCTCGCCACGCACTACGACATCGCCAACGTGCATGGCGAATCGATGCAGCGCACCGCCTTGCAGCTCGACAATCACCGCGGCGGCCTGCTCACGCAGGCGTCCATCCTCAGCCTCACCTCCGACGGCACGCGCCACCGGCCCGTCCATCGCGGCAAGTGGGTGCTCGAATCCATCGTCAACAAAGCCCCGCCGCCGCCGCCCGCCAACGTGCCCGCGATCAAAACCAGCGCGCCGACGGAGAAGAAGACTTCGCTGCGCGAGAAACTCGAAGCGCACAAAGACGACGCCAACTGCGCCGCCTGCCATCGCAAGATCGATCCGCTCGGCCTCGCCTTCGACAACTACGACGCCATCGGCCACTGGCGCACCGAGGAAGCCGTGCGCGACGGCTCCGGCGAAAACCCCAAGCTCGACCCTAGCGGCGAACTCCCCGACGGGCGCAAGTTCGCCGACGCCGCCGCCCTAAAAAAGCTGATGTGCGCCGATCTAAACAAGTTCGCCAACGCCTTCACCGAAAAGCTCGCCACCTACGCCCTCCGCCGCCGCATGACCTTCGCCGACCGCAAACCACTCACCGCCATCGCCGAGCAAACCAAACCCGACGACTACAAGCTCGCGACGCTCATCGAGAATCTCGTTCTCAGCGATCTGTTCCAGAAACGATGACTGCGGTCGGAGAGAGCCTGGCAGCGTCGGCGGATTTTTCAGTATCAATCACCGCACAGCCGCGATGCCCTCCGCAGCCAGCAGCATTGATCGGATCGAAGGGGGCGCATCTTTTGTCGCAAAGATATCACCTAAAGATTCCGGGCGTTCCCGATCAATGGTGCAAGTCACTATCGCAAATCAAAACCCGACCCCCGGACGCTATCATTCGCCGCTGCTTCACCCTGCTCATCGCCCTCGCCTTCAGCCCCGCGACCCTATCCGTAGCGACGGCGGGCGCCTCCAGTCCGAGTTTCGAGGATTTCGGTCAGCGCGCCAAGGCGGGGGAACGATTGAGCGTCGTTTTCTTCGGTGCGTCGCTGACGTGGGGCGCGAACGCCAGTGACCCGCAACTGACGTCGTATCGCGGCCTCATCGCGCAACGGCTGGAAGCGGCGTATCCTAAGGCGCGGTTCAAGTTTTGGGACGCGGCGATTGGTGGCACGAGTTCGCAGCTCGGCGTTTTCCGGTTCGAGCGCGATGTCCTGCGGCGGCAGCCCGATCTCGTCTTTCTCGACTTCACCGCGAATGACGGCATCGGCGACCCGAATCAGGAAACGCTCGCGTCCTACGAGTCGCTGGTGCGGCGCATCATCCAGGATGCCCATGCGCCGGTCGTGCAGGTGGTGTTTCCGTTCCAGTGGGATGTGCAGCGGGGGAACACGGATGGGTTCACCCGGGAGGCGGCGCATCACGCGATCAGCGATGCCTACCACACGGCGATCGGCGACGCGGTGGTGCGTGCGCAGCAGCTCGTGAAGAGCGGCGACACGACGCTGCAAACGCTCTGGCCTTTCGACGGCGTGCATCCGGGCGACGCGGGTTACGT
>JAYTDO010000315.1:0-4503 GCA_043735935.1 Chthoniobacteraceae bacterium
GTCTTGCGGCCGGAAGAAGTCGTCATCAAGAAATGGAAGGAGTCCGCGCCGCCTGAAATTGCCGCGCCGACTGAACACTAGGATTTACGCCAGCGCCCCGGAACCCCAATCTCCGATCCCCATTCCCGATAACTACATGAGTTCCTCAAACCCTCGCACCAATCGGAAAGCCGTCGGTATCGACCTTGGTACGACTTTCAGCGCGATCGCCCACATCGACGCATATGGAAAGCCGCAGATCATCCCGAACTCGGAGAGCGAGCGGATCACGCCGTCGGTGATTTTATTTGATGGTCACAACGCGATCGTCGGCTCCTGTGCAAAGCAGAACGCCGTCGCCGAGCCGGAGAAGATTGTCGATTTCGTGAAGCGCGAAATCGGGAAGAGCAAGGCGCAGTTCCATCGGGATTTTAACAACAAGATCTACTCGGCAGAGGAACTCTCGGCGCTGATCATCAAGAAGCTCAAGAACGACGCTGAAAAGTATCTGGGCGAAGAAGTCACCGACGCGGTGATCACGGTTCCGGCGTATTTCAACGACGCCGAGCGTACCGCGACGTTGCACGCCGGGCAGCTTGCCGGGTTGAACGTACTACAGGTCATCAACGAGCCGACATCGGCGGCGCTGGCCTACGGTCTCGACAAGCTCGAGAGCAATCAGACCGTCTTCGTGTTCGACTTGGGCGGAGGCACCTTCGACGTCACGATCATGAAGATCGAGAATCACCACATTCGGATGCTCGCGAGCAACGGCGATCACCGGCTCGGGGGCAAGGATTGGGACGATGTCATCGTCAATTGGATCGCCGAGGAATTCGACACGATGCACGGCGAAAATCCTTTGCTGGATTTGCAGAGCTACCAGGATCTCTACAGCCGCGCGTTGACGGCAAAGATTCAGCTTTCGAGCCGTCAGCGTACGACGATCGTCCACTCCTTTAACGGCAAGAGCATCAAGCTGGAACTCACTCGCGAAGACTTTGAAAACCGGTGCCGGCACCTTCTCGAAAAGTGCAAGACGATCTGCGAAATCGTCATGCAGGAAGCGGGACTTCCGTGGACAAAGGTGGATCGCATCCTCCTCACCGGCGGCATGACTCGGATGCCCAGCGTGCGCAGCATGGTGACCGATCTCGGCAACGTCCCGGTGGCGGACGATGTGAGCCCCGACGAGGCGGTGGCCATCGGGGCGGCCGTGCAAGGCATCCTCTCGCTTCTCGGGGAAGAAGATCGTTCGGGCTCGCGCAGCCTTCCGACCGCGGTCCGTGAGCAATTTTCCAGCAGCGATGGATCGCTGATCAAGGTCACCAACATCACCACCCACACCCTCGGCGTGGTCCTGTGGGACGATGCGAAGGTCGAGGAATACGTCTTCCCGATGATGCGCAAGATGACGCCAATGCCGGTCGAGACGAAGAATTCGTTCGGCACCGCCAAGGCCAACATGAAGAACGCGATCGTGCGTGTCGTGGAGGGCGAAAGTACCGTCCAGAGCGAATGCACGCCGCTCGGCATCTGCGACATCGAATTGCCTCCGTTTCTCCCGAAAGGGTCGCCCGTCGAATTGACTTACACTTACAACGAAAACCAAGTCCTTGAGGTCGTCGTCGAAGCATACGGTCGGCAGAATAAGGTGTCCATCGCGCGGAATACCGGGCTTTCGGAAAGTGAACTCGATACGGCGACGGCGGACCTGTCGCAGATTCGTGTCGTTTGAGTCTTGATGGGGTAGTTACCTAAGCCGTGGCGCTTCCGAATCCCTTACCCGACAATCCTCTTCGATGGGATGGCTGGAAGAACTACAACTCGCCGAATTTCTACGATCGCCTTTGCCTCGATTTCGACGGCAACGCGAGCACCGAGCAGATTGAGGATAATTGCCGCCAGCTTCTCGTTTGGTGGCAAAAGAAGCTCCCGCTAAAAAATCAGCCGAGCAACCCGCTTGCTCAGATGCTTCGGGGCGGTCTGGACGAGGCGCCGAGTCTCCTCGCTGAAGCTCGCACCGAACTGCTCGACCCGGAGACGCGCGCCCGAATCGACGGCGAACTGAAGGTCCGCATCACGGCCGCAGCGGTGGAGGAGCTAAAGAAAATCGTGCAGTTCGCCTTCGTAGATCAAGAACTTAGCGAAAGTGCGGAAAAGCGGCTTTACGAAACCGGCCGTGGCCTTGCCCTCACCGACGGCGACATCAAAGGTGCCATCGACTCGGAACTCGAACGTCTCGGTTATAAGCGTGCCGCAAACCCGCCTCCGGCGCCGCTCGCGCCCGCGGTTTCCGTGGGCGCGTCGAGGCCGGACTTTTCCGGCGATGCCTTCGGTGAATTCCGGCGATTCCTCCGCATGTCGCGGCTGGCGCTGGATGGGGAGGAAATGACCGACGATCAGCGCGACGCGATGTGCAACGTGGGCGAGAGCCTCGGCCTGACGGGTGGGCAGGCTGAGGATCTCATCGACGAATACCTCGAAGAAGCGAGCGGTTTGCCTCCAACTCCTGTTTCGCTCTCGCCCATCCAGACGGCGCGACCAAACGTTTCGTCGCCATCGGTTCCGCCATCGGCGCGTGCTCCTCAGGTCATCAATACGACTCCGCTGGCACGCGCGCGGGAGAAGGAGCAGAATCCGAATTTCATCAATAAAAATGGATGCGAGATGTTTTTTGTCCCGAGCGGGATCGTGACTCTGGGCAGCACTGGGAGGGATGCCACGCCGCACGAACAGCCCATCACCCGGGCAACGGTGAGTTGTTTTTTTATGGCACGCTTTCCGATCACCAACGCGCAGTATGAGGTGTTCGATCCGGAGCACCGCAGCAAGCGCACCGCGACGGCGAACGATTTTCATCCGGTCGTGTACGTGAGCAGCAGGCAGGCGGAAAAGTTTTGCCAATGGTTCAGTGCGCGCGAGGGGCGCAAATATCGACTCCCGACCGAGGCGGAATGGGAATACGCGGCGCGTGGCACGGACGGGCGTACCTTTCCATGGGGCGAGCGTCTGGACGCGGGGCACTACGCCAATTTCGCCGATGTGAACACGTCCTTTCCGTGGCGCGATACTAACATCAACGACGGTTATGCGGAAACGGCGCCGGTCGGGAGTTACCCGCGAGGGGCTAGTCCGTTCGGTATCGAAGAGATGGCGGGGAATGTCTTCGAGTGGTGTCTTGATTTCTACGAAGCCTACCGCGGAAAGGACATCGTCAACCGGCGAGGTCCGCAGTCGGGCAGTCAGCGGATTTACCGTGGCGGAAGCTGGCGTTCAAAGGGGACGAGCCTGCGCGTGGCGGCGCGGGCGTTCAACCTTCCGGACTATTCGAGTAGCGATGTTGGGTTCCGTGTGGTTTGCGAGGTTGAGTAATTCACCGCGCGACCTCGCGCGGTAATCTTGACGGCCCAAACTCGGATG
The DNA here is from genome assembly GCA_043735935.1 of Chthoniobacteraceae bacterium. GTDB lineage: Bacteria > Verrucomicrobiota > Verrucomicrobiia > Chthoniobacterales > Chthoniobacteraceae > JANLQB01. The sequence continues at coordinate 3,403 of JAYTDO010000315.1, forward strand.
TTACGGTTCGCACCCAATCATTAACCCTCGGTGTGCGATCCAGCCGCCGAATTTCCAGTGCCACCCCAAACACAATGAGCGACCCCGCCCTCGCCGCCCCGTCGGACAAACCGAGAATCTCCACCATTCAAGAAGCCGTGATCCGGATTGCCGGCAATTCGCAGGACGGCATTCAGGCGATCGGCGGTTTCCTCGCGCGCCTCGCGGGTCGCAGCGAACAGGAAGTCATGACGTTCATGACCATTCCGTCGACGATCTCGGGCGGCCCTTCGATTTTCCAAGTCAGGATCGGTTCCGGTGAAGTCCTCAGCGCGGGTGACGAAGCCGACGTGTTGCTCTGTTTCTACGATCACAGCTACGCGAACCACATCTCGTCGCTGAAGCGTGGTGGAATCGTTTTGTATGACTCCGATCATGTGAAGCCCAACGAGGAACTGCTCAAATCGTATCACCACGTGGGAGTGCCGATTTCCTCGCTCACCGTCGAGGCGATCGGCGGGACCGGGCGGGACAAGGGTAAGAACATTTATTCGCTCGGGCTGCTGGCGCGAATGTTCGATTTGAACGTGGCGAAGCTGACCAAGTTGATCGAGGAGCGTTTCGGAGGGAAGGACCCGACGATCGTGCAAAACGCGATGGCGTGTTTTAACTCCGGTTACGGCCACCAAGTCCAGGGACTGTTCGAGTCGTTCCAATTTCATCCCGGTGAAAATGCGGGACACGCGCAGGTGGTGATGAGCGGGAACGAAGCGCTCGCCTACGGCTTGATCGCGGCGGGCGTCCGATTCGGCGCGGGTTATCCGATCACACCTTGGAGCGACATCATGGAGTTGCTCCGGCGGGAACTGCCGAAGTACGGCGGGACATTTGTGCAGACGGAGGATGAGATCGCCGCGATCTCAATGGCGCTTGGCGGTAGCTATGCCGGGCGTGTCGCGGTGACGGGATCGAGCGGTCCCGGCATCTCGTTGAAGACAGAGGCTCTCGGTTGGGCTTCGATGGCCGAAATGCCGGTCGTCGTGATCGACGTTCAGCGCGGAGGGCCGTCGACGGGGATGCCGACGAACGTCGAGCAAAGCGACTTGAATATCGCGTGCTTCG
>JAYTDO010000316.1:0-5676 GCA_043735935.1 Chthoniobacteraceae bacterium
CGCGATGGCACTCAACCAAGCGGCGGCGGGCGATGCCGGGTGGCTGGCTTCGAGCCAAAAGCTGCCGAGGAGAGCAAGTCCAGTGGCGCACGAAAACGCGGCGCGCAGCCACCACCCTGGCGAGGCGCTGCGCTCCTCAGCCATCGTGCGCACGTCGCGCAGACGGAGAAAGCGCGGTAGCAGAAACGTGCCGATGCCGAGCAAGGGAAAGAGCACGAACGCCTGGTTGAGCAGCATCGCGCCAAACATCATGACGCTGCCAGACACCCAGCCTTGCACGCCGCACAGCCACAACATCGGCCCAATGAGTCCGCTGAGATAGCCGAAGGCCACGAGCACGAAACCCGGCGGCGGCAGCTCCGCGCGGTGCCGCACGCGCGCGACCATGCACGCGCCGAAACAGAGCATCAGCGCGATGAACGCGAGATCGCCCGCGCGCGGTTGCTGGCCGATGTGCAGCCCGGCGGTGAGCAGATACAGCGCGAGCAGCGTCCACAGTTCACCACGTCGCAGCGGCGGCGCGGAGAGCAGGCGCGGCAGCGCGGTGCCGAGAAAGCCGATGACGAATCCCGCGAGAAACCCTTCGATCATCAGCCGCGCGTGCATCGGGCCGGGGTAGAACGGGTGCAGTCCCGAAAAGAACAGCGGCCAGAGCGACACGCCGGAAATGCCGAGCAGCGTGGCGAGCGGAAAGAAAATCCGAAACGGCTCGGCGGGACAGAGGCTGAGGAAAGACGGACGCGGCGAGGTCATGGTCGTCGGGTTTAGCGTTGCGAACCGCTGGCGGCTTTTGCAATCGCGGCCACCAGCAAGGCTGAATCTTGTTTCAAGCCGGTGTGCTGGAACGCGATTTCGCCGTCGGCGTTCAGCAGGGTGATCAGGTTGGTGTGCGCGAATTGTCCGCGCGAATCCTCCGCGTAGTTCACGCCGAGCAGCGCGGCGAGTTCGCGCACGTCGTCGGCTCCGCCGCGCAGCAGCGTCCAGCGTTCGCGGACGAGGTCCCGCTTTTTGCGGAAGGCCGCGAGTTCGGCGGGCGTGTCGCGTTTCGAGTCGATGCTCACGAGCAGGAAATCCACCTTGCCGAGCACTTCGGGCGGCAGCTTGTCCTCGATGGCCTTGAGTTCGCCGACGAGGATCGGGCAGGCGTATTCGCAATGGGTGAAAAACATCGCCACGATCTGCGGGCGACCGCGCAGGGCGCCGAGTTTTATCTGCCGTCCGACATCGGAGGTCCACGTCGAGTCGAGCAGGTAAAGCGATTGGTCCGTCGGCTTCCCGAGGGCGAGCGCGACGCGGCAGCACGGCGGTTTGCCGTCGTTCGCGGCGGGCTTCGACGGCTCCGCGGCAAAGGCGGCGGCAGCGAGGAGAAGAATCGTGATCGGAATTCTCATGGCATGTCTTTCGCGCAGCGGAAGCCGAGATTGTGGACGGTGTAGCCCGCGCGCAGGCTGCTGCGGAAGCCGAAGCGCATGAACGCCGCGTAGTTCCCGCGGTCACTCGCGCCGAGCGATCCGGCGCCGCAGAAAAGCTGGCGCTCCAGCCCCGTGTCGCCCCGCGCGTCGCCGGTCACGAGCGCGCTGTTGAAATCGCTCGTCCACTCCCACACGAGGCCTTGCAGATCGCGCACGCCGAAAAGATTCGCGCGCCCTCCGCCCGCATCCGCCAGCTCCGCGGGCGACGGCGTCGCATACCAGCGCGCCAGTTCGGCTTGAAACTCCGCGTCCTTCGCGCCCTCGCGCAAAGTGAATCCGACGGCCGCGGCAACCTCCCACTCCGCCGTCGTCGGCAGTCGTTTCGCTCGCGAAGCCGCAAAGCCCTTCGCCGCAAACCACGAGACATTCGTGACCGGCTGCTCCGCGCGCGCGCTGCCGAGATCCATGTCACCCGCCCAGTGCGCGAGATAGCGTTCATCGGCAAAGAGCCGCTTCACCTGCGAGCGTTGCCATTTCGGATTCTCGCGCACGAAGGCGAGGAACTCACCGTTCGTCACGGGCCGCACGTCGAGTTGAAACGCAGCGATAGGGATTTCCATCGCATCTTTCTCGCCGCGAAAAAATGGGCGGTAAATTGCGTCAGGAATCGCCGCCATGCCTGGCTCGCTCCCGCGCACAACGCAGAGCACGATCAGCGACGCGACGAGATGCAGCGCGAGGCGCATGGTCATTGGTTCACGGATTCCGCGTGGACTTTTTGCACTTCCTCCACCGTCACGATGTCGCCGCTGTTGCCCCATGTGTTGCGGACGAAGGTGAGGACGTGCGCGATCTGCTCGTCGTTCAGCAGCACCGGCGGCATCAGGCCGTTGAATTTCTGGCCGTTCACGACCATCTCGCCGGACTGGCCTTTGATCACACCGCGAATGGCGCGCGCTTTGTCCGCCATGAGAAAGTCGGATTTGGCCAGCGGCGGAAACACGCTCGGGATGCCCTGGCCTTCGGTCTGGTGACACGCAAAGCACGTCTGCGCGTAGATGCGTTTGCCTTTCTCGATGAAAAGTTCCTTTCCCATCGCCGCGATCTTTGGATCGCCAGCGATCATCTTCTTCATGTCCGACTGCAGCGCCGCCACGCGCGAATCGGCGCTGCCGGGCAGCGCGTAGTCGCCGAGGTAAGTCGCGTCCACTTCCTTGCCGGAATACGTGAGCAGATTCTGCGGTCCCTCGACGCTCAGCATCCCGAGCGCGCCTTTGTTGAACGCGCGAAAGAGCGCGTGATCCACGAGAATGAAGGTGCCGGGCACTTCCAATTTGAAATCCACGATCGCGGAGCCGCCCGCCGGGATGGTCGTGGTCTGCACATTCTCCTGCGAAACTTTCATGCCTCCCTCCAGATAGACGTGATCGAAAATCTCGCCGATGACGTGGAAGGACGATGTGAGATTCGGCCCGGCGTTGCCGACGAAAAGTCGCACGCGCTCGCCGACTTTCGCCTTCAATGCCTTGTCGCCGACGAGCGATCCGACTGCGCCGTTGAAGACGACGTAGGTCGGCCTTTCGTCCACCGCCTTCTCCATATCGAACGGCTGCAAACCCTCCTCGCCGAATTTGCCTTTCGTATAAAACTCGCCCTGCATGACGTAGAACTCCTTGTCCACCGGCGGCATCCCTTCCTTCGGCTCGACGAGGATGAGCCCATACATCCCGTTGCCGACGTGCATCCCGACCGGCGCCGTCGCACAGTGATAGACGAAGAGGCCCGGATTGAGCGCCTTGAATGAAAATTGCGAGCGGTGCCCCGGCGCGGTGAAGGATGAAGTCGCGCCGCCGCCCGGCCCGGTGACCGCGTGCAGGTCGATGTTGTGCGGCATCTTCGAGGTTGGATGATTGCCGAGATGAAACTCGACGAGGTCGCCCTCGCGCACGCGGATGAACAGTCCCGGTACCTCGCCGCCAAACGTCCAAAACAAATAGTCCACGCCATCCGCCATGCGCTTCACGACCTCGATGACTTCGAGCTTCACGACCACTTTCGTCGCGTGCTTGCGCTGGATCGGCGGTGGCACATTCGGCGCCGGCGTGAGCACGGCCTGCTCCTCGCCGACGATCTCCGGGTCCGTGCCCTTCGCCGCCGTCCCGGGCAACGCCGGTGGCGTCGCGGAAGGTGGCTCTGCGGCGCGCGTTTTCGTAGAGATGGCGGTGAGCAGGAGGGCGAGAAAAAGTGCGCTGAGTGATTTCATGGAAGCCTACATTCGGCCCGCCGCGCGCTGGCGACTACGCATCCGCCCCGAAAGACTGCGCATTTCTCCGGGTGCGATCTCTTCGCTGCCCGTTTCGCGATACGAGTTCACGCGTCGCGGTTCTTACGCAGCGCGTAAAGGCCATAGGCAAGCGCTGTGAAAGCAGTCAGGCCACTGGGAATGAAGAGAGCGGAATAGCCAAGAGGGCGGAAAGCGAACGCACCCACCAGCCCGCCGCAGAAGAAGGCTGCGATAATGAGAACACAGAGCCGCAGTCTTATCCAATCAACCGGCAGACCGCGGATGGCGTGGCCTAGAAAGATGCCGAGATCGGTGAACATTCCGGATAGATGCGTGGTGCGAACGACTGCGCCGCTATAGGTGCTCACCATCGCGCTTTGGAGTCCGCAGGCGCAGGAGGCGGAATAGATGCCAAAGCTATTGTTGCGATAGAGCAGCGGGACGGCGGCGCAAAGCAGCAGCGACTCCAGGAGTAGAGCCACGCCGTAACGGCGTCCGAGTTGAAGAGTGCTATCCTGAATGAGAAAGCCGCTGAGCACGCTGCCCGCAACGAAGGAGCTAATGATCGCGGCGAAGTGCAGCGCCGCCGCACCGTCGAAGTCCGACAGCGCCGCCGCCAGCAGCGAAGTGCTGCCCGTCAAATGAGTGACGGCTTGATGCTCGAAACCGAGCAGTCCCACGACGTTGATTATGCCGGCAATGAAGGCGAGTGCCCATGCACCGGCCCAGACCCAGCGAGATAGCTTGGAAATCATCCCGGTGAGCGACGGCGAAAGGTGCGGAGAACGCCGCGGCTACCTATGCGGTCGGGCGAACTTGAGAAAGTGCTTCATGATCTCCCCGCCGCTGGCGTTTCGGGGCAACGCCAAGGACCGCGTAGTAGTCCTTGAATTCAACGGCCACGGAGGCCCCCGGGGGAATGGCCCGGATCATTTACAATGACCTTCGCCGGACGAAACATTTTGTCGCCGCGGCAGTAGCCACGCTGGATGACTTTGAGGATGACATGTTCGGGCTGCGTGGGGTCGTGCCCCAAAGACACAGCCTCATGCCGATGCGGATCGAAAGGCTGACCCAAGTCTTCCACGGCCTCGATGCCGTGGCGATGGATCAACTGGGCCAACCGATGCAGCGTCATCGCCACCCCTTGATACATTTGCTCGAAGGAACCGGATTGCTCGCGGGACAGCGCGCGTTCGAGATCGTCGAGCACGGGCAGCAGATCGAGGATGAAGGATTCCTTTTCCGCCGCGGCTTGCTGCTCGGAATCGCGCCAGGTGCGCTTCCGGAAATTGTCGAAGTCCGCGGCGAGGCGGAGATAGTCGTCCTTCTGCGCAGCGAGCGCGGCGTGGAGCAGGGCAGGATCCGACGCAGAATCAGCGCCTGAAGCGGACGCGTTCGGCGATGCGATCATGGGTCGGTTACTTTCGTGAGTGGCTGGTCATGGGCGCACGCAAATCGACCGGTTCATCGCGTCTTGATGATCCGCAGCAAGCTGGCGAGCGCTTCGTCTGGCGGCCGGCCGAGCCCGACCTGCTGGAAGACTACCACGCCAGATTCATCCATGATCGAAATCAGCAGCGAATGCGCATACTGCGTTGGCGATCCCGGTTGGTAGTTGAAGCCAACCATTCCAGCTAACTGACGCGTGGCTTCCGCGCTACCGCGAAGCAAAGTCCAGCGCTCGGTCGGCAACTCGTGCTTGGATCGGAAGGCGCGGAGCACTTCGGGGGTGTCGCGCTCCGGGTCGATACTCACGAGGAGGAAGTCCACCTTTTCGCGCACATTGGGAGGCAGCGCTTTGTCGATCGCCTTCAAGTCTGCAACGATAAGCGGACAAGAGTGCTCACAGTTGGTAAAGAAAAGCGCGATGACTTGCGGCCTGCCACGCAAGACTTCGAGCTTCACCTCGCGGCCTACATAGGAGGTCCAGAGCGAGTTCAGTGAATACAGCGATCTCTCGCTATACTTGGCCGGCGG
>JAYTDO010000317.1:0-5161 GCA_043735935.1 Chthoniobacteraceae bacterium
AAGAAGATGATCTTCGCGAATCCGATGGCGGTTCCTGCGATGGAGGTAAAGCCAAGGAGTCCGGCAATAAGTGCGATGACGAGGAAGGTGATGGCCCAGGATAACATGGTGAGTTCTTTCGGTTTGAGGTTTCAGTGATGCTTTCACCCGCTGAATCGCACCTCTCCGTGCGCTCGGGTGTATCGCGGCGCGAAAAATCTTCTACTTCACCCGGCCGCGCTCGATCTCCGGGACGTCGGTGTCGCTCCCGCCATTCGCGAGATGCTCCCGGGCGAGTTCGGCGAGGTCGGCGTAGTCTTTGCGGATTGCGCCCAACTCTTCCGCCGACAGGTTCTCGAGATCGAGCAGGGCCACATGCGCGCCGCTGGTCGCGCGGATCAATTCGTCTAGCTTGATCTGGATCGCCTGCGTGTCGCGGTTCTGGCTGTTTTGGATGAGGAAGACCATCAGGAAGGTGATGATCGTGGTGCTCGTGTTGATGATGAGCTGCCAGGTGTCGCTGAAACCGAAGATCGGCCCAGTCAGCAGCCACAGGACGATCATCCCAAACGCGATGGAGAACGCAATTGGACGTCCCGTCATCGTCGCGCACCACTGCGCGAGGCGGGTGAAACTGGCGGATGGGTTGGGCTTCGCTGTCATCAGCCCTCGATCGTCGGATTGTCGATCCCGAGCGCGCCCGCCAGATCGGTCAGGTGCTCCTGCTCCTGCGCGATGATTTTGCGCAGCACCTCGCTCAAGCCAAACTCTCCCATCGCTTCCGCCTGCCGGATGCGCTCCCGGTATTGGATGATGGTCTGCTTTTCGTTTTCGAGGTCGAAACGGAGCATGTCTTCCGCCTTGTCGGACATCTTCACTTCCTTGGACATCGTCGTCGGCGTGCCGTTGAAGTAATCGACCTGCTTCGCGATTTGCATGGCGTGGCTGAGTTCCTCGGTGGCGTGGACCGCCAGCTCCCGCGCGATGTCGGAAAAGGCCGCGCCTTTAATAGTCTGACTATAGACGGTATACGCGATGATGGCTTGGTACTCACGGGCAAGATCCTCGTTAAGGAGTTCGATCATTCGTTCGCGGGTAATTTTCGATTCTTGATTCATATCTGCGGAATCGCAGCGCATCCGCGGCATGGCCGCGTGTCATTCTTTGAAAGTGCGCAAATCAAATGCAACCGGAGCCGCTCCGGGATGCGATTCGATGAAAAACACCTACTATGAAAACCCTCATCACCTTCACCACCATCGGCGTCGCCCTCCTCGGATTTACCGCGTGCGATTCCAAAGTCGAATCGAGCCGCAAGGATGCGCTCGAGAGCAAAGCCGACGCGCTTGAGAACAAGGCCGACATCGTCCGCAAGGACGCCAAGACCGACGCCGCCGACCTCACGAAACAAGCCGCACTCGACGCCGACGCCGCCAAAGACGCCGCCAAGGCGCGCGCGGAAGCAGAGAAGAATGCCGCCGCGCAAACCGCCGAGGACGTCCGCAGATCGGGCGAGCAGGCCGCGAAGAATATCGAGGAAAAAGCGAAAAACACGCGCGAGCAGAAATAGCCCTGCGGCACACGCGCATATTCCCGCCCCGTTCAGCTCGGCATGTCGCTACTTGGCTACGGAGCCGACGCGACCGATATGGGGTTCGTCACGCTATTCAGCTCGCTCGCGCTGAGCGGCCTCGTGGTTGCGGTCACGCTCGCGACGCTCTAATCCCGCATCATGCCCGCCCCCGAAAAAAACCACCTCGCCCTGCTGAAAAAGTTCTTCGTCCTCGCCAAAGCCTTCTTCAATGGCGGGGCCAAACGGCAGGCGCGCTTGTGGCTCGCAGCCCTGCTCGGGCTGTGCGTCGCGGTCGGTGTCGTGCAGGTTTTCCTGAGCTACTCGATGCGCGATTTTGTCACGGCGCTCTCGCAACGTGATCAGGCGGCGTGGATGAACGGCATTCGGAAATTCATCGCGATCTGTTTCATCTCCGTGCCCGTCGGCGTCTTCTACCGCTACTCTCAGGAGCGGCTCTCGCTCACCTGGCGACGCTGGCTCACACAGATCCTCATCAAGCGCTATTTTTTCAACCGCGCCTACTACCGCATCCGCGGCTCCGAGAGCGTGGACAACCCCGACCAGCGCATCGCCGAGGACGTGAAACTCTTCACGACCGGCGTGCTGAATTTCTTCCTCGTCATCGTCAACTCCATCGTGACGCTCGTCGGATTCCTCGGCGTTCTATGGGTTGTTTCAGGCAAGCTCGTCGGCGTCCTTTTTATATACGCAGCCGTCGGCACAGTCGTCTCTATGCTCTTCGGGCGGCGGCTCGTGGGCCTTTATTTCAACCAGTATCAAAAGGAGGCCACCTTCCGCTACAGCCTCATCCGGGTTCGCGACAACGCGGAGTCCATCGCCTTTTTTCGCGGGGAAAAGCGCGAGCATCGCGACCTCATCGAGCGCCTCAACGAGACTCTGGAAAACTCCTTCTGGATCATCGGCTGGACGCGGAACCTCGGCTTCTTCTCCAACGGCTACAACTACCTCGCGCTGATCATCCCCGGCCTCATCGTCGGCCCCATGTTCATGCGCGGCACGGTGGAATTCGGTGTCGTCACACAGGCTGAAGGAGCGTTCGCCGCGGTGCTCGCCGCACTCTCCATCATCATCGCGCAAATCGAGGGGCTCAGCTCCTTCACCGCCGGCATCCGCCGCCTCGGCGACTTGTGGGACAACCTCGACGAGATTGATGCCGAGGACGCCCGCGAGGCTGAGGAGGCGAAGAGCGAGATCAACGAGGACGCGCTCCATCTCAAGCTCGACGACATCACCGTGCAGACGCCCCGCGGCGACAAAACCCTCGCCGAACACCTCAGCCTCCAGCTCCCGCGGCGCGGCAGCCTTCTCATCATGGGTGAGAGCGGTGCGGGCAAGAGTTCGCTCCTCCGCACCATCGCCGGCCTCTGGGTTCCCGCCGGCGGGCAGATCGATCGCCCCGCGCATAACCGCCTCATCTTCCTCCCGCAAAAGCCCTACATGGTCCCCGGCAATCTCCGCGCCCAACTCATGTATCCGCTCGGCGAGGAGGATGCCAAGGACGATGCCATCACCGCAGTCCTCGAAGACGTGAACCTTCACGACATTTTCGCACGCGTGGGCGGGGATCTTGGCAAGGTTGTGGACTGGACAAACGTCCTTTCCCTCGGCGAACAGCAGCGCGTTGCCTTCGCGCGGCTCTTTTTGAAAAAGCCCGCCATCGCCTTTCTCGACGAAGCCACCAGCGCGCTCGACGAGGAAAACGAACGCTTCCTCTACGAAAAGCTGAGGGCCTTCGGCATCGCCTTCGTCAGCGTCGGCCACCGCTCCACACTCAAGCAATTCCACGACACCCTCCTCCTCCTCAAGAACGACGGCACCAGCGAAATCGCCCCGCTGCCCAAGGCCGACAGCGCGCCCCAGGCTTAAGCAGGCGATGACGAATTCGATGCGGTTGCGTCCGTGCCGGGCGGCAGCGTGCAGGTGGCGAGTGCGGCGAGACCGGCGACGGCGCGCCGGAGGTCGGGGTAAATTTCGTCGGCTCCCGATTTCCCGAGTCGCTCGCGTCGCGTGGTGAATTCGGCATCATCCGGCTGCCAGAGGCCGACGATGATCTTGGCGGATGGCAGCCGGGCGCGCAGCCGTTTGCAGAGCGCGCGGGCGGCGATGGTGGAAACGGGCGGCAGCGAGGAGATGCAGACGATGGACGGCGCGAGTGCCGCGGCCTGTTCGACGGATTCGCCCACGAGCAGTTTCGAGGAAAACACCGTGGTCGCGACGCCGGCTTCCGCGAGCACTTGCGCGAGCATGAGCGCGGCAAGTTCGTCGCCTTCATGGCTGGCGGGGATGCAGAGGATCGGCGCGGTCGCCATTTCGGATGCGGGGCTCGGCGCGGCGAGTTCGGCGATGATCTGGCGGACGATCTGGCACGCATCGGCGCGCGCCTCGTCCGTGAGCACACCCGCGCGGAAATCCCCCTCGATGCTCCGAAGCGCAGGCAGCACCACGTCGTCGAAGGCCGCGAGCGCGGTCTTTTCGTTCGCGTGCCGTTCGATGATGTCGCTCGCTTCCTCTTCGTTCTGCGCGAGCAGCCGCTGGTAAAGTCGATCGCCGGGAGCGATCGACGGTTTGTCTCCCATCAGCAGATCGAGGAAGGCGAGGTCGGGCAGGTATTTTCCGGCCACGGCGAGGCAGACGGTCATCGGCGTTGCCAGCACCAGGCCGGCGCCGCCCCAGAGCCACGTCCAGAAAAGCGCGGAGACGATGACGGCAAGCGGCGAGACTTCCGTGCTCGCGCCGTAGAGCCACGGCTCGACGACGTTCGCGACGACCAGTTCCACGGCGACGAATAGGCCGAGCGTGATGACCGGTTGTGTCCACGATTCAAAAATGGCGATCGATAATGCGATAGGCAGTGCAGCCGCCAGCCACGCGCCGATGTAAGGCAGAAACCGCAGCACCATCGCGAGCAGTCCCCAAAATACCGCGTTTGGAATATCGATGAAATACAGCCCAACGCCGATCGCGAGACCGAAGCTCGCATTCACGATGACCTGCGCGCGGAGATAGCGGCTGATGCGTTGGGCCACCTCGTCGAGCGCCTGGGTCGTCACGCGCAAGCGCCCGCGGCCCACGAGATGAATCAGCCGGTCGCGCAAATCCTCTCCAGCCATCAGCATGAAGATCGCGATCACGATCACCACGAAAGTCTTCGCGATCGGGCCGACGACCGGCCAGAGCACGCCCATGAGTTTTTGCACCGCGCCGTCCACCGCCGGGACGACTTCCACCCGCACCGGGCGCGCTTTTTCCCGCACGGGCGGCGCGGCAGTTTTTTCGTCCGGCTGACCGAGGGCCTCGGTCACCTCGCTGATCGTCTGCGCCCCCACACGCAGTGGGTTGTTTTCGCTCGTCTTCAGCGCCGCGACTCGCGCGATGAGGTTGTTCCGGTATTTTGGGAGCGAGCCGGCGAGGTCGAGGAATTGGCGGGTGACGAGGTAGGTCAGTCCGCCGATCAGCACAAACGCCAGCGCCGCCGTCACGATCACCGCGCCCGCGCGACCGATCCGCCCGCGTTCCAGAAAACGGACGAGCGGCGAAAGCAGAAAGCTCAACAGCCCCGCGAGCACCAGCGGAAGAAAAAACTCCTGC
>JAYTDO010000318.1:0-1697 GCA_043735935.1 Chthoniobacteraceae bacterium
CGATTAAAGCACGCGGCGCTCGCCCGTCCGTTCGGCCTGGAGCGCGTCGAGCGTGCTGCGAATCTGCGTGAGCAGCTTCTGCTGCGTGTACGGTTTCGGGATGAATCCGCGCAGCCCCTTCGTCAACATTCCGCGCAGCCGTTCCTGCTCGGCAAACCCACTGCTGAGCACCACGGGGACCTGAGGATCGATCTGCCGGAGTTCGTGGAAAACATCCGACCCATCCATCACGGGCATCGTGAAATCGAGGATGATCAACGCGATCTGGTCGCGCAGTTTGCGATAAGTCTCGATCGCTTGGAATCCGTCGCGCGCGGTGATGACTCGGTAACCTTCGTCAGAAAGGACGCGTTGAGCGAGCAGCGTTACAAAATCCTCGTCATCGACGATCATGACCAACTCGCGCGTGCCGGTCGGATTTGCGATTTTTACCGTCGAGGCGGGACCGGCCGCCAGCGTCATCGCGGGGACAGCCGCTGGCGGCTGTGCGGCCTCGTTGTAACCGCCGACGCGCTCCACCATCATCCGGGTCACCCGGGTTGCGCGTTCGACGCCGTTACGGACGATGCTCAGATACTTCGCGCTGTCCGAGTGCGAGCCGTGGAGGGTCTCAAGGAATTGGGTCGATTCCGTGATGACCTGCAGCAGATTATTGAGTTCGTTCGCCGTGGATTTGACCCACCGTGCCTCTTCAGGATCCAACATACGCCTTTGATTTAAATTGAGTTACACGCCCTCGTCCCGACACGCCCACCAGATGCATCCGAGGAAGGTGGCAAGGACGAAAGTAAGCATCCCTAAAGTCAGCATAGTGGGATGTGTTGTGTCTCATGTAACCCCGGTAGACAACATGATTCATGCCGCGTCATAAGTTTATCGCGAAGAAGTCCCTGAACACGGCCCGGTAGACTTCGGTTTTCATGGATGGGAGCCACGAAAGTTTGAACTCCGCGGGCGCGATCCATTGCCACGCGCTGAACTCGGCGTTCTTTTGATCCACTTTGATTCGCGAGTCTGGTCCGACGAAATCGCACAGAAAGTAGTGCTGTTCCTTTCCGTGGTAACCGCGCTTCGTGCGGCCTTCACCGAAGACGTAGCGATATGGTCCGCGTCCTTCGACGACGCGGTAATCGCGCCCTTCGACGCCGATTTCCTCCCAGATCTCCCGTTCCAGCGCCTGCTCCAGCGTTTCCCCGCCGTCCACGCCGCCCTGGGGGAATTGCCAGGCCCCCGGCACGTTCAACCGTTCACAGATGAGGATCTTGCCGTCCTTGTTTCGGAGAATCCCCGCGACATTTTCCCGGTAATTGATTTCAGTCATTTCGATGGATGTAAAAACGTTCCGCCTTTCCCTCGCTGTCGCCGCCTTCGCCGTGCTCCAGTTCTTTGTGCTCCTCTGGCAGCCCACCCGGCAGGTGCGGCTCCATCAGCGGCACCTCCTGCGCGCGGTCGAAAAGCGGGACTGGCCGAAAGTCTCGGGCTTCATCGGTGCGAAGTATCGCGATCGTTGGGCGCATGACAAAGAGAATGTGATCGCCGATGCCACCCAAGTGTTCAGCCAGTTCGCACTTTGCAGCATCCAGGCGGACGAACGCGCCATCGACGTCGCGGACGGGCGCGGCGCGATCGTGCAAAAGCTCGGGCTCGGCGGCATCGGCGGCCCCTTCGCCGATCTGGCCAAGCAGCACGTCAACGCC
>JAYTDO010000319.1:0-4305 GCA_043735935.1 Chthoniobacteraceae bacterium
TATTTGAGGTGTAGTCGGCCATCGTGCCGCGCCGGGTGAAGATCATCAGCCTCGCGCCCGGAATCGAATTCGCCAGCGAAACGGCCGCGTGGACGGTCTTTTGGCGATCATCCTCCAGGATCGCCTCCGCGGCGAAACCCATGCCGCCACTGCGCTCGATGCGCGACGTCACGCGACTGAGCACCTCGATGCACGCGAGCGGGTATTTTCCGACCGTCGTCTCGCCGCTGAGCATCACGCAGTCGGCCTGCTCGAAGGCCGCATTCGCGACATCGGTGATTTCCGCCCTCGTCGGCACTGGATTCGAGATCATCGACTCAAGCATGTGTGTCGCCACGATCACGGTTCGCCCCTTCTGTAAGCAGCGCTTCACGATCTTCCGCTGAATGATCGGCAATTCCTCCATCGGCACCTCGATGCCGAGATCGCCCCGAGCCACCATGATCGCATCCGTCTTTTCGATGATGTCGTTGATGTTTCGGACGGCCGACTGGTCTTCGATCTTCGCGACGATGCGCGCTTTGCTCCCATGTTCGCGCAACACCTTGCGCAGGACTTCGACATCGCCCCCCTCGCGGCAAAAACTCAGCGCCACAAAATCCACACCCAACTCGGCACCGACCGCGACATCGGCCAAATCCTTCTCGGTGAGCGGCGGCAGGTTCACCTTCACTCCGGGCAGATTGATATGGCGGCGCGAACCCATCACGCCATCGGTCAAAAGCTCACACCGGATCTTCCCCCCGGACTTACCCAGCACCTTCATGTGGATGACGCCGTTGTCGACCAGCACGGTATCGCCGACGGAGATGTCGTCGATGAGCCCGTCGTAATTCACGTCGACCGAATAGATCTCCTCGCTCTTCGCACCGCGTACCGTGAATTCAAAGATGTCGCCGGGCTTCAGGTCGAGCTTCGTCGGTAAATCGCCGGTCCGAATCGCCGGCCCCTGCGTGTCCATCAGGATTCCCACGATGACATTCAACTCCTTGGAGATCGCGCGAATGCGCGGGACGATCACACGCACCCACTCGTGAGTCGCGTGGCTCATGTTAAGCCGGAAAATATTTGCACCGGCTTCCACCATCTTGCGAAGCACTTCAGCCGACTCAGTCGCGGGCCCCAGCGTACAAATGATTTTTGTTTTTCGCATGACCACGAAAACCAAGTCACCATCGGAAAGGCAACCGCAATCGCCGCGGGCTCCGGATTGGAGACGTTACTTTCTCTTTAGGACACGGTGCGCCTTCTTTGGGTCTTGTGTTCGGACAATCAGCAAACCCGTTTTCGCCCGCGGGCTTGTCGCCAGATACGCATACTCGATATTGATTTTCGCCTTCGCCAGACGTGCGGCGATCTTCGCGAGCGCGCCGGGTTCGTTCGCATTTTCGATCATCAAGACCTTGCAATCCACGACGAGTACCCCCCGCTCCTCAAATAGCAGGAGCGTCTTCGCCGGATCGCTCACCACCATACGAACAACAGCGTGATCGACGCTGTCGGAGATCGTCAGCGCATAAATATTGATGCCGTGCTTTGCGAGTTCGGCACACACGTCTGCCAGTGTGCCGGGCTTGTTTGCGAGAAAAAGAGACAGTTGATGTGCGATTTCCATGGATGAATTGTCCGCCCTCGCCACACCCGAGTCGAGGGCAACTTGGCTAAGTGATCATGCCGGATTAGAGTTCGCTGGAACTGCGCCATGAAACTTTCGCAACGCCAACTCGTCCGCGTCCTCTTCGACGAGGTCCACAGCGAAAGCTGGTCGATCTCCGCTGTTCGAGCGGCTGAGTTTCAGCCCGATGATCCGGGCAATGCCTCCTACCAAAAAGCGGCCGATGATCTCGCGTGCAGAGATTTCTGCCTTTCGCGAAATCTGGATTCGTCGCTGACGGGCAACTTGCTCGCTTCGACCGACGTTCTGGTCCTCGCGCATCCCTGCGATCCAAAATGGGAAAACACCACTTCGCGAAATCCGCCCTCGCTATCGCCTGAGGAAATTCACGATGTGCTCGAATGGGTGAGGGGCGGCGGCGGCCTGTTCATCGTCACCGAATACGAGCACGAGAAATACGGGAACAACTTGAACGAACTCCTCGCGCCCGCCGGCCTGCGGATCGAGGGCGGACGCATCTTCGATCGCACTTCCTGCGCCCACGAAAACCCAGAGTGGATCATCGCCTCTCCCATCCCGGATTCACCTTTGGCCCATCGCGCCGAGCGCGCATGCTTCTACCGCGCCTCCTGGTGTATCGGGGAGCGGCTCGAGTGGCGCGCGACGGCTTCGGCCCACCCACCGGACGCAGGCGTGCTCGCCACCGCGACTCTTGGCAATGGGCGCATCGCGGTCGCAACCGACTCGGTCTTGTTCGGAGACGAACGCATCGACGCCTTCGACCATCGGCAGCTTTGGCGAAACACTTTCTACTGGCTCGCCGCGTCCGCATTTTCCAAAGCCCGCGCGCAAACCCCGCGCTCCGAAGCCGCCGCATCCTTCGCGTGGCGGGCCTTGAAGGACGGGGTCACTCGCCTCCGAATTCGGCAGAACCCGGACGGCAGCATCCAAGCTGAACGACGCGCCGAGGTCGCTTCGCTCGTCGAATCGATCCTCCTGGCCTTATCGCAAATCCACCCCTTCTTTCCGCACCAAACATCGTATCTCGATGCGGTGCGCCGGGACTTTTCCGCGTGGCAGCACAATGGGTTCGCGCGACCCGATTTTTCGGATTCCCTCGCCGCCTTCGATCCACAAAAGAATCGCGCCCACGAGATCGAGCACCTCGTGGTCTTTCCGCTCTACACGCCGAACGCTTCCAGCGACACGCGGTTCGACGCACTGATCATGCGCACCCCGTGGCCCGAGTGGCTGGCGGAACTCGAACGCACCCGATATCGGAACGACAAATTCGTGCCGGGCAATCTGGTCGATTTCACCGATGGGTACGCGAGCGAATGCGCGGTGCTCTTTCCCGAAACGATCTCACTCGCCAAACGGCCCACGAACGCGTTCGGCGTCATTTTCTGCGACCGCGAGTCCATCCGCCTCCAGCGCTGCGCGCAACGGGCTGTCCACGCGGTCTCTCTTCCGTTGCATCCCGAACTCGAGTGCTGGCTCAACGCGCTCCCGCTCATCCAGGATACTCTCGCGTTGTGGGACCTCATCCATGATCGCTCTCACAGTCTCGGGGAGCTGCCGTTCGATCCATTCATGATTCGGCAACGGGCTCCATTTTGGATGTACGGAATCGAAGAACTCCGGGTCGACCTGCGGACTTTCGGCGAAGCCAGCCGCCTCGCCGACGACGGCTTTCCCTTCGCTCGGTACATTCCATACGCGATCCTGCTAGACCGAATTTTTCGCTTTCCGATTACCGGACCGCGCGTTCGGAACTACGACGCTCTCGGCGGGCAACTTCTTTTTGCCTACCTCCATCAAAACGACGTTCTTCTGTGGCGGGACAACCGACTCACCGTGCGCTGGGAAATGCTCGACCCCTCAGTCGCTGCGCTTCGGGATGAATTAACCCAGCTCTACAAACTCGGTTCCGACTGTTCCAAGATGAGCTTCTGGATCGCGGCGCACGATCTCATCGCGCGATACGTGCGGCCAAATCTCGCGTCGAAATGGAAGAGCGACACTCGCGTGATCGACGACGAGAGCGATCCGAGAAAATGGCTCGACGTCATCCACGAAGACGAGTTTCCGCTCGGCAGTTTTCATCTCAATCTTCAACGAAAACTCCAATCGGCCTCGGCTACTGAGTCGCACCGGCCGTGAAAGTCACCGGTTCGGACCACCGACTCCAGCGCCCTGAGTTGTCCTTCAAGCGCACCCTCGCGCGGTAAGTGCGCCCTCGCGCCGCGACGCCTGGCGGCACGGTGATCTGGTTTTCAAATGTGGCTCCTTCCCCCGACGTCCACACCGGCTCGATCTCGTATCGAAGCGGCTTCCCGCCGACTTCACCGAGACGCCATTGTACTGCGGCGAAAGTATCGTTCCCTTGGGAATCCGCGAAGGCGGAACATTGGAAACGCAACTCATTCGTCGGAAACTGAGGTGGCCCCACGAAGGTAATGGTCGGTCGCGCGGGCACCGCCGCATCTTCCGCATCAGCACGCAAATACCCGAAGCCGTAGCCGCGCGGATCGCCGTCATCTTGACGCCATCCACCACCGGGACGCGAGTCCGTGCAAAAATCGACGACGAATTTTGCGAATCCGAAAAAGTCGGATGTCGCTAGTTTCCGCGTCCAGTTTCCATCCGGGCCGCCATTCGTCGGGTTGCGATAAAAACCACCCCTGTCG
>JAYTDO010000320.1:0-3197 GCA_043735935.1 Chthoniobacteraceae bacterium
GAGCCAGCAAGCCGCGCAAGCGATGGCCGCGACCAGCGCCAGCAAGATCAAGCCGCGAGCCGCGTTCTTCATTTCGTGTAACCTAGGAGCGTCGCCGGCAGCGCGGGTGATGAACTGCCGAAGACCTGAAGATCGAGCGCGACGCGCGTTTGCGCGTTCCGCGAATCAGCCAGCGCCGCCGTGCCCAAACCGACGCCCATGACGAGCGCGAGCGCCAGTGCGGCAAAGGCCATCGCCGGTCTGAAGAGCGGCTCTAACAGCCAGCCGAACCAAGCGACATGATGCCTGCCCGCCTCCGCTTTGCGCTGGCGGATTTCGCGCCAAACGTCTTGCTGAAAGCTCGCGGAGACTGCGGGCAGCGGGGCGTCGCGACGCTGCGCGAGCAAGTGGTCAAGATTTCGGTCGTCCATATATCTCTTCTAAACGATGCCGCGCGGCGTATCCCTCGAAAAATCGGCGCGAGCACGACTCACGGCAACAAATCGGCGCGAATCGTGACCGTTCCGCCCACCGTGGATTCCCAAGCGACAACCGCCCCGCCCTTGGGCAACGCAGCCCCGGCCACCATGCGCGCATCGTCCGCAAAGCGCTCAGGCCGGCCGTCGTTCCGCTGCATCATCAAACCACCGGCGCTTTCCCAAAGATAGACCGTGCCCTTCGACGTGCTGAGGACGAGCGCCTGATTTCCAGCATCCGAAAGGCGCCGCTCCGGTGCCGCGGGACTGCTGGCGAAGACGACTTTTTCACGCCGCCAAACGGCCAGAGGTTCGCCCTTGGAATTGAATGTGACCGCGCCGCCATCCATCGGACATCCGTTGAGCTTCCAAGTGCCTGCGCCGAGCCTTTGCGCCGCGCCAAAAGTCTTCCCGCGGTCGCTGCTCATCGCGAGGTAAAGATCGCGCGAGCCGCCGAGCCAGTTGCGCCACATCACGGCGACCCGCCCGATTGCATCCACCGCCACGCTCGGGTGACAGCACTCGCAGATGTGTCCGTCGGGAGATTTGTAGATCAGCGCATTCGCGCCCCACGTCGCGCCGCCATTCGAGGAACTCGCACCCCACATTTCGGCACCGCCGCTGCGAAGATCGAGCCAGGTCGCGAAGACGAAGCCCTGCCCATCGCCTGCCATCGCGTGCAGACCTTCGCGCGCTGATTTCGGGGAGTTGTTGATATTCGCGCCCTCCTTCCAAGTCGCCCCTCCGTCCGTCGAACTCCAGCAATCCAAATCACCGCCCGTATGGGAAAGCGCCGTGATCGCGATGACTTTGTCCGTGGCGACGATCCGCGGCCCGCGCCTCATGCCGAGGGCGAGCTTTTGCAGTTCGGCGACTTTCACTGGCGCTGAAAAGCTGCGCCCATCCGCCGACGCGGTGTGATAGATCGCGTTGCCTTTTCCAAAGACGAGGTGAATCCGCCCGCCCGGCGCGACGGCGACCTGTGGTTGGATCGCTCCGCGGAGTTCGGATGTGGTGATCTCGACGGGCGCGGCAAAAGCGCTCGTCGTAACGAGGACGAGGACGGCGAGAATCGAGGGAGGGCGTTTCATCATAGGAAGCGGGCAGAACACTGACGTCATGCAAGCATCAGCGCCGGTCCGGGGCGAGCATCCCGTCAATTCGCACGCGGATGATTTGACCGTCGCGCAGCGCCAGAACGTGAAGGCTGTTCGATCCGTCGAAGCCCAGCGAATCTTTGACGAAGTGCTCGTCGCGATAGACTTCGCGGCCATCGAGCATGACCAGCATGTTTGTGAGCGAGATGGCGATATAGGCAAAGTGCTGGCTGTCCGGGCTGAAGCTCATCGCGGCGATATTGCGGAATGGTTCACCAGCTTTGCCGTCGAGCACGACGAGGCCGCGATCTCCGTCCTTTGCGAGATAAGCGAGCCGCTTGCTGTCGGGACTGAAGAGCGGCGGCACGCTGCTCACCATCTCGAAGTCCGGCCCCGGTTCGTCGTCGCGCACGACGCATTGCTTTCCGCCACGGAGGGCCACGTAGGCGAAATGCTGGCTGTCCGGACTGAACACCGGCATTCCGGCGGCGCTGCCATCGAAGGCGGGATACTCCTTCCCATCGACAATAACGAACTTCCGGCCGCCGATTCTCGCGCCGTAACAATACCGTTTACCATCCGGGCTGAAACGCAGGCTGTCCTTTGTGATGCCATCGTAGGCCGGACTCATCTGGTCGTTGAGGGCGATGAAACACTGCTCGTCCCGCACGACGAGCTGGAGGAGACGCTTTCCATCCACGCTAATGCGCATCTCGCCCGGCAGGGTGCCCGTTTCGAGTTTTCCGAGACCGGTTTCGAGCACGTAAAGTTTTGGCTCTTCGTTCGCCGTCGCGAGGAGCGCGGGAATCCCGAACGCGAGGGTGAATGTGAACAGTGCGAATGGCTTCATCGACAAGCCCTTCAACGACAACCACCGCGCATTCCCTCACTCGAATTCGTGGGAGTTCGGTTCAGCCGATGGAGCAGATCCTCGATGGAACGCTGCTGCCAAGTGAAGCCACCGACAAGTCGCCAAATTTTTGAGGGTTTGGGGGCCGCAAGCCGTTTCACTGATCAGCGACCGAATCCCTCGGTCACGAGAAGCCAAAAAGAAAACCCGACATGAAAACCATCAGCACACTCGCCCTCGCCGCCGCGCTCGCCGTCATTGGAACCAGCGCCGCTTTCGCGGACGATCAACAACTGCAAAACCGGCTCGCCTTGGAGCGCCAGGCCGCGCCGCGCAACCAGACGACCGTCGCTGTGTATGCCAATCACCGCGCCGTCGGCAGCGCCAATTGCCCAATGGTCGAGCAGCGCGCTGAGACGCGCTTCGAGTTGCGCGCGAATGCGCACGGCCAGCAATTCGGCGCTTTCGTTCCGGTGAGGTAACACTCCCACACGATGCCTCGATAAGCTCCCAGCCGCGCCCCTGCGGTGCGCTGGGAGATTGCGTTTTCAAAGTGTCGGCTGCTGCCCGACGGCATTCAAGGGCCGCTGCCGCGCAGTTTGTCAGTCGCGGTAGTAGCGGCCGTGGCTGCTCGCGTGATCCTGCGCATCGTGGGCATCATGCGCCGCGCGCTGCGCGTGAGCCCGGTCCCGCAAAGCATGGAAGAAAGCGCGCGGATCGCCGGTGGCATACGCACGATCCATCGCTGCCGCCGCATGGTAACGATCTTCCGCCGCGTGGCGGGCGAGTTCATCG
>JAYTDO010000321.1:0-4461 GCA_043735935.1 Chthoniobacteraceae bacterium
AACTTCATCCCATCCGCCGCCTTGAGTGGGCCGACGGCGATGGTCTCGCTGGGCAACAATCTGCTGGTCGCGAATAGAACCGCCGGGCAGATCCGCCAGTTCGACGCGACCACCGGGGCGACGCTCAACGCCACCTTCATCACCGGCCTAACTCAACCGTTTGGCCTCCTGCTTTCGGGCAACAACCTCTTTGTCGCCAATCAAGGCGGCAGCACCGTGGGACTGTATGATGCCACGACGGGAGCGGCGATCTCGCCGAGCTTCATCTCCGGACTCAGTGCCCCGCTCGGCCTCGCGCTCTCAGGGAACCACCTGTTTGTGGCGAACTATAGCCTCAATACGGTGGGCGAATACAATGCCACCACGGGAGCCCCCATCAATGCGAGCTTCATCACGGCCGGCCTGAACGGCCCGGAAGGGCTGGCGATCCTCGGCAACACCCTCTATGTGGGCAACCAAACCAACGGCAACGTGGGGACCTACGATGCGACGACCGGGGCGACGCTCAACGCCGCCTTTCTCACCGGCCTCTCGAGCCCGACCACGCTCGCCTTCAGCGTGCCGGAGCCGGGGAGCGCGGCCTTTGCCCTGCTCGGCGGCCTCGGCCTCCTCGCCCGCCGCCGGCGCTGATTCCCTCGTGACCAAGCTCCAGCTTAGTCACGCCATTGTCTTGGAAGCTCTGCTTCCTCCCGGTCTGCATCAGGATGGCTCGTCCGCATTCTATCCACGCCGACGAAGCAGAGCTTCGCAGACAGGTGCGTTCCCAAGCTGGAGCTTGGGAACGAGGGGGGAAAAACCCCCTCGCCCCACACGGCCCTCCCCAGCTACCCTCGTTTCGTGAAGCCTATTCCCCATTCTTACTTCCATATGGAAGCCTGCTGCCAGTTAGGCCGATTCGGTAGTGGCGCAGTTGTCTGTAGCGTCGGCTCTATGAGCCGAGAGAGAGCGGCGGCCTCGCAGAAAGATCGGCTCATAGAGCCGACGCTCCACCTGCGGCTCGCCAAACTGAGCCACTACCGCCGATTCGCACGCCGCCTTCGAAATGACACCTGAACATCTCCCTTTCATCACGCTGGGCGTGCTGGTCGTCGCCTTTCTCTACTCTTCCGTCGGCCACGCCGGAGCATCCGGGTATATCGCCGTCATGTCCCTCTTCAGTATGGCTCCAGCCGCCATCAAACCCACGGCCCTCGTTCTCAACATCCTGGTGGCGTGTCTCGGCAGTTACCAGTTCTGGCACGCCGGTCACTTCTCCTGGCGTCTGTTCTGGCCGTTTGCCGTGCTCTCCATCCCGTGCGCCTTTCTCGGCGGATACCTCAACCTGCCAACCCACGTTTTCAAGATTGTCATCGGCATCGTTCTGCTCCTTTCCGCGGTTCGTTTCCTCATCCGCCCACCGGCTGAGTGCGAACCGCGCGAACCTTCCCGTCCCGTCGCGCTTGGCTTGGGCGGTGGTCTTGGCCTGCTCTCTGGCCTCACCGGCACAGGGGGCGGCATCTTTCTCACGCCGCTCCTCATCTTCATGCACTGGGCGCGCACCAAGACCGCTTCCGCGGTTTCCGCCTTATTCATTCTCGTCAACTCCATCGCGGGGTTGCTCGGCAACTTTAGCGCCACGAAGACCCTTCCCGGTTTTGCCTTACCTTTGGCGGGCGCAGCAGTGCTGGGCGGCGCGGCGGGTTCCTATCTCGGCAGCCGGCGCTTTCCCGTGACAGCTCTCAAGCGACTTCTCGCGTTCGTCCTGACAGTCGCCGGTTTCAAGCTCATCCTCACGAGATGAAAGGGCTTACTGGCGTGACGAGCGTTGGAGAGAATTGTTTTTCCCCTCGTGACTAAGCGGGAGTTGAGTCACAAGGGGAAAGGGCGTCACTCGGCATTCCAATCTTCGACGCCCAGCCCGCGCACTCTTTGAAATTCAGCCACATTGCTGGTGACCAAAGTGCAATCGTGCGCGAGACAGATGGCGGCGATGAGCAGGTCGTGCGGACCGATGCGCTCGCCCGATTTTTCCAGTTCGGCCGGATGCGGGCATAATGTTCCGCCGCCGCGTCATCGAAAGCCAGCGAGCGATAGGGAGCCAGCGTCTCCTGCACGATGACCGTCCGCCGGTCAGGCATGCCGTATTTTTGCGCCCCATGCAGCAATTCCGCCTTCACCACCGCACAGACTACGATCCCATCCGGCGTCTGCCTCTCCAGCTCCGTCCGGATGCGGCTGCCCGGATTTTTCAGGTAGTGAATCCACGCATTCGTATCCAGCAGCCACGCCATTACCACTCCTCACGCTGTTCCAGCGAACCCTGTTCCGGCCGCTCCAAACGTTCTCCCGCCAGCATCCCCGCGGTGCGCGCGAAGTAACCTGCGGGCCAGTCGCGGCGGGGCGGGCTCGGGGCAATCGGTTCCAGACGCACTTGGGTGCCATCGGGCAGATGCACATCTGCGGGGAGTCTGATCATGTCGTTTTCGACCGTGGCCGTGATGCTCATGCGCGGGAATAGACCACGCACGCTGCGTGGCGGCAAGCGCGGCGGCGCGGGCGGGAGCTTGGTCACGAGGGTAAAGCCGCCAGCGGGCGCAACGGTGGTTTCCGGGGAGCGCGCTCGTTCCGAGCGCTGGCGGTGGCACCCTGCCATCGCGGACTTTTCCACGGGTGCCCTGCTCTTGAGCGTTCACGGGCAGGCGAAACTTTCTGGAAGTCCGTCGCGGCAGAATGCCGCGACCAGCGCTCGGAACGAGCGCGCTCCCCGGACTCACCCCTCGTGCCCAGGCTCCAGCTTGGGCACGCCCTTGTCCCCGAAGTTCCAGCTTCGCGCGGGACCGCTGGGCCAGGCCACGCCTCCCCGTCTTTCACCCGTGGACGAGCAGAGCTTCGCAGACATTTGCATGACCAAGCGGGAGCTTGGTAACGAGGGGATCAGTGGATCGCGACTTCGCTGCTCACGAGCGCGCCGCGGTCGTCCTTGATGGAGATGAACCAGGCGGTCGCATCGGCGGGCGGCGCGTCGCCGGTGATCTTCGCGCCGTCGATGGCGAGCGGCTGCGCGATCCACGCGCGCTTTTGGTTTTCGCTGTGCGGCGCGGTGGTGTAGTGCAGCTCGGCGGACACGAGCGCAGTCTTCGCCTCGACTTCCGCATTCACTTTCCCTCCCTCCACGGCGCAACGCGTGACGCGTGCGAGTGGCACGCCGCCTTGCAGCACGGAGTCCATGAAGATGAGCGCCTCGGGCACATCAAAGATATGGCCGTGCGGCATCGCGGGCTTGATCGCGATGTTCTTGGGGCTCTGCGCGAGCGCGTAGGTTTTCATGTAGCTGTCGAGCGGGTAGGCGAAGTCGTTCGAGCCATTCAGGAAGAGCATCGGCATCGTTGCGGAGCCCACGTAGCTCGCCGGATCCCAGAGTTGCGTCCACTTTTGCATCCATGTCCATTCGGGCTTCGTCGCGTCGAACCACTGCCCTGTCCACGCGCTGTTCTCGCCGAGAAATCCGCAGCCGTATTGCGGCACCGCGACTTTGAAGCGCGGATCGACACCCGCGACGATGCAGGTCAAATAGCCACCCCAACTGATGCCGGTGACGCCGGTGCGCGCAGCATCGACCTCCGGGAAGGAGCGGATCAGCGAATGCGCGAGCAGCACATCGGCGACCGCGTGGTACGTCCACTGATCGTGGTGCGGCGGCGGCGTCTCGCGGAATTTTGTGGCGTCTTCCTGGTTCGGCCCCCAGTTCGAATGCCGCTCCGGTTTCCTGCCCGGCTCGGGCTTCCAATATCCCGCGAGATCCATCGAGATCGCCGCGTACCCGCGCTTCGCGTAAACATTCACCCACTGCTCGAAAGCGTTCCCGCCGCCGCCATGCACGAGCACCACCGCGGGAAATTTTTTACCCGGAGTCGTGTCGATCCCGAGCGTCGCGGGGGACGCGTAGTAGGCGAACACGCCGGTCTTCCGGCCTTCGTAAATCTCGCCTTCGTAAAAGAGCGCGCGGATCGGCGACGACTCGTCAACCCATGCGACGCCGGGCACGCGCCCGAGCGCTTTTACATCCCACGGCGTTGTCGCGGGCAGCGGTGCCGGCGGGCGCGCGAACGCGCTGACGGCGAGGAGGAAAAGGAAAAGGGCGGGCTTCAATCGGTGATTGTTTCGTTCAGATTCAGCAGCACGTTGGCCACCGCCGTCCACGCGGCGAGCTGGCTGTCGTCGAGGCCGGGGGGCTTGGCGAGGTCGCCGACTTTGACGAGGGCGGCGGCGGCGGGTTTGTCCGCCGTGTAGGTGGCGAGCTGGGTCGCAAGCGTCTGGCCGAGGATGGCGCTTTCCTTTTCGCTCGGAGAGCGGGAAAGGGCGGTGCGCCAGGCGTAACGGAGCCGCTGCGCGTCGTCGCTGCCGCCGTGGGTGAGGATGCGCTGGGCGAAGGCGCGGGCGGCTTCGACGAAGACGGGGTCGTTCATCAGGACGAGGCTTTGC
>JAYTDO010000322.1:0-12692 GCA_043735935.1 Chthoniobacteraceae bacterium
ACGGTTATCTCGACGGTTCGATCATTTTCCAAAGCGGCAACGGGGGAAACGGCGGCGGCGCCCTCGGTGCCGGACGCGGCGGCGCGATCCAAACGATCAACGCCAATGTCGCCACGCTTCAAGCGACCTTCACCATGCGCTCCGGTAACGGCGGCGCCGGAACGGCCGGCGGTGCGGCGGGAGCGGCAGGCGGCATAATCAACGGCGTCACCCTCGCAACGGCGGGCGCGGCGAACGGGATCACGATCGATGCCGGCGACGGCGGCGCGGGCAATGGAAATGGCAACGGCGGCAGCGGCGGTGGGATCGGGGTCGTCGTGGTGAGTTCGGCCGAGACGGACTCCGCTCAATTCCTCGCCGGCAATGGCGGCAACGCCGCGGCGACCGGACTCGGGGTGGGCGGCGATGGCGGCGGGATCAACAAGGTGACACTCACGGGCGCGTTTGGTGGTGGCGCGATTCGGACCATCGCGGGAGCGGGCGGCAACGGCGGAAATGCGGGCAACGGCGGCAATGGCGGCCCGATCGCAAAGGTGACCCTTTCGGTGCTCAGCGGCGCTTTGAATGACTCGAGAATCGCGTCCGGCGCCGGTGGCAAGGGCGGTCTCGCCGGTGGTCTCGGGGGCAGCATTAACCGCCTCGTTTTCAGTGCCGGCAAAAAGCTCGTCGATGGGCAGAACTTCGATGTCGAAGCGGGATCCGGCGGCGCTGGCGGTTCGGGCGCGGGTGGCATCGGCGGCTCGGTGAGCACGACGACCATCACGAACGCGGGTGACCTTTCCGCGATCACCCTGATCTCCGGCACCGGCGGCGCGAGCACGGGAAACAGCGGCGGTGCGGGCGGGACGGTCTTCGGCGCAAACATCACCAACGCCGGTCGCATGAGTTCCGCTCTGGTCATTAACGGAGGGAGCGGCGGAGGCGGTGTGACCGGCGGTGTCGGCGGTCGCGTGACCGGGATTACGTTTTTGAATTCGGGCGCGCTCGTCGACGGGAGTTCGTTCACCAGCGGCGCCGGGGGCGATGGGACTGCGGGTGATGGCGGCAGGGCTGGCGACATCGACACCATCAAGATCGTCGATCTCGTTGGCCGCCACTTTTATAATATGGAAAGCGGCGGCGGTGGTGACGGGGGCGGCACGGGCAACGGCGGGATCGGTGGCAGTATTTTTGGCATCAAAGTAAACGCGCCATTGGGATCCCTCGTGGGTGGTGGTGAAAATGGCGGCGATGGCGTCATCGGTGGTGCGGGTGGACGGGTGAGCGGGATCAAGGGACTGATCGGCGGCATCGATATGAACGGGGGCAACGGCGGCAATGGAACCACCGGCAACGGTGGTGCGGGTGGTGCGTTCAGCGACTTTACGGTGACGGTGACGCAGTTCATCACGCTGCTCAGCGCGGGTAATGGGGGCGGCAGCTCGAGCGGCGCCGGGGGCGTCGGCGGCTCGGCGTCTGCCTTGCATGTGATCGGGGACATTGGTCGGTTCGAAGGCGCGCAGGGTTTCGGCTTGGTGGGCAACACGATGGGAGGGCTCGTCGTCGGTCTTGGAGGGACGGGGGCGGGCGGGCTGTTCGCGAATAACGGTGCCGTGGGCGACATCACTGCGCGCCGCATCTCGGCCATCATCGCGGCGAATGTGAATTCCCCGTCGTTCAACGGCGATCTGAGCACCCGAAACGCGGTGTTCTCCATCGCAAACGTCGTGGCCAACCGCATCGGCACGGACCTGAACCGGAACAACGTCTTCGATTTCACCGATACGGCCACGATGGGCTTCAGCCTGGACGAGGCGGATGTGGCCATCGACGGCCTCGTGGTGGTCCGCGCCGCCGGGCTGAGCGCCACCTCGCTGAGCGTGGCGCCGCTGAAGCTCGTCACGACCGTTTGATGGAACGTGCGAGCGATGTGCGTCGTCGATAGCTCGTCGTGCATTATTTAAATGGTTTCAGGCAAAGACGCGAAGAATGCTCGCGGTTGTCTGCCTGCCCGCGTATGACGCGCACCCCGCCCCTTTCAAAACTGCCCACCCTTTAAGTATGAAACGCATCCTCCTCGCCCTCGCCCTCATTTGCTCGCTCGTCCACGCGCAAGCGGCTGATCCGCTCCGGGTCTTCATCCGCGGCGGAAAGAAATCCCACGGCCCAAACGCGCATGAACACGAGCGTTTCCTGAACGACTGGACGAAACTCCTCGCCGAGCGCGGGATGAAGACGGACGGCGCGATGGATTGGCCGACTGCCGCGCAGTTCGCGCAGACCGATGTGCTCGTGATGTACGCGCAGGACGGCGGCAATGCGACGCCCGAGCAGAAGGCGAATCTCGAAACTTTCACCAAACGCGGCGGCGGCATCGTCGTCATCCACACGGCTGCGGTGAGCGACGACCCGGCGTGGTGGAAGAGCGTGATCGGCGGCGCGTGGGTGCAGGGGAAAACGAAGTGGAAGGAAGGCCCGATGGATCTTTATTACACCGAGAACCAGCGCCTCGGCGGCGGGCACCCGATCACGAAGGGCGCGTAGAATTTCCACATCGACGACGAGATCTACTACGACATGGACATCTCGCCTGACGTGAAGGTGCTCGCGACGAGCTACACGCCGAATGTCTCCGCGGGCAAGAAAGCCGCCGAGGGCGGTGTCGTTTCCATCTACGACATCCAGCCGCAGATGTGGGCTTACGAAAAGGACAACTACCGGGCGGTCGTCAGCATCCCGGGGCATCTGTATTTCACCTTCGAGAAGCCGCACTACCGCGCGATCCTGCTGCGCAGCATCTCGTGGGTCGCGAAGCACACGAACCTCGATGAATACTGCAAGCCGGAGGAACTCGCCGCGCTCACCTATCCCGAAGGCGGGCCGCAGCGCCCGGAGGTCACG
This sequence comes from Chthoniobacteraceae bacterium, assembly GCA_043735935.1. Lineage (GTDB taxonomy): Bacteria > Verrucomicrobiota > Verrucomicrobiia > Chthoniobacterales > Chthoniobacteraceae > JANLQB01. The sequence goes on from JAYTDO010000322.1 coordinate 2,881, forward strand.
CTCAAAAATCTCGAGGTTCATCCCGACTTCTCGCTCAAGCTCGTCGCCTCCGAGCCGCTCATCACGAAGCCGATGAATTTCGACTGGGACGCCGCGGGCCGGCTGTGGGTCGCCGAGACGCCCGAGTACCCGAATGGCCGCCGCGGGATGCGCCCGGATTATCGCGGCAAGGAGTGGAAGGATCACGGCGGCATCGACCCCGACCCCGGCCAGCAGGAGCGCAAGGCCATCGACAAAATCAGCATCCTCACGGACACCGACGGCGACGGCGTCATGGACAAAAAGGAAATCTTTTACGAGGGCCTCGAACTCGTCACCGGCCTCGTCTTTTACAAGGACGGCGTTATCGTCACGCAAGCGCCCGACATCCTCTGGTTGCGCGACACGGACGGCGATGGCAAGGCCGACAAAGTCGAGACGCTTTACACCGGCCTCGGCACCGGCGACACGCACGCCGTCATCAACAACCCGCGCATGGGCTGGGACGGCTGGATCTACGCCACGCATGGCTACAGCGGGAGCGCGCACGTTTTCAATGGCGACAAGTCGAAGGACTTCGGCGGCATCGGCTCGGGCGTCGTGCGTTTCAAGCCGGACGGCTCGGCCATCGAGCAGTATTCATCGAAAGGCGGCAACACTTGGGGCCTCGAAATCACCGGCGACAATCGCGTGATGTGGACGCAGCCCACGAGCGGCCAGCTCCTCATGCAGACCGTGCTCCCCGAGTACGCGCTGGCGCGCGGAAAAGTCGGCAGCACCGCGAGCTTCGCCGTCGTCGAGCCATCGCTGAAGACTTTCCCCGCGATGACTTGGGAGCAGGTGGCGTATCGCCAGATCGACTGGGTCGGCTCCTTCACCGCCGCCGCCGGCTGCGTCGTCTATGACGGCGGCTCGTGGCCCGCGGAATACAACGGCGACTACTTCACCACCGAGCCGACCATCAACATCGTCCACCACGCGCGCCTCACGCCGCAGGGCAGCAGCTTCACATTCCACAAACTGCCGGGCCGCGAGGAGACCGAGTTCATCCGCAGCAAGGACATGTGGTTCCGCCCGATCGAAGTGCGCGTCGGCCCAGACGGCGCGGTTTATGTCGGCGACTTTTACAACCAGGCCGTCATCCACAACGACACGCGCGGCCCCGATCACAACAAGGTCAACGCCGCCGTGCGCCCCGACCGCGATCATTATTTCGGACGCATCTGGCGGCTCGATCACAAGGATGCGGCAAAGAACGCCGTGCCGGATTTGTCGAAGGCGGACGTGCCAGCGCTGGCGAAGGCGCTCGAACATCCGAACCGCGTGGTGCGGATGAATGCGAGCCGATTGCTGGTCGAGAAGATGGGCGGCGTCCGCGCGCAGGAAGTGAATCTCGGTGTCTTCGCCAGTGCGCTGAACAGCGCGAACCCGGAAGTCCGCGTCGCCACCCTTTGGACTCTCTACGCGACCCACGACCTCAACGAAAAGGCGATCAGCCTGCTGCTTGCCGAAAAAGATCCGATCATCGCGAGAAATGCCGCCCTCATCATCGAGGCCGATGCCGCCACAAGGACGGCGGCATCCTCCTATAATCCGAGCCACGTCGCGGCCCCGCTGGCAAAGCTCCTGTCGAATGATGATGCCCAAGTCCGCCTCGCCGCGTTGCGCGCGCTCGCCGCCGGGTCCCTCAGCGATGAGGCCACGACTGCCCTCATCGCCGCCTGGCCGAAGTTCGACGACGACTTCCAAAAGTCCGCCGCCGTCGGAGCCGCCGCGCAGAATCCCGCCGCGAGCATCGCCGCCGCGCTCGCTAGGGGGGATGCCTCGCTCGCGCCACTCGTCGATCAACTCGTGCAGAACATCGGCAAGAAGAACGACGCCGACACCGCGGGCAAACTGGTCATCGCCCTCGCCGCCAAGCCTGCCAGCGCCGATGCGCTCAAGCGCGGCATCCTCGACACGCTCGGAAAGTCGCTCAAGGACGCGCCTGCGATGACGCCCGAGCTTTCCGCCGCACTGGCAAAACTCCTCGGCAGCGGCGCCAGCGGCAGCGCGCTCCCGCTCGCCGCGAAGTGGGACAAAGCCGGCACGCTCAAGGGCGCGACCGAAAAACTCATCACCGACCTTTTCACCAAGCTGAATACCGGAAGCGAAGCCGACCGCATCGCGGCCGCCGGGAGCCTGCTCGGGCTGCGCAGCGTCAATGACAAGGCGCTCCCGGCCGTGGCGAAACTGCTCACCGACGCCAAACTCTCCGGCGGATCCAAAGCCGCCCTCATCGCTTCGCTGAGCGAGACGGGCGATGCGGCGGTCGGACCTGCGCTCACCGCCGCCTTCCCTTCACTCGATGCCACGGGACAGGCTGCCGCGTTCGACGCCGTGCTCAAGCGCAGCGAATGGACCAACGGGCTGCTCGACGCGGTGAAAGCCAAGAGCGTCGCGCTCACGAACCTCGGGCCGGCCAACGTCGCCCGCCTCCGTTCGTATCCCGACCCGGCGATCTCCAAACGCGCCACCGAGATGCTCGACGAGTTGAACCCGATGGCGAAGGCGAAGAACGACGTGATCGCGAAACTGCTTCCCGTCGTCGAAGGCCGTGGCGGCGACGCGGCGAAAGGCAAGACCGTCTTCTCCACGACCTGCGCCATTTGCCATAACTTCGACGGCGCCGGCGCCAACGTCGGCCCCGGCCTCACCGGCATGGGTTCGCACGCGCCCGCCGAATTGCTGACAGCGATCGTCGATCCGAATCGCGAGGTGGACCCGAGCTTCGTCGCCTGGAACTTCGAGATGAAAAATGGCCAGTTCTTCGCCGGCGTGATCGCCCGCGAAAACCCGTCCGCCGTCGTGATCCATAGCCTCGCCGGCGAACAGGAAATCAAGGTCGCCGACATCAAGGCGCGCACAAACACCGGCCGCTCGCTGATGCCGGAAGGCTTTGACGGTCTGGGCGCCGAGGCGCTCCGAGATGTCATTGCCTACATGGTGAGCGTGGATGGCGGGAAGTTCCGCGCGCTCGATCTGAGCAGCGCCTACACGACCACGACCTCTCGCGGCATTTACAACAGGCAAGAGGCCACCGCCGAATCGTTCGTCTTTAACAAGACCGGCACTGTCAGCGTTGGCGGCGTCCCGTTCAGTATCATGGCGCCTGAAAAGGCAGCGACGGGGAAGAATATCATCGTACTCAAAGGCGGGCCGGATCGCTCGTATGCAAAGACGCTGCCGCAGAAAGTCGAAGTGAAGGCGGGCGGCTTCAAGGCGAACCGACTGCACTTCCTCGGCGGCGTGACTGGCTGGGGTTTCCAGAATAACGACGACCGGGGTGACGTGCTGAAAATCACGGTGCACACGGCAGCCGGACAGCGTGAGACCATTGTTTGCAAAAACGGCACCGAGTTCTCCGATTACTTCAATCGGGTGGAGGTGCCTGGGTCGAAATTCGCGGAAGGAATCGTGCGGGATCACCAGATGCGTTGGTTCAGCAAGCAGCTGACCGGCACGCAGGAGATCGACCACATCACGCTGGAAAGTTTCGACACGGGTTCGGTGCCGACGCTCGTCGCGATCACGGCGGAACTTGCCGACGCGAACGCGAAGCCGCTCGAAGTCGCGGCGGCTCCCGCACCTGCCGCGAAAACGGCGGGCGACGCGGGATTCGTCCCGCAGTTCAACGACGCCGTGCCGCAGCCGCCCGCAAAGGCGAATGGCCCGCGCGTCCTGCTCGTCGGCGGCGGATCGTCGCATGACTTCGTGAAATTCTTCGGCGCAGCCGACAAGGCCATCCTCACGCCGGTCGTCGGCTGGGTGGACTTCACGCAAAACCTCAACGGCATCGCGCCGATCCTGAAAGACATCGACGTGCTGGTGCTCAGCGCGAACCAGCCGATCTCATCCGAGACGAAGAAGGCGCTGATCGACTTCGCGAATGCCGGGAAGGGCATCATCGCGCTGCATCCGGGGACGTGGTACGCGTGGAATCATTTCCCAGAATGGAACGCGCAGATCGTCGGCGGCGGCACCCGCGGACACGATGCGCTCGGGCCGTATCCGGTCACCGTCACGAACGCGACGAACCCGATCACCAAGGGCGTCCCCGCGACGTTCGAGATCACCGATGAGTTGTATAATTACAACGCCGATCCGGCTGGGACGCCGATCGACGTGCTCGTGACGGCGACCAGCCCGAAAACGAGCAAGACATTCCCGCAGGTCTTCATCGTCAAGCACCCGAAGGCGCGCATCGTCGGGATCACGCTCGGTCACGACGCCCGCGCGCACGATCTTCCTGCGTACCAGACGCTGCTGAAGAATGCGGTGCAGTGGGCGGCGGGAAAATAACCAGCCATGACCGTGTCTCTTCGGTGTTCCGCCTTTGTGGCCGCGTTGCTGTTCACTGCGCGCATTGCAGCGCAGGCGGCGGATTATTTTCCGCCGCCGGATAGCGAGGGCGGTTGGCGGGCGCTGTCGGATGCGGCGCAGATCCGCGAGCTGGCGGGGATGGATTTGGCGAGGTTACAGCAGGCATTCGAGCTGACCCAGCGCGGGACGCAGAATGGCGGACTGCTCGTCGTGCGGCACGGATACCTGGTGTTTGAAAAGTATTTCGGCCGCGCGAGCCGGAATGCGAATCCCGACATGGCGTCGACCGGGAAGGCGTTCACAAGCATCGCGTGCGGGATCATGCTGAACGAATTCCGGGACAAGATTCCGGAGGGTTTGGACACGAAGGTTTTCACCGAAAAATATCTGCCGGAGGCGTTCCCGCTCGATGATCCCCGGAAGGCGGAGATCACGCTCGGGCACCTGCTTTGCATGACCGCGGGTTACAATGGCGAAGGTGGCGCGCCGACGAACGTGGTGCGCGGAGTCGCCTCGCCGGGGAAGGCGGTGGCGGGTCAAAATATTCGCGATCTCGATCTGTCTTCGTTGCGGGTACCGTTGTGGACTGATCCGGGCGCCGGTTACTCGTACTCGTCGCCGGCACCGCACATCGCGTCGCTTGTGCTCCGGCATGTCACGGAAATGGAGCTTCAGGATTACATCGCCGATCGGCTGGCGAAGCCGATGGGCTGGGGCGCGTGGGGTTACTGCCTCCATCGCGGGGATTTCACGATGCCGCACGCGAATGGCGCGGGGAGCATCGCGGTCCACGCCACGGATGCGCTGCGTTTCGGCTACTGCCTGCTGCACCAGGGGAAATGGGGCGAGCGTCAGCTTGTGCCCGCGGATTACATCGCGAAGTGCCACGAGGCTTCGCCGTACAATCCGCACACGCCGTTCGCGCTCCAGTTCGAGCACAATGCGGATGGTCACGTGGTCGGCGCGCCGCGCGATGCCTTCTACAAATCCGGCGCGGGCGGCTTCGGCATCTTCATCGTGCCGTCGATGGATGTGGTCATCTACAAGCTCGGCGGAAACAGCGGGCAGTACGATCCGGCGCTGACGGGCCTGCCGCAGCCGGCGCCCGATGTTTCGCGAGATGACTGGAAGCCGATCGCGCGCACTCCTTTCAATGAAGGGAGCCTCGGCGGCGACGACGGGCTGCGCCGGGTGTTGGAGTTGGTATCGTCCGCCGTGCGGGACTGAGCGGCTCGCGCGAGCGTGTCATAAACGCGACAGCGACTTGCGCCGAGGTGAGTGGCGCGTCTATTGGGCGCAGTTCTTTAAATCACGCGAAGACATCACGAGTGATCCCGTCCCGCGCGGGATCTGCCAACCTGGTGGGAGACACCAAGGTGGAAGCGCAGTGCCGAGTGGCGCCGCGCGATGTGCGCTCCGGCTCGTCTGCCGGCGCGAACCAAACTCTCCCGTGAAGTCGAAGCGGCACCGACAACATGATTCAATTTTCACTCCGGACGAATCCGGCCAATCCCAATCACCATCTCTGGAACAACAACGGCACATGGTTTGTGCATTACGTGATCCATCCGACGCCGTTCACCAAGGAACGGGTGCGCCGTTCCCTCGGGACGAAGGACGTCGCCGTGGCCCGCGCCCGCCGCGATGCGTTGCTGGGAGGCGAGGTGATCGCGTTGGCGGCGTGATGACGCTGCGCTCGAAACGGGATGATTCTGGCGGATGGGATGACGAAGCGTGGCAGGGCACGATCACCCTCAATGCACAGGAGGCACCGCGCGCGCGGCGGTGAGATAGGCGAGCAGGATGGATTGCCGGCTGGCGTCGAGTTTGGTGCGAGCCGCCATTTCACCCACGATACGATGCCATTCGGACTCCGAATAGCGGGCCGCCGGTTTCGCGGAATGGCACGCGGTGCAGGCTCCGGTGAAGATGCGGCGCCCGTCCTCGAGGGTCGCGGGGGAAGCTCCGCCGCTCGCGGATACCATCGCGGGGGTGACGGGCGGAGCGGTATTCTCCAAGGAAGCGCAGCCGCTGATGATCAGCGCGGCGAGCGCCGCGAGGCGCATCGTATGCGACGGGGACGACATGGGCGTTTAGAAATCGAACCCAAAGATGAGGCGCGTTTGGACGTCGGGCTCGCCTTCCACGTCAGTGAGCTGAAAGAGACAAGCCGCGGTCGCGAAGAATTTCCCTGAGCGGACGGACGCATTCGGCCCGGCGAAGACGATGGAGTCTTCAGCTTTCTCCCAGTTCGGGATGTCGACCTCGTGGAGCACCTCTGCGCCGACGGAAAAGTGGGGATTGAGTTCGACGCTCACGCCGAGGGTTTCGGCAAACTCGCCGCTCTTTTCCTCGTCGAGATGCGTGCCCTCCCAGCCGCTTTCGATGGCGGCATTGTAAGCGACCGTCACCGGGCCAAAGTTTTTCTGGAGGAGCAATTTGCCTTCGACTTCGAGCGAGCCTTTTCTTCCGGCGACCTCGAGGTAAAGGGCGGAGCCGATCCAATCGGTCGTGGGATTGGTGAGGCTGTAGATGGCTTCGATCGCGGAATGATCATAGCGGGCGCGCTTTTCCGGGTCGGAATTGTTGTAGCTCCAATCGGCGAGGTAGAAGCCCATCTGAAGCCGGTCGGTGACTCCGAATTCGAGTTCGTGGCGAAAACTGAATTCGTTCACGCGGGCGCCATCCGATTTTCCGTGCTTCCAAGTGACGGAGTTCTCGATTTCGACGGAGCCTTGCGGCGAAGTGGTCGTTTCGTAGCTGTAGACGAATTTTCTCTGGCCGGCGGACAGAGTGAGCGTGGTGGCGATCAAGGCTGCAGTGAGGGCGAGCGGACGGACGATGGAGGTTGGAATCATAGGATGAGCAGGTTTTGGGTAAAAAGGAGCCGTTACGATTGCTAATGCGACTGAGTCTTAATACCACTAACGTGCTCGTCAAATCCGTTTTTAGAAAAAATCTCGTCTGATCCGCCGGCGATCGCCGCCGCCCCGCTTGATCGCCGAGGAAATTGCATTGCTTCCCCGTGTCTGCATTTCCACTCTCTGCCCCATGCGTTCCACCCTTCGTTTTCTCATTCCCGTTGCCGCGATTTACGCCGGATTTACGCCCCTCCGTTCCCAGGATAATGCGTCCCCCTCCCTCAAGCCCATCGTCGAGCAATTGGCGGTGCAAGATGGCGATACGATCGTGTTCCTGGGCGATTCGATCACACACCAATGCCTCTACACTCAATACGTCGAAGATTATTTTTACACCCGCTATCCGAAGATGCGTGTGCACTTTCACAATGCCGGCGTCGGCGGTGATCGCGCGAAGGACGCGCTCAATCGGTTTGATGACGACGTCGCCGCGTTCAAACCCAAATACGTGACGATCCTGCTCGGCATGAATGACGGCGCCTACCGCGATTTCGACAAGGCGGTATTCGACACTTACCAGCAGGACATGACCACGGTGCTCGACAAAATCGCCGCTCTCGGCGCGACGGCCGTGCCGATGACACCGACGATGTTTGATTCACGCGCGAAGGTGCTGAAGAAGGACATTCAGGAACCCCGCAACACGTATTACAACGGCGTCCTCGGGCTTTACGGCGGATGGCTGCGCGAGCAGGCGATGGGTCGCGGATTGGGCTTTGTGGACATGTATTCGCCGCTCAACAACCTCACGTTCGAGAAGCGCAAAAAAGACGCGAACTGGACGATGATCGGCGACGCCGTCCATCCCGGGCCGACCGGCCAGGTCGTCATGGCCGCGGCGGTGATCGACGACATGGTCGCGCACACGCCCGTCAGCTCGATCACGATCATGGAAAAGGACGGAGCCTTCGTCGGGAATGCCGGCAAAACGAAAATCACCGACCTCACCGGCGGCGAGACCATCCGTTTCACGCACCAGGCCGACGCGCTCCCGTGGGTGCTCCCTCCCGATGCCGCGGAAGGTTTTGAACTGACGCACGCTGGGCACCGTTACGGCAACGAAAAGCTGACGGTTCGGAACCTGAAGCCCGGCAAATACTCCGTGAAAATCGACGCGCAGGAAGTCGGCCAATGGACCGACGGCCAGCTCGCGATGGGAGTGGAACTCGAAGGCAACGCGGCGACGCCGCAGTATCAGCAAGCCCTCAAAGTGGCGCTGCTCAACAAGAATCGGAACGACCAAGCCTATCATCCCTTGCGCGACCAGTGGGCGCAGCTCAAAGGCAAACGGCGCGACTTGGAAAAAGCCACGCAGGCCAACGATCCGCAACTCGACACCAAAAAGGCCGATTTCGAAAAATGGCACGCAACGATGATGGCGAAAGTGGCCGAGTTACTGGCGAAGGCGAAGGAGTTTGAGGATCAAATCTACGCCGCAAACCAGCCGGCGCCGCACACCTACGAGATCGCGCCGGCGAAGTAGCCGGGCCGAACATCGGCCTTGCGCCGCGCCGCAATTGCCGTTGTATTGCACTCCCCTCGCGCCTGCCGCTGCGGGGGATTGACGACTAGGATGGGTGGCAGAGTGGTCGAATGCGCACGCCTGGAAAGCGTGTTTACCGCAAGGTAACGGGGGTTCGAATCCCCCCCCATCCGCCGTCGGTCACGCGTCCGCGGCGAGTTTTCGCAGGCGAAAACCCGCGTGCGATAGGAGCCAGGCCACGTTCCGCACGGCATCGCGGTCCTTCTCGCGTTCGGGTTCGGAGAGTTCTTCCCATGTCACCAGCAAGGGGTGGCGTTTTCTCGCGTTGTCCCGGGGCGTGCCGAACGTCCAGCCCTGACGCCGACGTTCCGCGGCCCATCGGCTGTGTTCGCGGCGGGCGAGGAAATCCATCCATTCGTCCGAGATCGGCACGGTGGCGGGATCGAGCCCGTGCAGCGGCGCGATTTCGTATCCGAGAAGCCGGAGTTTGTTCGGAATGTCGGCGACCTGGGCGCGGTTCGCTCCCCTCAAGTCCTCGGGAAGATTTTCCCATTCCCGCATCGCGGGATTCGAGGCTTCCGTTTCTCCGCGCGCGCGCGATTCCGCGCGGTAGCGCTCGTGCGCGGCGCGGGCGAGCGGCTCGATCATCAGTTCGCGTTTTGGCAGGACGCGATAAATGCGAAAGCGCCCGGGAAAATTTTTCGCGAGCTGCATCGAACCGGCGAATTCGCAGACAAAGCCGGCGGACGCGGTGTCGGGCGCTTCGTCTGGTTGTCTGCGCGCGATCTCGGCACTGAGTTCGGCGAGCGCGGAAAACTCTTCGCTGGCGAACACTTCGCCCGGTCGCGCCACGGGCTCGATCCGTGCCGCGCGGTTCACGTGCGCTCCGGTGTAGCCGAGTCGGCGCACGATCGGATCGTAGTGGAGGAAGACCGGGCCGGTGTGCAACCCGACGCGAATGTTCAGCGCGTGTTTGGTCCCGCCGGATTCCCAGTAAAGTCCGGCCGCGAGCCATTCCGCTTCGTGTTCGTGGATCATCTGCACGAGCTCCAGGGCGAAGGCGCCCG
>JAYTDO010000323.1:0-8796 GCA_043735935.1 Chthoniobacteraceae bacterium
CGTGTTTGGTCCCGCCGGATTCCCAGTAAAGTCCGGCCGCGAGCCATTCCGCTTCGTGTTCGTGGATCATCTGCACGAGCTCCAGGGCGAAGGCGCCCGCCGCACCCGCGGTATCGAAAACGGCGTAGACGGCATCGCCCCAGGTATTGAGGCTCACCGGCGCGTGTTTGCTGGACGCCGCAAGCTCGGCGGCGCGCCCCATGAACTTTTCAATGAAGTCCGGAATCACATGCTCCGTGAGCCGGCTGTAGCCGACGATGTCGGCGAAAAGCATACTTTTTACCTGCTGCTCCATGATCGGTCGCTCGATGCGCTGGGTGACGATCGGCGCGAATCCCTCGACGTCCGATCCGCCGGGAATCTCGATGACCACAGGCTTCAGACCCAAATGCTGCTGCCAGTAGCGCGCAAACCATTCCGTCCCGACGCGCGAGTCTGGGGCGCCGCACGAGAGCACGATGGGCTGGACATCGAGATGAGCCGTGCGCGCAGTCGAGAATGCCAGCCCGGCCGCCACTTCAAACATGTAACGCCAGCCTACGTCGTCGCTCGGCTGGTGGCGTTGGCCGAATTCGCGGACGGTCGCCGCGCGATCGAGGGCGCGATCGAAAAGCGGCCCCCACACGGGCGTCGAGGCGTCGAAGCGATCCACCCAATCGCTCCGAAACTGATCCTTCTCCCAAGGCAGAACGATGTGCGCGGCCCCGTCGCGCTTGAGCAATTCATCGAGAAAGAGCAAGTCCCCGCCCGCGGAAGCGCTGGCGAGCCCGACGCGGGCGTCGAGTTTCGCGAGGCCGTCGCGGATGGCATCGCGCACGGCGTCGATCTTCGTCGGGAATCGTTCGATCGTGTGGCCGGCGAAGACGAGCAGCTCCAGCCGCGGAAATGCGGCGCGAAAGTGATCGCGCGGATGGCCGGCGGCTTCGGCCAGAAAGGTCGCGTAATAACGCGCCTCCGCGAGGCGGGTGGTTGTCGCCAGAGGTGCATCTTTGAGCTGCTGGTAGACGCTCGCTGCTTCCTCCGGCCGCCCGTCGATCACCAGGGCGGCCGCGGCTGCGACCCGTGTGAAAAAGGAGGGACCGTCCGAGCGCTCCATCTCACGCACGAGCGAGCGCGTTTTCGCCGCTCCATCCGCAGCGGCTGCGCGATCTCCGAGGATGAGCGCTACTGCGGCGGCGACGATATTCGTCTCCAGCGAGGACGGATCGAGCGCCAGCGCGATTCGGTAGTCTTCGAGAGCATCCATCAGCCGCTGCTGGCGCATTGCCTGTGCAGCGGTGTGGTGCGACTCCTCGCGCGCGATATCGCCGCGGAGCGTGTAGATGCTGGCCGCCAGCTTTGGGTCAGCTCCCTTCGCGACCGGTCCGAGTTCCGCTTGGGCTTCGCGCGTTGCGCCGAGCTTCATCAGCGCCCGCGCGTATGTCATTCGCACCTTCACTAATTCCTGCCGCAAATCGGCGTCGGCGCCCACCTCGAGTCGCAGCGCCTCCCGAGCGAAGTCGCAGACGAGCAACAACTCCATCTCCGCGAGCGCACTTTCAGCGAAACGGCTCAGCGTCACGCCATCCCGAAGCCAGTCGAGTTGCGATCCGCTGATCGTCGATTCGGAGATCTTCCGGGCGGGATCGGCGAGCGGTCTGCGCTGATCCCAGATCGCGTGCAGCGTCTTTCCATCGACGCGGGGCGACCTTAAGGCGTGTTCGATCTCGGCGAGACTCTCGAAAGGCATGGCGAGCATGCTTCCCGCGCTACTCGATCGAAGCGAGAATATTGTCCTCGGCGCGGCCGCGAAATTCGGGGTTCACTCGGTGAACGATCGCGTGAAAAAGAGCGCGCGTTCAGGAAGCGATCTCAAAGCCCCTCACGCCGATCAACGCCGGGATCGGAATGACAGTGGTGCCTTTGATGTGGCTGGCCAGTTCGCTTTCGGCGACGGCTTCGAGAAACGCGTCCACTTCATCGCGCTCCCCGTTGCACTGGAGTTCGACGCGACCGTCCGGAAGATTTCGCACCCAGCCGACCACGTCGAATCCGCGCGCGACTTGCTTGCAGGCAAACCGGAAGCCCACGCCCTGAACGCGACCTTCATAAAAGACCTGCCGGGCGATCACCCTTTTAAGATCGAGAGTGGCCCGGTGCTGTCGCCGACGGGCGTCCGGACGTCGATGCGCTCGAGCATGGATACCCAAAGATTCGTGACCGGCGTCTCGCCCGGCAGCCGGACGTGGCGTCCGGTTTTGATCGTGCCGCCTGCGTTCCCCGCGAGGAGTACGGGCAGGTCATCGTGGTTGTGCCGATTGCCGTCGGAATTGCCGCTGCCGTAGACGATCATGCTGTGGTCGAGCAGCGTCCCGGTGCCTTCCTTCACGGACTTCAGCTTCTGGAGCAGGTAGGCAAACTGCGTCGTGTGAAACGTATTGATCTGGCGAATTTTCGAGATCTTCGCCGGGTCGTTTCCGTGGTGGGAAAGCTCGTGGTGGCCTTCATTCACGCCGATCCACGGGTAGGCTTTGTTGCTCCCTTCGTTCGCCATCACAAACGTGCAAACGCGCGTCGCATCGATCTGGAAAGCGAGCACCATCAGATCGCACATCACACGGATGTGTTCCTCGTAACTAGCCGGCTTTCCCTGCGGCACGGGGAAGTTCGCCGGCGGTTGAATCGGAGCCAGGGACGCATTTCGCGCGATCCGCTGCTCGATGTCGCGGATGCTGGAAAAATACTCGTCCATCTTCTGCTGATCCGCGCGGCCGAGCCGGGCGTGAAAGCTCTTTGCGTCGTCGCGGATGTAATCCAGCACGCTCTTGCGCGAGGCGGCGCGGCGGGCGCGCTCCACATTATCCTGGCTTCCGAAAAGGCGCTCGAAAACGAGCTTCGGATTGGTCTCCTTCGGGATCGGCTGGGTGGCCGAACGCCATGAGACCGTGCTCGAGTACACGCACGAATAACCGCTGTCGCAGCCTCCCGCCATGTTCCCGCCCTCACAGCCGATCTCCAGCGAATCCAGATGGGTCTGGTCTGCGACTCGCACGGCGGCGAGTTGATCGACCGACGTCCCGCAGTGAATGTCCGCGCCATCCGTCTTCCGCGGCTGGGCGCCGGTGAGAAAGGCCGCCATCGCCCGCGCGTGATCGCCGCCGCCGTCTCCGTGCGGGCGTGCTTTGTCCGCGGCGAGGCCGGAGAGGACGAGGAGGTCCTTTTGATGCGGCGCCAGCGGCTTTAAGATCTCGGGGAGCGTGAACGTGTCGCCGGTCCCGGATGGCGTCCAGTTCGCCATATCCTTGCCATTCGGCACGTACACAAACGCCATGCGATTCGGCGCCGTCCGGCCCGGAGCGAGGCCCGCGCCCCACGCGCTGAGGTTGCCCATGCCTTCGAGCCAGGGGAGAGCGATCGTGGCGCCGAGTCCGCGGAGGACGGTGCGGCGGGAGATGGGTCGGTTCATCATAGGTCAGTTTTCGGTTTGGTTTTTGCCGCGCCGCAGGCGGAAAGGGTCGCTTTTCGCGATGGCGCTCACCAGCGCTGAAAACTTATACCCGCCTTTTGCCACCTCGCCTTGGATTTTATCGACGGTGCGATCGTCGTAATAATCCAGTCCGCGCCCGATGGCGTAGATGAGCATCTTCTCCGCGAGACAGCGCGTGAACTGGTCCTTGTCGTCGCGGAGCAGTTTCTTCAAATCGGCGAGGCTCTTCAGCTCGGGGCCGCCGTTGGGAAGTTTGCCGCCCACCTCGACGGGCTGTCCCTGCTCGTTCTTCTCGCGCCACTGGCCGATGCCGTTGAAATTCTCCAACGCGAATCCCATCGTGTCCATCTTCGCGTGGCAGTTCGCGCAGCTCGGGTCGGCCCGATGCTGTTCGAGCCGCTGGCGGAACGTGCCGCTTAATTCCTTGCGGCTCTGATCGTCGAGGCTCGGCACGACGGGTGGCGGTGGTGGTGGTGGGTCGCCGAGGATTTGTTCGAGGATCCATTTGCCTCGTTTGACCGGCGAGGTGCGCGTGGGATTCGAGGTGACGGTGAGGATGCTCGCCTGCGTGAGCAAGCCGCCCCGTTGTGTCCCGGCGAGCGAGACGCGCTTGAAGTTGTCCCCATCGTATCCGCCCGGCGGCCAGATATTGTAGACCTCGGCGAGCCGCCGATCGAGGTAGGTAAAGTCGGCGTCGAGCAGGTCGAGGATGCTTCGGTCTTCCCGGATGATCTCGCCGAAGAACAGGCTCGTCTCCTGCAGCATGGAATCCTTGAGCGTCGGTCTCCAGCGATCGAAGGTCTTCGCATCCGCCTGGTGCGCGGAGAGGCGGCGAAGTTGCAGCCATTGCATGGCGAAATTGTCCACCATTTCCCCGGCGCGCGGGTCTTTCAACATCCGGCGGATCTGCGCGTCGAGGTTCGCGTTGAGTTGATTCGAGAGCGCGTACCGGAGCAGTTCATCATCCGGGCAACTGCTCCAGAGGAAATAGCTCAGCCGCGTCGCGAGCTGGAATTCGTTGATCGGATGCGGCTCGGGATTATCCGGCTGATCGTCGACCTCCATGCGGAACAAAAACTTCGGCGACGAGAACACGGCGATGAGCGCCTGCCGCACGCCCGCTTCCCAGGATTCGCCCCGTTGCATCGCTCCATCCACCAAACGCGCGACGCGTTCGGTTTCGTCCGGCGTCACGGGCCGGTGCCACGCGCGCGGCATGAAGTAGGCGAGCATCATGCGGGTTTGTTGGGCGGGCGTCGTGCCGGGCTTTACCTGCGTCCAGCGGCGCAGGAACGGCGAACGCGTATCCTCGGGTCCGACGATTTCGAGCCATTTGACGAACACCTTCGACGGCGGGCCGGACGTCGCATCCTTCACCAGGGAGAGCGCCACGCGCTCGACGCCCGCGATTCCGCTGAGCTTCGCCTCGATGATCTGCGCCTTTCCCTCCTCGCGCGCCTTCACCTCCGCGACTTGCAGCACGCGGCACTTCGCGACCTGCGGCACCTTGTCGGCTTCGAGTTGGGAGAAACGCGCGGGCGGTTCGGGATTCGCGATGTTCGGTCCGGCGGCGAGCAGGGCGACGCGCACCGTGCGGCCAGGGGCCGCCTCCGCGAAGACCTGCGCGCGCACCGTGTAGCTGCCGTCGGCCTCGATCTTCACCGGGGTGTTGAGCGGTCCGGTGCCGATGTGATCCTTACCGGGCATCATTTCGCGCCACTCGCCGCGCATCGGGAGATCCTTCGTCGCCGGTTCACAGAACTTCGACGCCATGTGTTTCTTCGGCGCCCCGGCCGACTCGACGGGGATCACCGCCTCCGAGACGGTCTGCGCCGCATCGAGGTAGCGCTCCATGAGCAGCGGCGAGATCGAAAGCACGTCGCCGATATTATCAAAGCCGTAGCCGACTCCGTCCGCCGGGAAGTCGTTCGCCGGCTGAACATCCACGCCGAGCAGGTCGCGCAGTGTGTTGTTGTATTCGTTTTTGTTGAGTCGGCGGATCGTCACCCGGCCCGGGTCGGGCTTTGCCGTTTGATCGAATTTCTTAAACACGCCGTTCGCCGACGCGACGAACGCCTCGCGCTCCTTGTCGGTCGGCTGGGGTTTGTCTTCCGGCGGCATGTCGCTGTGGACCACCGCTTCCAGAATGCGCTTCCACGTCTTGCGTTGTTTCAGCACCGAGACGTCGTCGCGGAAAACGTGCAGGGCGAGTTCACCCTTTTGCTTCTTCTCGCCGTGGCAGTCCGTGCAGTATTTCGCGAGGAACGCCGTGCCCGCCTTTGCAAAGGGCTCCTGCGCGATGGCGGAGGCGGCGAGCGCGAGTAGGCAAAACGTGAGTCGATACAGAGACATGGGGCGGGAACGATAGCTCCATTCATTAACCGCCGCACGTGGCGAACCTTGTGGACTTTCGGTGCTCCCTATTTGCCAAATCTCTCCGTGAGCGCCTGAGCCCATGACGCATCCGCAGCATCGATCAACAGCGCCTCGGAATCGTGTTGCATCAACTGAACGACGCGTCCCTCGCGGTCTTTGCGCGTCGCCAGCACCCGCCTTTCCGCCGCCACAAACTCCTGCGCCTCGCCCTCGCTTGCCCAAATGGTTTTCCACGCGAGCGCTTTGCCACCGTCGTAGCAGACATAACGATCGCCCCGCCATCCGCTGGCCGCCGCTTCGCCGGTGCGGTCGTCCGTGAATTGCGCGATGTGAATCCGGACGCCCATCTCACCGAGCGTGTTGTCGGCGATCGGCTTTTGCCCGTTCACCACAACATCCGGCCATTCGATCGCCACCGGCTCTTCGCGCGGCTCCCTGAAGTATTTCTCCGGGTGAAGAATCTGGGCCGTCGAGGTGGGCGGCTTTTCGTAGGCCGCCGATACGGCCTTGTAGCCGGCGCCGCCGAGGAGCGACGCGCAAAATTCCTGCCCGCGGAGATACGGAAAGACGAGCATTTCGCGCAGGTAACGTGGTGCGTTGCTGAGCTGGCTCATGTTCTGAGTGACGGACGCCAGCGCGTTGTCCTTCAGCGCCTTGAGTGAAAGATTCTTCAACATGTATTCGCTCATCACCATCGTCGCCTCGCCCTCGACCAGCGCGCTCGCGGCGGCCGCCATGTCGTCGTTTGTTTTGATCTCCAGCGGGAGGCGTTTCAAGCCAAAGTGTTGATCCTGCAAGGCGTGGGTGAGTTCGTGCGCGAGGACGACGCGGTTCTGCGCGTTCTCGAGCGACGCATCCTCGTACATGAAAAGCTTGTGCTGATGCTGGTCGTAAAACGCCGCGACCTGTTCGCCGAGCAGATCGATGTATTTTTCGCGAAGCGGATAACCCTCCGGAAGCAGCCCGAGCACGGCGAGCGCGGAGGTCATGTCGCGGAATTCCTGCTCGGAAAACACCTCGGCGAGTTTTCCGGAAATGGTCGACTTGATCTGCGCGCGGGTGAGCACGTTGTAGTCGACCGGCGTCTTGAATTCCAGCCCGCGGATCGCCACGACCTGCCGTTCGATTTCCTCGCGCAGCGTTTTGTTGGCGACGAGCGCCTTGTCCTTTTCCGACGACGTGACCAGCGCCCGGAGCCGCTCGTTTTCCTCGCCCAACATCGCGGCGCGGCGCGCCTGCCGCATGACATCGGAGGTGCGATCGTGATCGAGTTTCCACATTCCCCCGGCTCCGAGACCGATCCCGATGGCGAGGGACAAAAAGAGGGCGAAAGGCTGGCGGGACATGCGCGACAGGGAGCTAGAGGTGGGCCAGCGGAGCCGGCGGTGCGGTCAGCGTTTTTTTTTGTCCGGCCGTCCGGGTCCCTGGGGCTTTGGCGGCGTCACGAGGGTTCCATTCGCGTCGTACATGTCGAGGCGCGTGATCCGGTTGTTGGCGCCGTAGGTGTAGACGCGGCGGCTGAGGAGTTGATCGGCGGTGGAATAATACATTTCCTCGCTGATCCGATCGGCTGAGTCGCGCTTGTAGGTGGCCTTGTAGAGGACCTTGCCCTTGGCGTCGTAGAAGGTGGCGCCGGTGGTCTGGTTGCGCTCGTCGAGCGCGTAGACCGTGCGCGTCAGCAGCTTGCCTTTGCTGTCCTCGATCGTCTCCTCGGCGATCTTTTTGTCGGGGTCGACGACCATGTTTTTGTGTCGGCCATCGCCGAGCATGGTCACGGTCGCTTTCACGACTCCGTCGGTGGTAGTTTGCGTGCGGGCGAATGGCGCGAGCGCGAGGAGCAGCAGGATCGGGAGCAGTTTCATGGCATGCGGTGGATTAAAGGATCTCGGCCAGCTCTTCGACGGGCACTTCGCCGCCGTGGTGGCGTTTGAATTGGAGATCGTAAAGGCGGCGGTAATATTCGCTCTTCTCGTACAGCTCGGTGTGCGTGCCGGTGTCTTTGATCTCGCCTTGGTGCATGACCACGATCTGGTCCGCGTTGAGCACGGTCGACAGGCGGTGCGCGATGGCGATGACGGTGCGGCCTTCGGCGAGGGCGTCGATGGCGCGTTGCACTTCCATTTCGGCCTCGGAATCCAGCGCGCTCGTCGCTTCATCCAGAAGCAGGATCGGCGCGTTTTTGAGGAGCGCCCGCGCGATCGACACGCGCTGCTGCTGCCCGCCCGAGAGCGTGCATCCTTTGTCGCCGATCACCGTCTCGTAGCCTTGCGGCTGCGCCACGATAAAGTCGTGGGCAAAGGCCTGGCGCGCGGCGTCCTGCACCTCGGCGTCCGTCGCCTCGAAGCGCCCATAGCGGATGTTCTCGGCGATCGTGGTGTGAAAGAGAAACGTCTCCTGCGTCACGATGCTCATCTGGGCGCGCACGGACTCCGTGGTGAGAGCGCGGACATCCTGCCCGTCGAGCAGTACCTGGCCGTAGCTCGGATCGTAGAATCGCAGGATGAGGGAAAGCATCGTGCTTTTGCCCGCGCCGCTCGCGCCGACGAGCGCGTAGGTTTTCCCGGCCTCGACGCGCAGCGTGATGCCGCGCAGGACCGCCGCGGTGCCGGGATACGAGAACCAAAGATTTTCAAAGCGAATCTCGCCGCGCCCTTTGACGAGAGTGCGCGCATCAGGTGCGTCCTGGATGGTCGGCTCGAGAGCCATCAGCTCGAAGATGCGCGAAGTGGAGGCAAAGCAGCGCTGCATCTGGCCACTGACGCGGCTGAGTTTTTTCACCGGATCGTAAAGCATGAATAGGCCGGTGAGCAGGCCGATGAAAGTCGCTGCGCTGACGTGGTAGTACCAGACGTAAAAGAGCGCGAGGCCCACGCCGATGGCGGCGACCGACTCAATCATCGGCCCGACGATCTCGATCGCTTTCCGCACTTTGATGCTGTTGCGAAACTGCGTTG
>JAYTDO010000324.1:0-17358 GCA_043735935.1 Chthoniobacteraceae bacterium
CGTCACCACATACGTCCCAGGCCTCAAATTCGTAAAGTTATACGTCCCTCCTCCCGCCGTGATCCGCGTCGCACTCACCGCGTTCCCACGATCGTCCACTCCGCTCAACGTCACCGTCGCCCCGTCAATCCCGCTCTCCCCCACGTTAAACACTCCATCGTTGTTCGTGTCCGCGTACACATTCCCGCCCAACTGCGCCAACGGCAGCTCTCCAAAATTCTGCCCAGCTCCGTTGTCCCCGGCTCGAATCACGATGTTCGAGATCGTGTTGTTGTCGATCGCGTTGTTCACCGTCCCTACCGTCGTCACTCCCGTCCCAGCTGTCTCCTTGCCGTCCAGCAATCCCCCCGGCTGCGTCTCCGTCAACGTATACGTCCCAGGCCTCAGGTTCCCAAACGAATACGCCCCGGCTCCGTCCGTCACCGCCGACGTGTTGATCGCCACTCCAAGGTCGTTCGTCCCCGTCAACGTCACCGTCACCCCTCCCACTCCTGTCTCAATCGGCGAGTTCACGATCCCGTCGTTGTTCCGATCCCGATACACCGTCCCGCTCAATGTCACCGGCGGCAGCTCCCCAAAATTATACCCACTCGCGGCGGTGTTCGCAGCCAGCACCACCGAGCTGATGACGTCGCTCAGCGGGTTGTTCACGGTGACGCCACCCGAGGTTCCGACCGTGTTTTTTCCATCCAGGAATCCCGCCGGCTGGGTCTCCGTGATCGTGTATCCGGCCCCATTGCTCGGCCGCAGGTTTGCGAAATTGTAGACGCCGCTCGCATTCGAGGTCGTCGTGCGACTCACAGCGGCGCCGAGGTCGTTCGTGCCAGTGATGGTGATGGTGACGCCCGCGATCCCGGTCTCGCCGGCGCCGAGTTGGATTCCGTCGTTGTTCAGATCGCTATAAACCGTGCCGACGAGGCTGGAGGTGACGATCGCGAGCGCGTAATCCTCGATCTCACCCATGCCACCGGTCCCGATGCCACGTTCGTCAATGTTGGCGGTGCCCGCATTGTCGGTGAGCGCGGCATCCGTCAGGCGCAGGCGCAGGTAACTTTGCCCGACCGTGAGTGCGGGCAGACCGCTCCAGGTCAGGGTGACGCTCTGCTGCGCCGCACCCGTGGGCACAGCCACGCTAGCCATTTCTCCCGCCTGGAAGACGCCGTCGAGATTGAAGTCGATCCAGCCGCGCAACGTGAGCGCCGCACCGGAGTTGTTGAACACGGAGACGACGGTCGAATAGGACGTGTCGCCGACGTTGAGGACCTGAAACGTCGCGATGCCGTCTTCGTCGCCGGTGGTGAGAAGGTCATCGCCGAGTGCGCTCGCGCCATTTTGCGGAACGGCTTCGGCATCGACAAGGGCACCGATGCGGATGAGAGACGAAACGGCCTCCTTCGCCGGAGTCGCAGGCGAGCCTTCAAAGCTCACCGGCGCATCACCGTAGTCGAAGATATTGATGTTAAACGCGAAGATGACGTGCGTGTCGTTCGTGCCGTTGGATTTTGTCGTATCCTTGCCGGGAGGAGTTCCGATGATGGAGGCTGGGAGAGCGGAGTGAACCGTGGTGGCCAGATACGTCAGGCCGGTTGATTCCCCGTAAACGACGTGGCCTTGGCCGATCAGGTCGCCCGTTTGACCGAGATAGTCGTTCTGCGCGCCGCCGATGTAGGTTGCATAATCTTTAACGGTGAGATTCCCGAAGAATGTGGCGACGAAAATATCAAGGCCGCCGCCCGCGGTGCCTTGGTAGTAGTTGCTCGCCGGGGTGGTATTCAGCACCGGGAAGGACCCGGAAGTCGTTCCGAATACGAGGATCCGATCGGCGCGGGTATCGTAAGCGATGCCGCCGATGTTATCTTCGCCAGCGCCGCCGAGGTAACTGCTTTGGAAACCAGTCCCGAGGCTGCCCGCGAGCGGGATACGCGAAACGAAGACGTCGAAAAGTCCGCCGCCGTTGGTCGTCTGGCCGCCGTTGGCCGCGCCGCCGGTGGCCACGGTGACACCCGGCAAATTGGTCGAGTCCGTATTCCCACCCACATAGAAAAAAGTGTCGGTCGCCGTGACGACCACGGCCGTGGTGTTGGTCGTGAGCGTTCCTTCGTTCCCTGTCCCGCCGAGGTACGAAAACACGCTGAAAGCCGCGGGCTTCGTCGCCTGCTCCGGCAACACGCCGACGAGCAGTTCCGTCGTGCCAGCCGCGCCCAGAGTGGAGTCGATCGCATTCACTAGGGCGGGATACGCTCCAGCCGCGACGGTCGTCGTGGCAAAGACGAGCTTCGTCTTGTCCGGGGTGAGCGCGATGGCGGTAAAATATTCGTCGCCACTGCCGCCGACGTAAGTCGCCCAACTCGGCGTGGGAGTCGTCGTCGCGGTGCCATAGCGGATGATGACCCCCTCGAGTCCCAGGGCGCCTCCCGCGTAGGTCGCATCCGGCCCAACATTCGCCGCAGGGATCTGCGCGATCGGGATGGCCGCGGCCACACGCCCGCCGACGTAGAAGTTATTGTTGTCCACGATCGCGACGCTGTTCAGCGAGTCCATCGTGACCGGCGATGCGTTGTACGAGCGTGTCGCGAGGTTGGCGTCGTAGATCTGGATGACCCCCGAGTTAAACGCGAGCAACACGCGGCCATCCGGGAAAAGTTCCAAGTCCGCCGGTGTGTCAGTCGCGGCACCGTTCAACTTCTGGTTCGCGACGGCCCCGTTGTTGTTCACGATGCCGGTGGTCGTCCACGCGGTGATGTTTAAGCCCGCATTATCCAGGCGATAAATGTAGGTCTGGAAGGCGGCTGTGCCTTGCGAGAACCCAGCATTCACCTGCATGTAGCCACCAAATGAACCATTCGTAATAGTCTCCCGGACCCACCCGGACGCATACACGCCGTTGGCATTCACATTTACTGCGAAGAGGTAAGAATCGAACGGCAGCGCGCCGTCGTTCAGATCGAAATAGGTCGCCCACGCGACATTCGGATCGATGACCAGAGGCTGATCCGCCACGAATGCGCTCGTGAGTAAATAACGCATCTCCCCGGGCGCGTCTCCGGCCACCATCTGCGCGCCGACAGCGTGCTTGGCGCCGTCGATAACCTGATAGACCTCGGGCATCTTCAGGGTCAAATCCTGGTATCGGAGATCGAGCGACGCCGATCCGTCCGCGCCGAAGGTCAGTCCATCCTGCCCGGTGAACGCGAGGCGGATTTGCGAATAGTCCTGCGCCTTCGCGACGATCCAATCGAACTCGAGCACTCCCTGATTGGCGGAGTACAGCCGCAGGTCCACGCCGTTGTAGACGTTGCGGATGGTGAGTTCCTTGAAAATATCCGGCGTCAGCGTGCTTCCGTCCGCCTGGTGGTAACTGCCGCTCACCCCCGAAAGTCCGCCCGGCACCATTTGCCAGTTCGCATTTGAGCCTGTGAAATAAATGTCCACCGCCTGCACGCCAAGCTGACCGGTCGCCGCGTCTTCCTGGTTCGAGATCAAACGCAGATGGTCGTCGTAAACGAGCATCGCGCCAAAGTTCGTCTTGAAACCGTAACGCGCGCCTTCGGGGAACTGGCCCACATTTTTCTCAAACCAAATCTGCGCGGTCGAATCCCGGATCACATCGCCGATCGCGGCGCGCTGGCTGTCGGTCAGCGAAGCGGAATCAGCCGCCACCGGCGCCGGAGCCGCGAGCGAGGTCGGCGCGCTCGGAGGCGGCGCCAGCGTCGGCTGGATCGTGGAAATCGTCGCCACCGTCCCATCGATCACCGGCGCGGTCGTCGTCGGCACCACCGCATCGAGGAAACCGCCGCGGGCGACGATATTCAGCGGTTGGGCCGGGTCGGTGCCTTCACCAGCCGAGAGGGTCAAATCCACCGCCGCCTTCGCCTGGGCGGGCGCGAAACTTTCAAAAGGAAGTTTAAGAACCAGCAGCGTATCCCCCTCACCGAAGCCCGCCGGAGCATCGACGACCTGGGCGTTGCCCGCACTGTCCGTCGCATACGGATGCAGCGCCTTGCCACCCGCGTCGAATGTGAGCTTCGTCACCTCGACGGCGTTCCCGTCGATCGTCGCCGTATTTTTACCGGGAGTGAAAGTGAGTCCGGCGGTGCCGCCGGCGTGCGCTGAATCGATGAAGACATCCACGTAGGGCCGTTGGCCCGCCGTCGTCCCCGCGTCATTATCAAACGTGACCTTGACGGGCACGACCTCACCTACCTGAGCGTGCTCAGGAGCGACGACGGTCGCGTTCGGGGCCGCATTACAGAGGATGCGGTCTTCGATCGTTTCTAGCAGGAGCGGGCGACGTGGCATAAGATGGAAGGGGCAGTTACAAAAGATTCGGAGTGACGCAGCTCCATTTTTTATCAATGGGGCGTCACTCGATTCAGCTTCTTAGGTGGCTCGGGGCACAGAGAAAAACCCAACAACGGACTTTTCAATCCTATTCGTCAAGGCTTCGTGTTTTCATTTGGATAATCGGAATTTTATCGTTGCCACCGAGGCGCTTGCGCGATTGAAACTAGCATCTGGCATACCATCGGCTTTCTTCCCGCCGAGCGAAATCCAACTTCACCTTCCAATGCGACATCACTCCACGCCTTCGATCCTGTGCTCCGTTCTGTGCGCAGCCACCTTTGCTTTTGCCGAGGAACCGCCGCCGCTCCCGAGCGACCCCAGCCCGAACGAGCCTGCGATCCTCGATCAATATCGCGGAGAAATCTCCAAGATCGCTCGCAACCCTCGCAGCTTCGCGAAAGTGACCGACGCCAAAATCCCCAGCGATTTTGCCCCCTGGTGGATCCGAGGACAGCACAACACGCTCGGCGACACCTCGAATTCGCAATCCATCACCGCCGACGACCTGTACGTCCGCGCGATCAAACACTCTTCCCAAATCCGCGTCTTCAGCGATCTCCCGCTGATCCGCGAGACCGGAATCCAGGAAGCGAGAGGCGAATTCGACACCAACGCCTTTCTCGAAGGAAAATTCGACCGCAAAAACGATCCCGTCGGCAGCACGCTGACCACCGGCGGCGCCTCGCGTTTCCACCAGGACGAATGGTCGATGGACGCCGGCCTGAAAAAGAAACTCGTCACCGGCACCGAAGTCACCCTCTCGCAGGATCTTTCCCGCACGGATAACAACTCGATCTACTTCGTTCCGAACCCGCAGTCCAAGGCCACACTCTCGCTCAACGTCGTCCAGCCTTTGCTCAAAGGCGCCGGCGTTTCCTACAACCGCAGCACCCTCCAGATCGCGCGCATCGATTCCGAGATCGCGATGAACGAGTTTGTCCGCCAGAGCGAATCGCACCTGCTCGAAATCACCCGCACCTACTGGGCGCTCTACGCCGCCCGCGTCACCTATCTCCAGAAATCCAAACTCGTCGACGACACCGCCCACGTCACCGACGAGCTCCGCGCCCGCCAGAAAGTCGACGCGCAAAAATCCCAGCTCTTCCGCGCCGAATCCGCCCTCGCCACCCGCCGCTCCGATCTCATCCGCTCCGAATCCGCCATCCGCAACGCGCAGGAGCGCCTCAAGGCACTCACCAACGACCCCGAGTTGCTCACCTCTCCGAATGTCGAACTCGTCCCACGCGACCGCCTCGTCCTTTCAAGCGCTCCCGTCGATGCCCAGGCCGCCGCGCAGATCGCCCTCGAAAATCGGCCCGAAATCTCCCAAGCGTTCCTCCAACTCCGCGCGGCCACCATCCGCGAGAAAATGCAGCGCAACGAACTGCTGCCCCAATTGAACCTCGTCCTGCGCGGCTCCCTCGGTGGCCTCGATGACGGCGACCTCGGCGGACCTTACGGCCGCCAATACTCGAGCGGCGGTCCCGGCTGGGGCGCCGGCTTCGTCTTCAGCGTGCCGCTGGAAAACAACATCGCCCGCGCCCGGCACGAGCGCCGCCAGCTCGAACTCCGCCAGCAGATCGACCAGGTCAAGACCACCATCGACACCGTCATGCTCGAGGTGAAAATCAGCGCCCGCGAAGTCGCCACCGCCTATCGCGAAACGCAGGCGAAGTTCGCCGCCGTCAAAGCCTTCGGCGAAGACATCGAAACCCTGCGCGCCCGCCGCGCACTCCAGACCTCCTCGCCCGCGCCCGGCGCCGACGAATCCTCGCAGACCGCCAGCTTCCTCGACACGCTCCTCGACAGCCAGGATCGCCAGACGCTCGCCGACGAAGACTTCATCCGTGCCGCCGCAAACTACCAGATCGCCATCGTCAATCTCGAGCGCGCGAAAGGTAAACTGCTCTCTTACAAAAACGTCACCGTCGTCCGCGACCGCGACGACGCGGGCCTCCCGCTCCTTTATCTCCAAAAGGGCGGCGGCAGCGGCAAGAGCACGGCCCCGGGCAAATAACACCGCCTTCCGCCCGCCCGCGCGGGTCCCGGCCGTCGATCCCATGTTCCTCGGCTTCGATCTCCTCACGCCACCGCCCGAGCGTCGTTTCGCGACCGCGGTGGCCCTGACCCAGGGCAGGCTCGGCGAACTCCGCGCCGAGTCCGACAGCCGGCTCCGCGAGCACGCCGATGCCTTGCGTCAGGAAGCGCGGAATCGAGAGGACCGTCCCGGTTTCGACAGCGACGCGATCGCCCTCGTCGCCGAATCCGTCCGCCGGACGCACGGCCTCACGCCTTACGCCGTCCAGATCCTCGCCGCCCACAGCCTCGCTTCGGGAAATCTCGCAGAGATGGCCACCGGCGAGGGAAAGACGCTCGTCGCGCTCTTGCCGGCATTCGCATTCGCCCTGCAAGGCCGCGGCGCCCACGTCGCCACCGTCAACTCCTACCTCGCCGAACGCGACTGCGCCTTCGCGACGCCGGCCTTCGAGCGCCTCGGACTCACTGTCGGCCTGCTCGCCGAACGGGCGCAAAATCCCGCCAAACGCGCCGCCTACGCCTGCGACATCACGTACGGCGTCGGCACTGAATTCGGCTTCGATTACCTCCGCGATCAACTCGCCATCCGCGCCCTCGGCGATGTGCGCCCGCGTTTCCACAAACTCCTCCTCGGTCACGGCCAGCCACGCCCCGACACCGTCCAGCGCGGACACGCCTTCGCCGTCATCGACGAAGCCGACAGCGTGCTCATCGACGAAGCGCGCAGTCCGCTCATCATCGCCTCCGGCGCAAAATCGCCGAGCACGACACCCGAGCTTTACCACCTCGCCGACCACATCGCGGCGCGCCTGCTCCCGGACGAAGATTTCACGCGCGACGACCACTCCCAGCGGCTCTCGCTCACGCCCGAAGGCCACCGACGCGCGCTCGATCAGCTCACCGACGACGTCCTGCCGCATCTCCGGCGGCTTTGGTCCAGCTACATCGAGCAGGCGCTCCGCGCGCGGCGCCAGTTCAAGCGCGACGTCCACTACGTCATCGCCGACGACGCCGTCGCCATCGTCGATGAATTCACCGGTCGCCTGTGCCCGGACCGCACTTGGCGCGAAGGCCTGCATCAGGCCGTCGAAGCCGCCGCGCGCGTCACGATCACCGAGGAAAATCTTTCCGAGGCCACGATCACGCGACCCGCCTACTTCCGGCTTTACGATCGCATCTGCGGCATGACCGGCACCGCGCTCGAAGCCTCCGGCGAGCTGCGCGAATGTTACCAGCTCGCGACCCAGGTCATCCCGCTCAACCGGCCATCGCGGCGCGTCGAACTGCCCGATCGTGTTTTCAAAACACGCTCCGCAAAACTCGCGGCCATCGCCCGCGAAGTCGCCGCGCGGAACGCGAACGATCAGCCCATCCTCATCGGCACACGCACGATCGAAAACAGCGAGGCGCTCGTCGAAGCCCTCATCCCGCTGCGGATTCCGCTGCGCCTGCTCAATGCAAAACAGGACGCCGAGGAGGCCGCCATCATCGAGCGGGCGGGGGAACCCGGCACACTCACCATCGCCACCAACATGGCCGGCCGCGGCGCGCACATCCCCGTTCCGGAGGAAAGCGTGCGCGCCGGCGGCCTTCACGTCATCGGGCTCGAGCGCCACGAAAGCGCGCGCGTCGATCGCCAGCTCACCGGGCGCACCGCCCGCCAGGGCCAGCCCGGCAGCAGCCAGTTTTTTCTTTCCCTCGACGATGATCTCCTCACCCGCCACGACCCGGCCCTCGCGGCCCGCCTCGCTTCGCAACCAGACGATGCTCACGGCGAACTCCCCGCAAATGTCGCCTCGCATTTCCGCCGCGTGCAGCGAAGAGTCGAATCCGCCGACCGCGACCTTCGGCGACAACTCGCCCATTATGACCAATGGCTCGACGAGCTTAAACAAGCGCTCTAGCGCTCAAACGCTCCTCTTCATCCTCCTCGCCATCGTCTCCACGCTTCGCGCGGACGACGCCACGATCCTTGGCTACACCGAGCCGTACAAGGTCATCACCGTCTCCGCCTCCGAGCCCGGCGTCCTCGCGGACATGCTTGTGGAGGAAGGTGCCAACGTGAAAAAAGGCGAAGTCCTCGCGCGGCTCGACATCACCGTCCTCAGCGCCGAACTCGAGGTCGCCAAAGCCGAAGCGCAGCTTCAGGCCACGAGAAAGCAGCGGCTTGCCGAGCTCGATAAATCCAGCCGCGCGACGCCCGAGGAACTCGAAAAGGCCAAGACCGACCTGCTCATCAAGGACGCCCAGGTCCGCCGGATCGAGGCCATGATCGAAACGCGCACCATGCGCAGTCCGGTGGACGGCATCGTCACCGAGATCAAACGCGACCCAAGCGAAAGCGTCTCCATCGCCAATCCGCACGTCCTCACCGTCGTGCAAATCGACAAGCTGCTCGTGAATCTTTTTCTCCCTCCAGCCCGTTCGCTCAAGCTCCAGGTCGGAGGAAAGGCCGAGCTGCTCATGCCCGACACGGGCGTGCGCGTCCCCGCGACGATCGAGTTCATCAGCCCCATCACCGATCCGGCGAGCGGGACCGTGCGGGTGAAATTCGCCATCAACAATGCCACCGGAAAATATCGGTCCGGCGCGCGCTGCACGCTGGCCGACTAAAGTCAGCGGTCGGCGCGCTCCGTATAACGCCGCACCCAGCGGTCCATCACGCGATGGGCTTCGCTCCAAATCGTCGCGCTTCGTGCGCTGCGAAACTTCACGAGCGCCATCTCGCCGATTCCGAACGGCGCGTCCGCGACGAGCCGCGCCGTGGCGGTGAAATGGGGCAGCGCGAGCTCATATTGGGCGCGCTTGGCCGCATCGGCTCCTTCGGCCCGCCGAAGCGCGAGCGGACCATCCGCCAGCGCCGTCAGCGCGGGGTGGATCATTTCGCGGGACGCCCGTGCTTCGACGCGCTCCAGCGTGCCGGCGAACGCGCCCCCGCGGCCTTCGATCCGAATCCTCACCGGCTTGTTCACCGCTCCGCGAAAATGCGGCTCCTGCTCCTCGTTCACGGCGATCTTCACCTCGCTCCCATCGCTCCGCCCGAAATACAGCACCTCGTCGCCCGTGTTCAGAAAAACGCCGCTCATTTGCTCAAGCCAGCGATTCGTCACCCGCCCGGAAAACGGCGCGCGAATCTTCAGCGTCGCCACGTAACTTTCATTGTTCGCCACCGCCGCGCGCAACGATTCCACCTTCGCCTGCTGCGATTGAAAAGTCGCCACATCCTCCCGCGTGTATGCCACACGGGCGCGAAGTTCCTGCTCCTGAAGTTGGACACGGCTCGCCTCAAGCTTGGCCGCCTCATCGTCATTCCGGAGCTCGACGAGCAGTTGCCCCTCCACGACCTCCTCGCCGTCACGCACGAGGACTTTCTCCACAAAGCCCGGACACTCAGCGCGCAGCACCCGCGTATCCGCGAGCTCGACCACGCCGGGGCTCGATACGGAGCGATGGAATGGCACGAATAAAATGCCCGCGACGCACGCAACGATGGCCGCGGCTCGCATCGCTCCGACCCGCCAGCGCGCCGATCCCGATTGAACGGTGGACGCGAGCGATTCGACGAAGCGCCAGACGGGAAGCCCGATCCACATCACCGCCGCAAACAACGCAAGCACCAGCCCACCTCCGCGTAGCGCGACACTCGCGCCGACGAGCAATCCCGCGAGCACCACGAGCTGCCAAACCCACGACGCGACGCCGTAGATCGCCACCACCCAATCCGTCCGCGTGACGAGCGGTTTTGGCTTCGATCCGCGCGCGCCCATGAGCAGCCAGCTCGCGGCACGCATCAGCCAGGTGCGACCACGCGTCGCCAGATTCGGGATTTCGAGCAGGTCGCTCGCGATGTAATATCCGTCGAAGCGCATCAACGGATTCGCGTTGAAAAACAGCGTCAGCATCGTGCCGGTGATCACGACGTTGTGGGCGATCGTGTTGGCAAAGCCTGCATCCGAGCGCGCCCAGACGATGGCGGCGATCGCCGCACAGAAGAACTCCACATACAGGCCGGCCGCGGCGACCATCACCCGGCGCCACTTCGACGGCAGGCCGAGGCTCGCCGTCGCGTCGACGTAACCCATCGGCACAAAGATGATGAAGATCATGCCGATCTCACGGACGCCTGCATGGAAGTGTTTACAAAACACGCCGTGGCCAAATTCATGGACCACTTTCAAACCGGCCCAGACGACGAAAAGCCAAAGCCAATTGTCGCGGGCGAAGATGCCTTCGAAATCCCGCGTGAATCGCGACCAATCCATCGCGACCTGCGTCGCGCCGGTCAGCACGACGGCGAGCCAGACGAAAAATCCGAAGCCGCCAAGCGCCGGTCGCGCCCACCTTTCCAACAGTCCAAAAAAACGATCCGGTCTCGCGAGCGGGACTTTCAGGACGAGCGGATTCAGGAACGTGACCGCAGACCGGTAGGCCAGCTCCGTTTGCTCGCGCTCGCTCCCGCTGCGAGCGCTCTCGACGGCGAGCAGATGATTGTCCTTCAGCCAGCGCAGCATCTGCAGCGCTTCCTGCTCGGTGAAACTTTCGCCGCTGCCGTCCCGCGAAAGCTGCGCGATGATCGCCGCCATCGTGCGCTTCCCGTCGAGCGCGCGGAAAAATCGATACTCCTCGGGACCGACGCGGTGGAAGCGCGAAGCGACCGGGTCCTCGATCACACACACGCGCTGCCCGTCCTGATCCTGGATGGAATAATGCAGCCCCTCGCGCAGCCGCGGACGCAGCATCTCGGCTTCGCGCACGGAACGATTTTCGTCGGCTGCTTTCACCAGAACAAAGACTCGACGACGAAATCCGCGAACCGATGTCCGACGATCCAAATCAACGGCCGGCGGTCGCCCTCGATGATGCTACGTCCGCGCATTCCCGGTCGGAGATCGCGCGCACCCTGGTCGCGATTGGCGATGGCGGCTTCGCTGACGAACACATTCCGCCCGTCGCGCTGCTCGGATTGCGGATGCACTTTGTCGATGGTCGAGCGCCAACGCGTGCCGCCGAAGGCTTCGAGCCGCGTGACGACCGGCAGCCCGGCACGAACTCGGCTCATCTCGCGATCCGGAGCGTCGATCTCGACGATCATTTCCTCGAGCGGCGCCACTTCGAAAAGCACTTGTCCCTGCTGCACCGGCTGCCCCTCGGCGCGGCGCAGATCGCCGGAGACGACCACGCCGTCGAGCGGCGCCAGCACTTGAAGCAGCGCGATTTTCCGCCGCGTCAGCTCGAGCTCCTGCCCGACGCTTTGTGCCTCGAAATTCGCCACCTGCGCGGCGGCGAAATCCGCGCCTTCGCCATCGTTGCTCAGTGCCTTGTCGCGCTGCTTGAGCGCGCGCTCGCGAGCGGCCACCAACTCGGATTCCTTGAGCTTGAGATCGCGATTATCCATCTCCGCGAGCGCCTGGCCCGCGACGACGCGATCGCCGGGCTGAACGAAACTCTTCCGCAACTGGCCCTGGAACGGCGCGGCGATCACGCGCTTCACCGTCGGCGCGAGTCGGCAGTCGGCTTTGATCGAATAGTGAAACGGCCACGCGAGCAGGACAGCGGCGCCGACGCCGGCTGCGATCAACGCGCGCCGTCGATTCGATGTCGCCTTGCTCCAGAGCCTGCGCATCGTGAACAGCACCGCGTTCGGGCGCCCGCGTTCGATGAGATCGAACACGACGGGGATGAACGGCGTGGCGGCGTCGACGAGTCGGGCGGCGGCCAGCGGCGGCGGAGCCGTCCATTCCAAAACGAGCGCCCCGCTTTCGCGCGAAAAGGGAATCGTCGTCAATGCACCCGCGCCGGTGTGCTGGAGAAGAAGCTCGTGCGCGAGCGTGTCGCGGTCGGCGATCGCGCCCGCGGAAAAATCGATCCGATGCCCGAGCGAGAGCGCCTCGTGCATCGCGGCCTCGAACGGATGGTGATTGGGACTTTTCGCGTCCACACGTCCGACGCCGGAGATCGCGCGAACGTGCAGCGAACCGCGCCGCCGGGTCCCGAGCGTGACGCGGGAACAGCCGAGATAGTCGCGCAGGTCATCGACGGCGATGCGGCAGGCTTTATTGAAATCCAACTCACCGCCCGCGCGACGAAAGAGATCCAGGAGGCCGGATGTGCGTTCGAGCACCCACGCCAGCTCTTCCATCGCGCGTCGCTGCTCACGGTACAGCAGGTAGCCGGCGACGGTCTGAAGCAGGACGAGAAACGCCTGAAGGTCGCGCGGATTCGGGACGACGATTTGTGCGATGAGCCAGTAAAGCGGCTCGCTCTCGAGCCGCACGGGCACGCCGAGCGTCCATGCATCCGCGCCGAGATCGGCTGCGGGCTGAACGTTAGCCTTTGTCATGTCAAAGCCCGCCGTGAGTGGCGCGAGGCTGCTTGCAAGAACCCCTCGCGTCGTGACGACGCAGCTGGAAAGTCCCGGCCGATCGGTGATCGGTAGGAGTGCCATGGCGCGCGCATTCACGAGCGCCCGCAGGAATTCGAGCAGCGGACGCAATTCGCCAACCGCAACTTCGCCAGAACCCTGCTCGACCAATGCGGCGAGCTGGGCCTGGAGAGTTTGCGCGTCGGGCGCATCGGTCGCGATCGGACCCGCGGAACGGGCGGCGCTGCCGATGGGTTGGGACGTCTGACTGATCATGGATCGCGGAACATGCCGCGCCGGAGCTTATTCAGCCGCGGGCTCGACCGGGGTCGGCGGGGCGGTTGGCGGCGGGGCGACCTGCACGACCTGGAAGTTCTGGCAGGTCTGATTGAGAAGCTGGGCGAGGCGGACGACGCCGGAGGGGGTCATCGCGATGCGCGTGTGAATGGGCATGACGCCGAATCCGGGACGATCGGGAACGATGCCGGAGGTGAAGTCGAGATAGACTTCTTCCTGGCCGACGTTCACGAGGGCGTGATTGGCATAACGCGCCGTGAGGTCGTCATACTTGACCTGAATCGAGAGGCTCTGTTGCTGGGCGGGAGTGGGGTTTTCGTTGGACATGGGCGCAACTGCTAGCAGTGCGGAGCGAGATTGCAACCGCTCTCAATACAAGAATTGCTATCGGCCCACCGGGTCAGGCGGCAGCGGCATTCTTGCTGTCTGCATCCGGCCCGCTTTCGCCGGCGAAACTCCGCCACATCCGCGCGGGAAGCGAGCCGAGCACGACCAGCACCAACTGGAGAATGACGAAGCCCATGAGCCACCGGAACGCGGCGTCCATGAAGCCGTAGCTGTGCAGCCCGATGCCGAGCATGTTCACGCCAAACCAGCTCCAGCTCGTGACGATATTGCCGACGATGGCCATGTTGATGAGCCCGCGCTCGCGCACGAGGCCGCCCCAACGCGCATGCAGGATGAGCGCATTCCAGAGGACGATGATGAGCGCACCGTTTTCCTTCGGGTCCCAGCCCCAGAAGCGGCCCCAGGATTGATCAGCCCAAATGCCCCCGAGCACGGTGCCGACGAAGCTGAAGAGCGTGGCGAAACAGACGATGCCGTAGACCATCTTGACCAGCGACTTTGCCGTCGCCTGATCGAGCCCCGAGGTGAAGACGCCGCGCACGATGTAGATGATCGCAAGGAAGCCGGCGACGTACGTGCTGGCGTAGCCGAGCGTCACGACGACGACGTGCGTGGCGAGCCAGAAATTTGTGTCGAGCACGGCGCGCATCATTTCCATCGTATCGCCAGTGAGCGAGAGATGGTGGGCGATGATGAGGGTGATGAACCCGACGAGGGACGAGACGACGACGCCGACGCCGTTGCGCCAAAAACGCTCAAGCACGAGTCCGAGGATGCACGCGCCCCAGCCGATGAAGATGGCGGACGAATAAAGATTCGTCACGGGCGGGCGGCCTTCGAGGACCATGCGGAAAATCAAGCCGCTGGTGTGAACGACCAGCGCGAGCAGGACGAGCCAGACCGCGGACTTCCGCAGGCCTTCCCACGCCTTCGGCCGCACCCAAAAGATGATCGCGGCGAGCAGCGCGGCGACGTAGACGACCATCGCCTTGTAGAAGGGTTCGTAGGCGTTGAAGCGGCGCTCGTTGGCGGTCTTCGCGAGTTCGGGCGCATACTGGCCGGCCAGCGTCGCGCGATAGTCGCGGATGGCCGTGTTGAATTCCGCGATGTTCCCGCCGCGATACGCGCCGGTCATTTTCGCGTAGCTGAGGAGCGCGGGCGAAGGTGAACCGCCGCGGGCCACTTCCATGAGCGCGGCGCCCGAGCGCAGCCAGTTGTCCCGCGCGTGGTCGACCCCGGTCGGAGGAATGATGAGCGCAGGTTCGAGCGACTGCATGGCGTCGAATTTTTGCAGGTCGGAAAGGAGCACCTCGAGCGCCTCCTTGTCGTGCTCCTTGCCCGCCTGCTGCGCGCGGGCGGCGGCGACGCCCTTGTCCAGGTTCGCGAGATACGCCGCGAGTTCCTTCGGCCAGTCGTTGGCGCTCTGCGGCTCGATCGTGTTTTGCAGCCGCATGTAAAGTCCCACGTTGCTCCAGAGCCGCGTGATGGCCTGGTCGAACGGCGTGCGGTGCGATTGATCGAGTCCATTGGCGCGTTTGGCTTCGCGCTGGAGGTCTTCGAGCTTCAGTTTGATCTGGTTCCAGGCGAAGTGTTTGCCATCGCGCTTCTGCTCGCGGTCGGAATCCATCGGCAGCGCGAGCAGGCCCTTGAGATCGGGATGATCGATGCGGATCACCGGCCACGTGTCGGCGAGCGTCGGGTTCATCATCATCGCCATCAGCCACTCGGTGCCCGAGAGGATCTGCGGTTTGTCGAAGTTGCTTTTCCACGGCTCGACGTTGGCGGTCTGCTTTTCGCGGAGCTGCAGCAGAGAGTTTCGCGCCAGCGAATCAAACGGCTGGAACCGGCCGCCGGAGACGACGGGCAGGCGGCCGAATTCCTCGACGGCAAGCGCGCCTTCCTTGTCGGCCGGGACGCGAAGCGAGCCGGCGATCCAGCCGGCGAAGATGAGGGCGAGGATGAATGGGAGCGATTTTTTCATGCAGTTCTCCGTTTGGTGATGAAGCCGACGAGATGGAAAAGGAACTGCCAAACCATACCCAACGCCACGATCGCGCAACCGAGATACGGAGTGAGCCACGAAGGATTGCGGACGACCTGCAGCGTGCTCGTGCCGAGGTCCACGCGGTCGTCGCGGCCCATCTGGTATTGGTAAAAGGTCAGCCCTTCGTAGCGCAGCGGGCTGTTCATGTAGATGTCCACCTCGCGGTTTTCGCCGGTCCGCGCATTCTCCAGCCGCACGCGACTCTGGAAGTTTTTCGGAATGTCGGTGCCGCGATAAACCTCGTGCGTCGTCTTCAGCAGCTTGACCGAGAACGGCGTGTATTCACGCTCAAACCGAAACGCCACCCGCCACGTCTGCGCGCCGATCTTGATCTCCTGCGGATCGAGAAACGGTGAGGCGATCCACGTGCCGAGGCTTGCGCCGCCGTTCAAAATTTCCACGACGGCAAACGGCAGGTTACGCTTGTCGGTCTCCTTCACCTCCGGCTCGGGGATGGCGGTGACTTTCGGCCCTACACCCTGCGTCGCAAGCGGCGGCGCCGAGTCCACCATCGGCGCCCGGCTGCGGAGCGTGCCGTTGAGCGAATACTCCTTCACTCGCACGGTGAATGGAAGCTTGTCGCTGGTGATGTCGCCCTTCTTCGCGACCACTTCCTCTGGGATCGCGACCACCTGCTCCTGTCCCGGCGCCGCGTCGGCGGTGAAGACGAGTTCGTTGTCGCGGTGGCTTTCGAGGAAGCTCCGTGCCTCGCCTTCGCGGAAGCTGACGATGCTCTCCTTCGACATGATGTCGGTGACGAGCTGGCCGAGCAGCAGCAGGATGATGCCGAGGTGCGTGAGATTGATGCCGAACTGTTTCTTCGTGAATTTGAACCGCTTGATGTGCGCCGCGATCAGGTTCAGCACGAGCGTGATGCCCACGAGGTAACCGCCCGGCATGATCGGGATTTTCCAGCCCGCGCCACCGGGTCCCCACCAGATGAAGAAGCTCTTGAACCAGCGCTCCTGCGCCTGCCACAGGCCCTCATTGACCTGCGCGATCGTGCCTAAAAAGATGAGCACGATGCCAAACGCAAGGCACGCGACCGTGAGCCGCAGGGACGTGAAAAACTTCCAGATGGGATGGGTCATGGCTGCGATTTGGCGAAGGAGACGAACGCTTCCCGGGCGGCGGCGACGGCGGGCGCGTCGCCCATGAGTTTGTAAAACCAGAACTTTCCACCACGCGGAACGATGGCGCCGAGCATCGCCCGGGATTCATTTTTCAAATCAACGAGGATCGCCTCGGGCGTCGCCGGATCGAGCGGCGCGACGATGCTCGCGAGGCCGGCCTGATCGACCTCCGGCAGCCCGAGCTGCCGCCGCCAGCGGTTCACGTTGCCGAGCGCGCCGCCGGTGTCGTTCGGGAAGACGCTCACGAAGACTTCCGCCTTGCCGCCGTCCTTCTCCGGCACTCCAAATTTCGCCACCTGCATGTCCCCGGCCGCGAGCGTCTGCCAACCCTCCGGCACCGGGCCATTCCACTTCGACGCTCCCGGAGCAGGCGCGACGGGCGCGGGCGGGGCGCTCGTGGTTTCCGGCGCGGCGGGCGTTTCGTGCGAGTGGACGGTCTTGAGGAATTCGACGAAGACCGGCTTCGTTTCCGTCACCAGCGCTTCTTCGCCGGCGAGTTTATAAAACCAGCTCGCATCCGGCTTGTGAACGAAAGCCGTCACGATTCGCAGCGGCTTTCCTCCGTCCTTCGAACCGAGCACTTCAAACATCTGCCCCTGATCGTCGCCGACCTGCACGGGTTGCAACGTCTTCGCCAGCTCCGCGTCGTCGATCGGCGGCAGCCCGGCCTGATCGCGCCACATGTTCACCACCATCGACTCCCGGCCCTTGAGGTTCGGCAGCGGCGTGATGTTCACGCTGGCCTCGGCGTCGCCCTTTTTGATTTTGAAAGAAGCGAGGCTCACGGAATTCGC
>JAYTDO010000325.1:0-1816 GCA_043735935.1 Chthoniobacteraceae bacterium
AACGCCACGACATCGCGCAAGTCATTCGTGCGATAGCGCAGCGAGACGGGCACCTCCACCGTCCGCCCCGGAAACCCGCGCACCACGCCCACGACCAAGCGCGGGACGGCGTGGGCGGGTTCGACGAACGCGAACAGCCAAACAAAACAGACTAACGATAATTTAACGGCAAGAGGTTTCATAAAATTCGATAGAGGTAGGGGCGAGGTCACATCCCTCGCCCCTACCTCTATCTTCTCCAACAACTTCGGAACGCACGGGACATGAATCCAGTTCATAGAAAAGCGTTGCCCGATGAATTCAGCCTGTGCATCGTCTCGCCGTTCAAACGGCCCGCATCCCGCGCCCTGCGTGCGCCTTGGCGACCGTTGACATAACATCATGAAAAAGATCGAAGCCATCATCAAGCCGTTCAAGCTCGAAGAAGTTAAAGATGCCCTGCAGGAGCTCGGCATCCAGGGAATGACTGTCACCGAAGCCAAGGGCTTTGGACGCCAGAAGGGACACACGGAGATTTATCGCGGCAGCGAATATACGGTCGATTTTCTCCCCAAGCTGAAGATCGAACTCGTCATCACGGACGATCTCGTGGAGCGCGCCGTCGCTGCGATTATCAAAGGTGCCAAGACCGGCAAGATTGGCGACGGCAAGATTTTCGTGTCACCGATCGAAGAAGCAATCCGGATTCGCACCGAGGAAAAGGGCGACCAGGCGGTTTAAGCGCCGTTGCCCGACGGTCCACCTTCAGCAAACCGACGATGAAAGCTCTCCTGCTGGCCTTGTTGTTTACCTGCGCACTGCCGCACTCCCGCCTTAAAGCAGCGGAGACGACCACCCAGTCCGTCGAACCTTCGGTCGAACAGCGCCTGGCTGACATCGAAGCCTATATCAACAACAGCGCCAGGGTCACGGACGGCAAAGCTGCATCCAAGATCTCCGGCCCCGGCCCCGCGCACAATGGCTGGATGATGGTCTCGTCGGCGCTCGTGCTCTTCATGACGCTGCCCGGGCTTGCGCTGTTTTATGGCGGACTCGTCCGCAGCAAGAACGTGCTCTCCGTCATCGCGCAGTGTTTTGGGCTCGCGGGCATGGTGAGCATCCTCTGGTGGGCGGTGGGATACAGCCTGTCGTTCGGCAAGGCCGGCAGCGTGTGCGGAGGTCTGGCGCACGCGTTCATGCAGGGCGTGGACGCCGCACCGAACCCCGACTACAGCCACTGGGTTTCGCACAACATCTATTTCATCTACCAGTTGATGTTCGCGATCATTACGCCCGCCCTCATCGTGGGTGCCATCGCGGAACGCATGAAGTTTTCGGCCATCATGCTTTTTTGCCTCCTGTGGATGTTCCTCGTTTACTTCCCCGTCGCCCACATGATGTGGGGAGTCAACGGACTGATGAACGGCCTGGCGAATGACGCCGCCAAGATCAAGGCCATCGATTTCGCCGGCGGAATCGTGGTCCACATGACCTCCGGATGGTCCGCGCTCGTGCTCTGCGTGATGCTCGGCAAACGCCATGGTCACGGCCGGGAACCGATGCCGCCCCACAGCATGGTGCTCTGCGCCATCGGCACTGGGATGCTCTGGGTCGGGTGGTATGGATTCAACGCCGGAAGCGCCGTCGCTGCGGACGGCATAGCTGCGAATGCGTTCGTCACCACCACGTTGTCCGCCGCTGTGGGATGCTTCGTGTGGCCGCTGGTTGAATACATCACCCGGGGCAAACCCAGCATGCTTGGTTTTTGTTCGGGTGCCATCGCGGGATTGGCCACCATCACACCGGCGGCTGGTTTAGTGACGCCCGGAGCCGCGAT
>JAYTDO010000326.1:0-1636 GCA_043735935.1 Chthoniobacteraceae bacterium
CATCCGTCGCCCGGCGAGATCAGCCGCAACCGCCTGCAAATCCCCACGCTGCTCGCCGCGCTGGAGGAGTTCCGCTTTGACTGCGCCATCGGCGGTGCGCGCCGCGATGAGGAAAAGGCGCGGGCCAAGGAACGCTTCTTCAGCTTCCGCGACGCCTTCGGCCAATGGGATCCGAAGAACCAGCGCCCCGAAATCTGGAACCTCTACAACGCCCGCGTGAACCCCGGCGAAAACATGCGCGTGTTTCCCCTCTCGAATTGGACCGAGATGGACGTGTGGGAGTACATCAAGCGCGAGCAACTCGAAGTGCCGACGATCTACTTCTCCCACCAGCGCCAGGCCGTGCGCCGCAGCGGCCAATGGCTGCCGGTGAGCGACATCATGCCGCCGAAGGACAAGGAGGAAGTGCGCGAGCTGACCGTCCGCGTCCGCACCATCGGCGACATCATCAGCACCGGCCTTGTGGAAAGCCCGGCCAACACTGTCGATGACATCATCGCCGAAATCGCCGCCGCCCGCGTCACCGAGCGCGGCTCCCGCGCCGACGACAAGGCGAGCGAAGCCGCGATGGAGGACCGCAAGAAGCAGGGTTATTTCTAAGCGCGGCTTGCTTCGCTTCTGCCAGCCACTTAAACTTAATTAGTTATGAATACTCTCACCGTCGAACTTTCCGAAGACCTTGAAGGCTGGCTAAATGACAGGGTCGCAAAGACGGGCCTTACCCACGAGCAAATCGTTCAAGCACAACTCGAGGAAGCACGGCTCGCGTCGCTCGAAAAGCCTTGGATGAAGTATGTCGGCTGCATCGAGGGGCCGCCTGATTTGTCGCAGCGGAAAGGCTATTCGCGCGGGTGATTGGAATTGCCGACACCGGTTTTCTGGTCGCGCTGCTCAATCGTCGCGACAAGCACCACGCTTGGGCGGCGAGCCTCACGCCGACCATTTCCGGCCCCCTGCTCACCTGCGAGTCGGTGCTCTCCGAGACGACCTTTCATCTTGGCGACGCGAGCATTGTCTTTGGATTGCTGCGCAGCCGCTTCATCGAGATTGCGTTCGATTGCCGGGATCATTTAACGGAATTGGAACAGCTCGCGACTCAGTTTGCCGATCGCCAGCCGGATTTTGCAGACCTTTGTCTCATTCGGATGAGCGAACTGCATCCGCACCTTCCGGTGCTCACCATCGATCGAAATGACTTCCTCGTTTACCGCCGAAATCGCAGTGAATCGATCCCTGTCAACTGCCCGCCTGAATAGCTCAGTCATGTCTTCTTCCCATCCCGTCGAACTCCTCCGCTTCAATACCTGCGGCTCCGTCGATGACGGCAAATCCACGCTCATCGGTCGTCTGCTCTACGACACGAAGTCGCTGATGGAGGATCAGATCGAGGCGCTCGAACGCTCCGCCGACATCACCGGCGGCGGGCAGATCAATCTCGCCAATCTCACCGACGGCCTGCGCGCCGAGCGCGAGCAAGGAATCACGATTGATGTGGCCTACCGCTACTTCGCCACTCCGCGGCGGAAATTCATCGTCGCCGACACACCCGGCCACATCCAGTACACGCGCAACATGGTCACCGGCGCGAGCACCGCGAACCTCTCGGTCATCCTCGTCGATGCGCGCAACGGCGTCA
>JAYTDO010000327.1:0-4900 GCA_043735935.1 Chthoniobacteraceae bacterium
GAGGATCACGCTGATGACCGGCATCTCGATGATGAAGTGATCGTTCGTCCAGCGGATGATCCGCGCGACCCATCGGCGTCCGATGGTGAGGCAGAAGACGAGAAATCCGATGGTGCCAGACACACTGATGAGCAGCGGACCCATGACGATTTTCCCCTCCGCCGCCAGCCCGCCGATGAAGGCGAGAATCGTCCATCCGATCGTGTCATCGAGAATCGCTGCGGCGAGAATCACCTGACCAAGATTCCTCCGGAGAAAGTCCACCTCGCGAAGAACCGCAGCGACGATTTTTACGGAGGAAATGGACAGCGCTGTGGCGAGAAAAAGCGATGTGAGCACGCGGCGGCCGGGATCGGGCAGCAGGCTCGCAGGCAGCAACTCGCCGAACGCGTAGCCACAGAGAAAGGGTATGACGATGCCGGCGAGGGAAGTCAGTGCGGCCGCGCGACGCACGCGCTTCACGAGCGCGAGATCCGTCTCCATGCCGGTGAGCAGCAGCAGCATGAGCACGCCCAGTTCGGAGACCGCGCCGAGCATTTGCCGGTCGGCGGATGCGACCGGGAAAATCATATGCTGCGCCGCCGGCCACAGCGCGCCAAAGACGCTCGGGCCCAGGATGATTCCGGCGAGCAACTGGCCGATCACGGCAGGCTGGCCGAGGCGTTGCATCAGTTCGCCGAGCAGCCGCCCGGCCACGATGAGCAGCGTGATCTGGGTGAAAAAGATCATCACCCGATCGTCGGAATGTCCCGCCGAGGCAATGAGGAGGGATGGGGATGGAAAGAGCGTGGTCACATCACAGGGCGAAACTCCCAGGCAGCGGTGGCACAGGCGGAGATGAACGATGAATGCGTCATCCGACGACACTCCTGTGCAGGGACAGGAATGACAGGGGCGGTGTGTTTCATACGCATGAAAATCGGCGGCGGCGGAGACTTGCGCGTGTGAATCTCCAGCGATGTGCAAATGGCGCGGAGCGCCCTCGCCGCGAACCGCACGCATTTGCCGCTTCCGCATGAAAAGAGATACGCCCGGATCAACGGGCCGGCCCGATACTCATGCAGTTGCGGGCATCCTGCGCCGGAGTCTCTCCGCACGCAGGCCAGCATCTCTCATTTTATGACTACCTTATTTACTGCGGAAGCGATTTCCAAAGGCGGACGTTCGGGCATCATTCAGACACCGGATGCCCTGCTCGATATCACACTGGGCAATCCATTGGAGCCAGGCATCGAGAAACGCGGGCCCAATCCCGAGCTGCTTTTCGCTGCGGCGTATGCCGCGTGCTACAATGGCGCATTGATCCATGCGAGCGAGACGCTGGGCACACCGACCACTGAGTCCATGGTGACGGCGAAGGTCAGCCTCATCGAAGAGGACCAAGGCGGCTACCGGCTCGCTGTGGAGCTCCATGCAACGCTCCCCGGCTTCGACAGCACCTACGCGCAACGTGTCATGGAGGAGGCGCACAGAACCTGTCCCTATTCGAAAGCCTTGCGAGGCGACACAACAGTCACGCTTGTGGTGGACTGACCGCTGCGGCAGCGAAGGGAAAATTCGTATCTCGACTGCGAAAAGTCCGCATTGACGACTTTTCCCTCCGTCCGATTTCAAGGCTGGCACGTTCCGCTCCTTGAAATGTCATCCCATATCAGGCGAGCCCGCAAAAAAAAACAGGCAGGGATAGGGAACACCATCAAGCTGCAGGATTGAAGGAGTGCTTCGGTTCGCGCAAATGAAGCGCCAACAGAACCGAACGATGCACCCATCAGACTTTCAATTCCGGGCGATTTTTTGCGGGAGGATCCATTTGAACATCCATCATCGCAACCTGCGGAGCGTGATCACGGCGGACGGACCGCTGGGCTGCGACTGCCCGATCGTCGCGGCGGCAGGGGAAAAGCCGCGGATCAGCGTCCGCCGGTAAAAGCGCCTCTCCACAGAATTCGCACCATCCAATGAACACCCTGCAAACCGTGAAACTCCTGCTCCTCACCTTCCTCCTCGCACCGCTGGCCAGCCGGCTCGCCGCGGACGCTCCCGCCTCTGGAGCCAGGCCGAACATCCTCTTCATCTTCTCCGACGACCACGCGCAGCACGCCATCTCCGCGTACGGCTCGAAGGTGAACACCACGCCGAACATCGACCGTCTCGCGAAAGACGGCGCGCGCTTTGCGAATTCGTTCGTCAGCAATTCCATCTGCACGCCGAGCCGCGCCACGCTGCTCACCGGGCAGTACTCGCACCTCAATGGCGTGCCCGTCTTCAATAGCTTCGACGGCGCGCGCGACAACGTCGCCAAGCATCTGCAAGCCGGCGGCTATCACACCGGTATGATCGGCAAGTGGCACCTCGGCTCCGACCCGACGGGCTTCGACCGCTGGATCGTTCTTCCGGGCCAGGGCGTGTATTGGAATCCCACCTTCCTCGTCGCCGGACGCAAACTCACCATCGAGGGCCACTGCACCGACATCACCACCGGCCTCGGCATCGAGTGGCTGAAGACGCGCCCGCAGGACAAGCCGTTCTTCCTCATGCTGCATCAGAAAGCGCCGCACCGCGCATGGGAGCCCACGGAGCGTCACGCCGCCATGTTCAAAGACAAAGTCATCCCCGAGCCCGACACGCTGTGGGACGACTACGCCACGCGCCCTGCCGCGCTGCCCGCGAACGAACAGACCGTCGCCCGCGACCTCACGCGCCGCGATTTGAAACTCGCACCGCCCGCCGATTTGAAAGGCCCCGCGCTGCAAAAATGGATGAATGAAAAGCCCATGGAACTCACCGTGGACGGCAAGATCCTCACCGGGAAGGAACTCGTGAAATGGAAATACCAGCACTACATGCGCGACTACCTCGCCTGCGTGCAGGGCGTGGATGACAGCGTGGGCACCGTGCTCGACTACCTCGACCAGACCGGCCTCGCGAAAAACACCATCGTCTTCTACTCCTCCGACAATGGCTGGTATCTCGGCGACCTCGGCCTCTACGACAAACGCTTCATGTACGAGCCCGGCCTTAAGGTCCCGCTCCTCGCGCGCGGCCCCGGCATCAAGGCCGGCAGCGTGCCCGCGCAATTCGTGGGGAACATGGATCTCGCGCCCACTTTTCTCGACCTCGCCGGCCTGCCCATCCCCGCATCCATGCAAGGCCGCTCACTCGTCCCGCTGCTCCACGGCGAAGCGCCCGCCGACTGGCGCACTAGCTTTTACTACCGCTACTATCACGACCCCGGACATCATAATACCGCCGCGCACTACGGCGTCCGCACCGCCACGCACAAGCTCATCCACTACTGGAAAAAGGACGCCTACGAGATGTTCGACCTCACCAAGGATCCGACCGAGCAGCACAATCTCCTCTATTCCGAAGCCGACGCGAAAAAGCCCGAAATCGCCACCAAATTCACCGAGCTGAAAGCCGAAATCGCCCGCCTGCAAAAGCTATACAAAGACGACGGCCAATACGCCGACCCCGCGACGTGGCCCGCCGGCAGCGCCGATGGACCTTTCGACGCCTACAAGCCTGCGGGGACCAAGACCGTGGCCGAAGCAATCATCGCGACGGCATCCAAATAAGATCCCATCCAGACCGACACGCCCTCACGCCCTCACTCCCTCACGGCAGGCGGCGGCAGCGGGAACACGTCGTAGTCCTTGTTCTTTTCCTCGAAGTAACGCGCGGTCCATTCGCTGGGGAAGAGCACGACCCATGCGCCGCGTGCATCGCGGGCGAGCGCGGCTCCGGTGGGCACGATCACCTTTGGCCGCCAGGAGTCGGTGCGACGGGCGACATCGTCAGTCGGCACTTTTTCGCGAATCCAGCGCACGATGCTCCACGCCGCCGCTTCGCGCCGCGTGGGTGCGCCGTACTCCATCTCCATGCGGTATTGCAGCACGTCGAATTGCAACTCGCCGACCGCACCGAGCAGCGGCAGGCGGGTGAGCGAGTCGGGGAGTTCGTAGGCCTGCGCGACGCCTTCCTTCAGGAGTTGCGAGAGGCCGTCGCGGAAGCGTTTGAAATTCGCGGTGCTGTCGTTGTGCAGGAAGATGAACGTCTCGGGGGCGAAGCGCGGCATTTCGTCGAAGCACACGCCGGGGTCTTCGGCGAGCGTGTCGCCGATGTGCAGGTCGTAGTTGCCCACGAGGCCGACGACGTCGCCGGCGTACGCCTCGTCCACGGTCTCGCGTTCGCGGGCGAAGAGGCGCTTGGAATTCGCGAGCCGGATGCGCTTGCCGGAGCGCGGGTGG
This sequence comes from Chthoniobacteraceae bacterium, assembly GCA_043735935.1. GTDB lineage: Bacteria > Verrucomicrobiota > Verrucomicrobiia > Chthoniobacterales > Chthoniobacteraceae > JANLQB01. The sequence goes on from JAYTDO010000327.1 coordinate 4,251, forward strand.
ATGACCGTCATGTCGCGGCGGAAAATGCCGGAGACGATGCGGACAAATGCAACGTGGTCGCGGTGCTTCGGATCCATGTTTGCCTGAATCTTGAACACAAAACCCGAGAACCCCGCGGCATCGGGCGTGACGAGTCCGTTCGTGCTGTGGCGCGGCGTGGGCGGCGGCGCGAGCGCGAGAAAACGCTGGAGCAGCAGATCGACACCGAAGTTATTCGCCGCGCTGCCGAAGAAGACGGGCGTGACTTTTCCGGCGCGGACTTCATCGAGATCGAACGCGGTGCCCGCGCCTTCGAGCAGGCCGATTTCGTCGCGGAAGCGCGCATAGGCATCGGGCTCCATCGCCTCACGGACGATCTCGTGCTCGATGCCCGTGACCTCGACCGGCGCGCGATACGAGCCGCCCGGCGTCCTTTCAAACAGATGCACCTCGCTCGTCTGGCGATCATACACGCCGCGGAATTCCGCGCCGTCGCCGAGCGGCCAGTTCATCGGCAATGCGTGAAGGCCGAGCACGCGCTCGAGTTCGTCGAGCAGTTCGAGCGGCGGTCGCGTGGGCCGATCCAGCTTGTTCATGAAAGTGAAGATCGGCACGCCGCGCTGGCGGCAGACTTCAAAGAGTTTCAGCGTCTGCGCCTCGATGCCCTTGCC
>JAYTDO010000328.1:0-2880 GCA_043735935.1 Chthoniobacteraceae bacterium
TATCCCGCCCTGGGAAGTTCCACGCCGCGCAAGGTGAGCGTGGAATGGAACCGCTTCTACGATCATGCTGGCCTGGGCTCGATCCTGGCCCGGATTCACAAGGAGTTTCCGAAGCTCACGAAGCTCTACTCTCTCGGTAAATCGATTGAAGGCCGCGATCTCTGGTGCCTCGAAGTCTCCAGCGAAAAGGGCGACGCGAAGCGCAAGCCGGGGATGTACATCGACGGCAACATTCACGGCAACGAAGTCCAGGGCGGCGAAGCCGTCGCCTATACCGCGTGGTATCTCTGTCATCAATATGGCCGCTTGGAGAAGGTGAACGAGCTGCTGGACCGCGCCGTGTTTTACCTCATCCCGACCATCAATCCCGATGGCCGTGACCACTGGTTTCACGATGCCCAATCCGCTCACAGTTCGCGGACAGGCGTCAAGCCGGTGGACAATGATCGCGACGGCGTGGCGGACGAGGATGACGTGGACGACCTGGACGGCGACGGGTCCATCACCACGATGCGGATCAAAGATCCGAACGGACGCTGGAAGCCGCATCCGCAGTTCCCCGAGTTCCTGATGGTTGAAGCCGCCGCCGATCAGCCCGGTGAATACACTTTGCTCGGCTCCGAGGGATTGGATAACGACGGCGATGGCGAGGTGAATGAAGACGCCCGTGGCGGCTACGACATGAACCGCAACTGGGCGTGGGACTGGCAGCCGACCTACGTGCAATTTGGCGCGCACGACTATCCATTCTCGTTGCCGGAGACGCGGGCGCTCTCGGAGTTCATTGATGCGCGTAGAAATATCGCGGCCTTCCAGACCTATCACAACGCGGGCGGAATGATCCTGCGCGCTCCGGGACGCGAGGGCGGTGTCATGCGCGGCAGCGACGAGCGGGTGCATCAGCTCATCTCGCAACGCGGCGAGAAGATGCTGCCATTCTATCGCTCGATGGTCGTGTGGAAGGATCTCTACACCGTCTGGGGCGGCGAGTTCGACTGGAGCTACGGCGCGCTCGGCATCGTCTCGCTTTCCAACGAACTGTGGAGCATGCGCAATCTGGATCGCGGCGTTGGTTCTCCGTCATCCGAGGATTCGGCGGCGTTCTTGAAGTACGTCCTGCTCGACGATGGCGTCGTGAAATGGCATCCCTACAACCATCCCACGTTTGGACCGATCGAGATTGGTGGAACCAAGAAGCAATGGAGCCGCACGCCGCCGTCCTTTCTTCTCGAAGAGGAATGTCATCGCAACATGGCCTTCACGCTCTATCACGCCGACCAGATGCCGCTCCTCCGCATCAGTGAAGTGGTGATGGAAAAGATCGATGACGGGCTGTTCAAAGTTCTCGTTACTGTCGAGAACTCGCGCTTGATTCCGACCCACACCGAACAGGATGTCACACACCACATCAACGCGCCGGACCTCGTGACGCTCAAAGGTGACCGGGTGAAAGTCATCTCCGCCGGGCGCATGACCGATCCCTACTTCAAGCGCGTGGAAGCCGTGGAACGTCGCCCGGAACGCGTGGAGGTGCGGAACATTTCGGGCATGGGAACCGCGCGCGTGCAGTTCGTCGTGAGCGGCAGCGGGCGTTTCACCGTGACGGTGGATTCCGCGAAGGGCGGCTTGCTTGAAGTCAGTCAAACCTTGCCGTGAACCTTGCCCGGAGATTGGGGGCGGACAGGCCTCCAGCCCTCAAGCCATCGGTTCACTCTCGCGACTGGCGAGACATCGGCGGATGGTTTCAAGTATTTCGTCCGGAGTGGCCGGCTTCTGGATGAAGTTCTGCCCTGCCTGCAGGGAAAGTTCGCGCCCCGCGATGTCGGCGCTGTAGCCGCTGGTGAAAACGACCCGGAGCTTGGGATTGCCTGCAAGCAAGCGGGTCGCCAGTTCGCGCCCGCTGACGCCTTCGGGCATCACGATGTCAGTGAACAGCAGTTGGATTTTGTCCCGATGTTGCTCCCAAATCTTCAGCGCCTCGACGCCGTGAGCCGCCTCCAAGACCCGGTAGCCGGCACGTTCCAGCACGATGCGGGTCAACCTGCGGACGGAAGATTCATCCTCGACCAGTAAAATGGTTTCCGTGCCGCTGCGCGGCTGCGGCTTGGCTGCGATTTCTCCCGGCGACTCGCCCGCCCCCTCGGTGGCGGGGAGAAAAATCTGGAACGTCGTGCCCCGTCCGATTTCGCTCTCCACGGCAAGCGAGCCGCCGTGTTGTTTGACGATGCCAAAGACGGTGGCGAGGCCGAGGCCCGTGCCTTTGCCGGGTTCTTTCGTGGTGAAAAACGGCTCGAAGATGCGCTTGAGATTTTCCGGCGGGATGCCGCTGCCGGTGTCGGTGACCCGCAGGCAAACGTGACGTCCGGGCGAAGCGTCAGGGATCAAGGCGGCTTCCGCTGCGGTAAAATTTTTCTCGCCGGTTTCAATGGTAAGCCGGCCACCACCGGGCATGGCATCGCGCGCGTTGACGACCAGGTTCATCAACACCTGATCGAGCATCCCCGCGTCGGCGCGCGTCAGCAGCGGACGCAGGTTGAGGTTGAGTTGCAGGCGCACGTCTTCACCGATGATGCGCTGGAGCATCTTGGCGAGGCTGGCGACGGCTTCGTTCAGGTTGAGTTCGCAGGACTGCATCACTTGTTTGCGGCTGAACAGGAGCAACTGGCGGGTGAGGTTGGCGGCGCGCTCGGCGTCGGCTTTGATTTGCTGCAAGCCATCCCGCATTTCTTCGGAAACGCCTTCGGCCATGCCCGTCAATTCAGCCTGCATCATCATCGCGGCGAGAATGTTGTTGAAGTCGTGCGCCACGCCGCCGGCAAGCTGGCCGATGGCTTCCATTTTTTGCGACTGGCGGAATTGTTCCTCGAGTTGCCGCCGGTC
>JAYTDO010000329.1:0-3582 GCA_043735935.1 Chthoniobacteraceae bacterium
CGCGTCGTCGTCACGGACGGCGGTGACACCAGCGGGCGCACAATCGAGTACCACCGGCGCGTCCATCGTGGTCAAAGGACTGAACCATGCCAACCAACCTTCCGCGCCTGCTTCCCGCCACCGACCCGAACGACCGCGTGCTCGTGCAGGACACCGAGTTCACGCAAGACGTGCTGGGACGTTTCATCTGCAACACCTGGGACGAGGCCACGCAAAACGGCGGCGTGGAGTTCGACGCCATCGTCATCGGCGGAGGCATGTTCGGCGCGTATTGCGCCGAAAAGATTTATCGCAACTCGAACCTGCGCGTGCTTGTGCTCGACGCGGGCTGCCTGCTGGTCACAGAACATGTCCAGAACCTCAGCCGCATCGGCCTGAACGCAGGCGGCGCGGTGAAGGTGGAATTGAACAACCAAGATCCCGGCCCGCGTGAGCGCGTGTGGGGTTCACCGTGGCGCAGCCAGGTGCCGTTTCCGGGCCTGGCCTACTGCCTGGGTGGACGCTCACTTTACTGGGGCGGGTGGGCACCGCGCCTGACGGACGCCGACCTGGCCCAGTGGCCGCTGGAAATCCGGGACGTGTTGCAGAGTCCCACGCACATGCCCTGTGACCCCGACCCGCGCAAGCCTGCGGTGGATGCCTACTGCGAAACCGAGCGGGAAATCGGCGTGGTGCCGGACGCGGACTTCATCTCCGGCCCGCTGTTTGAAGCATTGTTCGCCAAGTTCGAGACGGCCAAGGCGGGTGTGACCTCCGTGAACAAGATTGAAACCGCGCCGCTCGCCGTGCAGGGAGCCACGCCCGCGTCCGGCCTGTTCAGCTTCGACAAGTGGAGCAGCGCGCCAATCCTCGTGGACGCCATCCGTGACGCGGCGGGCAGTCCCGACTGGCAGCGGCGGTTGTTCTACGTGCCCCGTGCCCATGTCACCAAGCTGCATGTCAGCGGCGGCGCGGTGCGGACGGTTGAAGTGCGCGTGAACGGGCAGCAGAGGTTTTTGAACATCTCCCCGCAGTGCGCCGTGACGCTGGCCAACAGCACCATCGAGGCGACCCGCCTCGCGCTCGAATCCTTTCCCACGCCGCTCATGGGCCGGAATCTCATGGCCCATCTGCGTAGCAACGCGGTCATCCGCATCAAACGGTCGGCGTTGGGTGGAACGCTGCCCCAGCAACTTGAAACTGCCGCGCTGCTCGTGCGCGGCTCCAACGCGAAGGGCCGTTATCATCTGCAAGTGACCGCAGCATCCGTGACGGGTGCGAACTCCGAGTCCGCCATGTTTCGCATGGTTCCCGACATCGATCTGCTCAAGCAAACGCTCGCCAGCCAGTCCTCAGACTGGATTGTCATTACGCTGCGCGGCATCGGCGAGATGGTCGGCAGCAAGGACGTGACACAGCCGAAAGTCACCGGCTCCGCGCCAAGCTGGATGGACTTGAGCGATCAGACTGACGAGTTCGGCGTGCGCCGGGCCTGGGTCAACATCGTGCCAAACACCGACGATAAGGACTTGTGGAAAACGATGGATGAAGCCTCGCTTGCACTGGCGAAGAAGCTCGCGAACGACGACCCAAATGCCGTCGAATACTTCTACAACAAGAACGGCACGCTCAACGGCCCGGCGAACGAGTTCGCGTGGCACAAAGACCCGCCGCCGCCCAGTCTCAGCGCCGACCGCAACAACCCGAACAACAAGGTGCGCGACGGCGTTGGTACCACGCACCACGAGGCTGGCACGCTCTGGATGGGCACCGACCCGAACACGTCTGTCACCAATCTCGATGGGCGCTTTCACCACATCACGAATGCCTACGTCGCCAGCCCGGCGATTTTCCCGGCGCTCGGCTCGGCGAATCCATCCCTCACGGCTCTCTCACTTGCCCGGCGCACCGCGCAGGCGATCATCCGTCAGGCTTCCGGCGCGGAGCCTGGCTTCAAGCCGCTCGGCAACGGTGGGTTGAGCGGCTGGCAGATGGCGGGCAGCGGCGGCTTCACGGAACTCGGCGGAGGCATCATCGAATCCGTGGACGGCATCGGCCTGCTCTGGTTCACCAAGGAACAGTTCGACGACTTCACCCTGCGCGGAGACTTCCGTTTGAATTCGCCGAGCGACAACTCCGGCATCTTCATCCGCATCCCTGTGCTCAGCACCAGCGATCCGGCGAACGACTGGAAGCCTGCCACGACGCAGGGCTACGAAATTCAGATCGACAACACCGGCTTCAACCCGGACACGAACACGTCCAACGATCCGCTCCACAAAACCGGAGCCATCTACACGCTCGCGCCATCGAGCGCCGCCATGCCTGCGGTCGGGCAATGGCACACCTTCGAGATTGAAGCGGTCGGCCCGAAAATCACCGTGCGTCTCAACGGTCAACAGGTGAGCCAGCTTACCAATGGAAACCGGCTGGCGAAGGGTTTCATCGGCCTGCAAAACCATCACTTCGGATCGAAGGTGCAGTTCGCACATCTGCGCATCAAGACACCCTCGTCCGCCAGTCCGGCTCCCGCACCGGCACGCGGCACCGCTCCGGCCCGGCGCGGCGGCGTGACGGCTGGCAATGTCGTTTCTCCATGAAGTGGATCACCCGCGAGAAGGTGAAGGTGGACCGGGTGGCGTGCCCGTGGCTGATCAGGAAGTTCGTTGATCCGCACGCCGAGTTCCTCTTCGTGCCCGGCGACCAAGTGGAATCAAAGGCGCGGGAACTCGGTGCGACGCCCTACGACATCGACGGCTGCGAACTCGGTCATCACGGCGAGGATGTTTCGTTCAACTCCATCCTCAAGAAATACAACCTCACCGACCCGGCGCTTGTGCTGTTGGGAGAAATTGTCCGCGCCGCTGACTCACATCCCTCGGACCCGCATCCGGCAGGTGAAGGCTTGCGCTGGGTCGCGTTCGGGTTCAGTGCGCTCGGCCTGGGCGACCAAGAAATCCTCGCCCGCGAGTTCGTCGTCTATGACGCGCTTTACGCTGAGTGCCAGCGCCGCGTAGCGTCAGCAACGACTTGAACGACCGGCGCAGCATCACTGACTTCCTCGCCCTGCGACGCAACACCGTGTTGCTGCTCGTGGCGCTCGTGCTGGCCGGAACCGACGAGCGCCTCTGGCTCGGCTTTGCCCCCAAGTATCTTGAGACGCTCGGCGCTGGCGTGCTCGTCATCGGCCTGTTCGACGCGCTGCAAACTCTGCTGGGAGCGGTCTATGCGTATCCGGGTGGCTGGCTCACTGACCACTGGGGTCAACGCCGCTCACTGCTCCTGTTCAACGCGCTGTCTCTCGTCGGCTATGTCATTGTTCTGATCTGGCACCATTGGCTGGCCTTGGTCGTGGGCGTATTCCTGTTCCTCGCGTGGAGTGCGTTGTCGTTGCCCGCGACGTTCAGCGTCGTGGCGTCCTCGCTCGACAAGCGTCAGCACACGATGGGTATTGGCGTACAGTCGATGGTGCGCCGCGTGCTGATGATGGTCGGCCCGCTCGTAGGTGGCTGGCTCATCACGCGCTACGGTTGGGAGCAGGGTGTGAGCTATGCGCTTCTCGGTTGCATTGTGCTCAGTGCAACCACGGCGATCTTCCAATGG
>JAYTDO010000330.1:0-6169 GCA_043735935.1 Chthoniobacteraceae bacterium
TTTTGAATCGCCTACAATAATGAAGTCCCAGCTATTTTGTTTTGCTCCCCGCGCCAACTCTTTCAAAGAAGGGTTCGGATCAAAAATGGAGGTTACGACAATAGAAACATGATCAATCATGTTAGTTCTTTAATTTATTTAACAATTCGTTTGCTCGTTTACTAGTAAGATGACTTTCAAGAAAAGAAGTGTAGTCTGGAATGGTTCGTTGTGCGAGGTATTCACAAGCAAGATTCCTAAATTGATCATAACTTGTTACAGAGGTACACACTTCTTTAATTCCATAAAATTCAAAGTCATCATTCTGAGGATATAAACCAAGTAATTTACAACCACAGGCTGCGCTTTCGAGAAAGCGAGGAGTTACGGGTGAAAATCCTCCTGTACGCTCCCGGTCTTCATCAAGCCCTGGTGCAGACACCAAACTAATTCTTGATCGTTTTAATAAATTGATAAACTCCTCCCGATCTTTAAAGACCCCCAAGAATCCCAATTGCGTTGAGACCATATGGATTTCGTTTCCTATTTTTTTTCCAGATACATAATTCATGTTTGGAAAATCGTTAAGAAACTGACTCATGTATTCATCAAGCTTTGCATTGCTTCTTCCCATTTGAATAATGTCAATGTCTCTCAACGATGAATTATTCAGCCCTGTGTACTTGTCTGGTAAAGATAGTGAAAGATGCTTCAGCTCGAGTTTTGCCCCAATGTCTTGAAGGTAATTAAAAACTTCGCGACTGGTTACAAAAACTGCCGGAGAGATACGAAAAATGGATTCTAATCTTTTGATATTTTCCTGCCTCCAGAAATCAATAATGATCGGTATAACATTATTGCGCGTGTAAAATGAATACACACCCGGAGGCCCGATATGAAAGGCGAGATAATAATTTTGCGGAGAAAAGAAATATTGATCCCGGAGTTGGTAAGCATTAAATCGGTTTATTATTTTCTTTACAACATTCGGGCGATAAATCTGATTGTACTTTTTCCCAACAGGAATTAAAGGAACTCCTAATGTAGCGGACATCTGATCTTCCCAATCAAACACAATATCCCAGAAATGAGGTCGTGGGGTATCACGAACGGTATATATGCCGCTGATCTTTATCATTCGGAAAGCATTCTGGTAATATTCTCTTTTAATGTATTGATATCGACCATCAGGTTTGCTTCCTGCACCTCAACTTCATGATCGGGGTCGCACACCTGATAATAGTATCGATGTGTTAAGGCATTGCTAAGCGAGTAGTAGTAATAGTGCTCTCCGTTTATTCGGGTGGTGAGTTCGAATACCACAGAATGAGTCGGCATAAAAATCATATTCGCTAAGCCTGCACCGTGCACACCGGCCAATACACTTGCTTTACCTGCTAATAAAATCTGCTCTTCAAATGAAAGCTGCTCGAAGTCCACAATCTCAAATCCAAATGATAAAAAAGTTTGAAGTACATCTTCCTCGTTAATGATATGCCTTCTTACTTTGTCGCCCAACGCGCGCTCCAGCCGTTCACCGCCGCGCTCACGCCGATGCGCGCCTTCTCCACCAACTTCTCGCCCGATCCCGCCGACAAGCTCGACACCGTGCGCGTGCCCTTCGTCGGCACGCCGACGCAATCGAGCGACTTCGCCGGCAACTACACCACGAACGCCGATTCGACCGTAAGCGTGATCCCGGTGCAGCTCACGCGGCACAAGTTCAAGACCGTGCATCTCACGGCGCGCGAGGCCGCGGAGACCGCGTTTAACGTGCTCGACACGCTCGTCTCCGCCGCGGTGAAGCAGCTCGCCCAGGATGTCTTGCAGGACATTTTCGGCGAGATCACGGCGGCGAACTACGGTGCGCCCGTCATCCCCGCGCTGGCGGCCAGTGCGTTCGATTACAAAAAGCTCCTCGCGATCCGTGAGGCGTGCAGCGCCGTGAAGATGCCCGTCACTGACCGGGCGCTGATTCTCGACGGTGCCTACTACACGAATTTGCTCGGCGATGATGTGGTTGCGAAGGGCTTCGTTCCGCAGGTCGCACAGCCTGGCATCGTCGAGGCGCAAATCCGCCGCCTCGCCGGTTTCGATCTGCACGAGACGGTGATCCTGCCCGAGAACGGCGAGAAGCTCATCGGCTTCGCTGCGCATCCGAGCGGCCTCGCCGTCGCCATGCGCTATCTCGTGCCCGCCGCCGAATACGATGAAGCCGGGGCCGTAACCCATCCCGAAACCGGCCTGACGTTTGGCTACCTGCGCTACACGGAGACGCAGAGCAATCGCGTCTTCGTCACCGTCGAGTGCCTCTACGGTTTCAAGGTCGCGCTCGCCGATGGCATCAAGCGGATCGTGAAGCCGTAACGGCGAGAAGCTCGCGCTCAATGTACCGCCAGGGTTGACGTAGATTCACGGTCAGCGCCCGGATTCGATGGCCGTGTGTGGTGAACTCCGGCGCGAAATCACGTTCGACACGAGGGTAGAGCAACACACCTTCTGCCTTTTCCCATCCGGGCTCGTGCGCCCGGTGCCGCAGATATGCGAAGAGCTGGTAGAGATGCGCCGCACGCAGCCTGTCGGCGCCGTAGGCGTTTCCGGTGAGGGCGGCCGCGTAGAATTTCGTATCGAGGATGATCGCACGGCCCGGCCCGCTGATGCACACGTCGGTCATCATGCGTGGCACGAGCGCGCGGGCGTCGTCGTTGGCTTCGCTCATCGGCCACTCGATGTGCGGAGCGCTCGTTATCCAGCCGGGGGGCAGTTCGTTGGCGTAGAAATTGAACACGAATTTCTCGAACAGCGCGGGCAGCCCGTCGCGGATGAAATCTCGAAAGCGGCTCGGCCCACCAGCGGCGTCGGGCAGCCAGTGTTCGTGGACGAACTCGCACACGTGAAGAAGGAAGGCGTAGATGCGGTTATTCCGGTGAAGTTGCACACGACGGAAATGCGTGGCGCGCAGGTCCATCGTCGAGACGGGCGAAAGCCATCGCAGCACGTCGCGCACGGCAGCGTGGGCGCGCGGCTCAAGCTCACCGGCGGCTAGGCGCACGAGAGTCGTTTTCAGAATGCGATTCGGCAGCGTGTCGTATTCCAATTCGTCCCACGCGCACATGGCCCGACCCTTTCGCAGCAAGTTGCGCCGCAGCGTCGGCGTGGCGAGTAGCTTGCCGCGCACTCCGGCGAGTTCTTCCTCGCGCGGGAGGTAGCCGCGATCGAGGCCGCGATGCAGCAGGCGGTGCGTGCCGTTGGCGAGCACGCGAGCGAAGAGGTTGAGCAGGTCTGGTGACTCCAGAGCGCCCGCATCGGCAAGCGCGTCCTTCTCCTCCAGCGCATCCCACGCGTAGCAGAGGAGGTAGTAGATATTTGCGATGGGAATCTCGCGGCTCATCCCGCCAGCAGGGCGTCGGTCAGCTCCTTCACGCGCGTGTTCTTGTCGAAGTATTCCTCCAGCAGCGGCGCGATCTCAGCGTCGATGATGTCTCGATACCACGCTTCCCAATCCGTTGGCACGTCGGCAGGGCAAAAGTAGCTGTGCCCGACACGGAAGCCTGGGCCGAGGTCGCGCTCGGCGCTGATCTCGGCGTTCAAATTGCCCACGCGCTCCGCGATCCGGGTCGCAAGCGCGACTGGAGCGCCTTTGCCTGCCAACCACGCCCGGAACTCCGTGCGATGCAGCGCAGGCTCGAGTGTGACGAAGGCAAAGCGGCGTCGCAGTGCGTAGTCCACCATCGCGAGCGAGCGGTCGGCGGTGTTCATCGTGCCGATGACGTGGAGGTTCTCCGGCAGCCAGAATGTTTCCTCCACGGTATCGGCGTAGGTCAGCGGCATCGCGAATTGCGGGCCGCGCTTGTCCGCCTCCAGGAGCATCAGCAGCTCACCGAAAATCTTCGCGAGGTTGCCGCGGTTGATTTCGTCGATGATGAAAAAGCACGGGCGTCCGTCGTGCCGCGCGCGTCGCGCGAACTCATGGAAGACGCCGTTGCGCAGCCGCAATCCGGTGCCGTCGGGACGGTAGCCTTGGATGAAGTCCTCGTAGCCGTAGCTTGGGTGGAACTGCACCATACACACGCGCGAATCGTCGCGCTCGCCCATGAGCGCATACGCGAGGCGGCGGGCGACGAAGGTCTTCCCGACGCCGGGCGGGCCTTGGAGGATGATTCCCTTTTTCCGCGTGAGGCGTGCGAGGATGGTGTCGAGTTGGGCGGCGTCCATGAACAGACCATCGAGCGCATCAGCCTTGGTGAAGACGTTGCGCTGAGGCGGTGGAGTCACCGGATTCCGCTCGTCGATGAGCGCCCGGATCGCATCGAACTCGTCTTCCGTCAGTGCGAAGAGACTGCCTTTATTGCTCTTGATCGGCTCACACTCGGTAAGACTCGCCACGGTTTGCAACTCGGCCCAGGTGATAGGCTGTTCGACCTGCTCGATCTTTTGAAACTCGAATGCCTCTCCCTCGGGCGTGGCGTGAAGCGCCTTCGTGATTTCGCAGATCGCGGCGACCTCTTTGTCCGGCGTGGTGAGATAGCCGACCAGCAAATCGCCGGGCGCGACCTCGCCGAAATATCGGAACTTCTGCCGCTTGTTGCCCTTTTCGTTGTAGGCAGTGTAAGTCTGGCGCGCACCGACGGCGAGATTGCGGAAGTCCCAGATTTTCGGGTTCGCGTTCAGCCACCAGTGCCGCCGGGGCCGATTCGCTGGGGTCGCGGGTGCCAGCGGCGCCAAGGCGTCGGGGTTGATGCCCGCGATTTCGAGGCGCTTTCGGTGCTCTTCTCTTTCCTCGACGATGGTCAGCGTCTTATTTGGACACCGCAGATCCTCGGGCACCTGCCAAGGTCCGATCGCCAGATACTCGGCAGCACGCCGGTGCGGATAGTGTGGGTGCGCTGGATCGAAGCGATAGTCGCTGGTGATTCGCGCCACTCCGAGCATCTCAAAGTGACCCCGGAACACGAAGACGATGTCGCCCGGCTTCATGTCGCGCGAGAATTTCCATGCCCCGAGAGTGTCGTTGCTGCGGCGTGCATCTTCGCCGGCCTCGACGGGCCAGAGCTGATTGAGCCGCACGCGCATCGCCTCGCGATCCGCGAAGGTCCGAAAATCCGCCATTTTGTCGAAGCCTAGCGCCACTTCACTGCTCTGCTGAAAGTCATCCCAAGCCTCGCCGCGCTGCCCAGCGCGCAGGAGCCAGTAGGAGCGCGGCGCTTCCACAACCGGAGGCTGCTTGTCGTCGTCTGTTGCGTCCTCCCGGCGATGACCGTCTGCATCCGAGGCGGGTGCCTGTTTCTCCACGAATGCAGCACGCGAGAGCGCTGGAAAATCCGTGCCTTCTTTTGCGATGCACGCGTCCAGCCAGCGAAAGTAGGTGTCGCCGTTCCACACATCCTCTGGCACGCCGCGCCGTTCCATGTAGCCACGCATCCATTTGTCGGCCGGGAGAAACTCGCGCGGATTCAACCAAAACATTCCGATCGAGAGCTTCACTTCCCCGACTGAACGCTGTGCGAGTAGCCGGGTGAACAGCGCCCGGTCCAACGTCGTGCGTGTGCCGCCGATGACCTGCTGGGCGAACTGCCAGAGGCGCCCAATGTCGCCGGCATCGCGCCGATGCTGCCAGCCGAAAAACCAAAGCTGTTGCGGATTGCCGAGCGGGATGCCGTCGAAATCTTCCGGCACCGCTGCGCTGAGTTGCCACGCGTCACGCAGCGCGGAGAGAATGGCGCGTCGTTTCTCCGGCTTGTGTCCCTGCCAGTTGAAGGTGGCGAAGAACGAAAATGGATCGATCGCGGTCAGCGGGACGCGGTTCCCCGGCGTGTCCTCATCCTCCAGCGAACCAACCTGAAGCCCCTCTCGGCGAAGCCACGAAGCAGCGCGAGCAACTCGTCCTGCCGGTTTTCAAATTCGAGCAGCTTGCGAGCAATCTCCTGGTAAAGCGGAATCCATGTGAACATGGCGGGAGAGTGCCCGGATCGCTACCGGATGCCAACCGCTCAGGCGCGTTGGTATCGAGCGCGTGAAGTAGTCACATCACTCCCAAGATCCAGCCTTCCGCCGCTGCGGCTGCTTTGTCGGCTGGACTCACTAGAGTCTGGAAATAGTGCGAAAGAACGCCCCGCTCATCGGCTTCCATCATCCATCGACACACCGCGTAGGCATCATGCGAGTGAGGGCCGCCGGGATGGCCGGCGTT
>JAYTDO010000331.1:0-5643 GCA_043735935.1 Chthoniobacteraceae bacterium
CGCTACGCTCCGGCTCCGCAAAACGGGCGCAGTCCTGCTTTGATCGCACAATGTCCTAGTTTGACCGCACGCTGTCCTCGTTTGATCGCACCACGACAACCACTTTTCACCGTGACGGAGCACTCACACACGGGTAATTCCCACACATCATGCGTGCCGTCATTCAGCGGGTTACTTCCGCCTCCGTCACCGTCGCCGGCGAGATCGTCGGTGCCATCGGTCCGGGCCTGCTGGTGCTCATTGGAAAGGAGGACGCCGACACGACCGAAGACATCGACTGGCTCGCGAGCAAGCTCGTGAACCTGCGCCTTTTCGAGGACGACGAGGGCGTGATGAACCATTCCGTTCGCGATGTCGGCGGCGACATCCTGCTGGTGAGCCAGTTCACCCTCTTCGCGAGCACCAAGAAGGGCACCCGCCCGAGTTGGCATCGAGCGGCGCGGCCCGATGTGGCCATCCCGCTTTATGAGATGGCCATTCGCAAACTCACCGAGTTGCTCGGCCGCCCGATTCAGACCGGCCGTTTCGGCGCGATGATGGACGTCTCACTCGTGAACAGCGGCCCGATCACGCTCATCATCGACACCCGGCAGCGGGAGTGACTTCGCGCCGCGCCGCGTCTATTGAGCCGCCCTGGACTTCGGAAACATCGCGCGCCAATCGTCGCGCGGCGTTAATCCCCGGGTCGCACCCGACAACCCCGTCGACGGCTGCAGCGAGCGCCCATCCAGTCGGCTCATTTGCAGGGAAGTCACCGCCGGAGGCGCGACGGGTTTCGACACCACCGGCGCGGGAGCGGGTTCGACCGGAGTCGCATCGCTCTCGGCGGTCGGCTCGGCCAGGACTTTCTGCAATTGCTCCAGCATCGCCCGCAAAATCGCAGGATCGACCTTTCCGCCCTCCTCCACCGGCGGCTGCGGCTCCGCGTGCAGCGCACCAGCGGACGTGACGATCACTGCAGCGACCAAAGCGAGAAGGCGAGTGGTTTTCATGGCGGGGAAGATGCCGACAGGCTCCCGCCTTAGGGGCGCGCTGTCAAACGCGCACTGCCCCCGTCAGACCTCGACCAGGCGTTCCTGCAGCGCCCGCGCCTTCGCCTCCGCGTCGTGCGCCACATTCGCGTAGGCATCGAAGTCATTGAACCAATACTTTTTCGACCACCGATACATCCAGTGCTGCTCGGGGATTTCCTCGCCGGGCAGCCATTGGGAAAAGCGCGGCTCCATCGCCTCCAGCTCCGCCATCGCGGTGCCGCGCATCGTCGTGTCGCGCGCACCGTGTTTGACGACGAGATCCTTCACCAAATCCGGCCGCTCCAGCACCACACAGCCGCGCGTGTGCTGCGCGCTGATCTCCCGGAAGTCTTTGAGAAAGGCCGAGTCCCGCATCGTCGCGAAGACGCCGCGCTCGTCGCGGATGTTCTCCGTGGCGAACTGGATGATCGGGCACGGCTCGATGTCGCCGCGCGGGTTCACATGGTGCGAGATGCCCGTGCTCATCGGGCACAGCGCCTTGCCCTCGCCATCGTAGTAGGCGTCGATGATCGCGATCGGCACCTTTGCGCGCATCTCCACCACAAAGCGCCGCACGCGCACGAGCTGCTCGGGCGTGAGCGCGAGCTGCGCGTTCATCTTCGGCCCGACAGGCCGATACGTGTGAAACCAGCAGTAATGCACGCCGCGCGCGATCAGCTCGCGCAGCCACGACTCCGTGCAGAGGTCGTCGATGTTCGTCTGGCACACGCTCGTCGCCACCCCGGTCAAAATCTTCTCCCGCAGGCACGCGTCGAGCCCGCGCAACGTCCGCGCGAAGACCTCCTTCTTGCCGCGCCGCTCGTCGCTCACGATCTCGCGCCCTTCGATGGAAATCAGCGGCGTCGCATTGCCGATCTTGCGGAGCTGCTTCGCGATCTTGTCGGTGATGAACTGCCCATTCGTGAACACCTGGAAATACGCGTCCGGGTGCGCCGCAAGGAGATCGAGCAGCTCCGGATGCATGAACGGCTCGCCGCCGAGGATGCCGAAGAACGCGTTCCCGTGCGCCTTGGCATCAGTAATCGTGCGGTTCAGCGTCTCCAGATCGATCTGCGTGCGCTCCGCCTCCACGTCCACCCAGCAACCCTGGCAGCGCAGGTTGCAGGTATTGAGGATCGAGAGGTAGAGAAACGGCGGGAAGTATTCCCCGCGCTTGATGCGCCGCTTGAACTTTTCGACCGACAGCAGCCCTTTCACCCCAAAATTCCACATGAACTTCCCGAGCAGCCGCGGATCAGTCGTGCGGAGGATGCGGAGGGCGAGTTCGGGAAACATGGGCGCGCAGACCGTGGCGCATCACCGGCGGCTTTCCAAATGGAAACCTTCGGCAACGTGGCACGCCGTCAGCGGTAAACTGCTTTCAAATGATCGACGGGCTGATTACACCAGCGACTGAGATGCCTCGATCGAATTTCAAATACGCAAAACCGCCCATTCAGGAGGCGATCTGCGAAATCCATTTCAACATCGATGAGCCTTTGTCATTGGAACGGATTGAGCATCTCAAGGAGGTATGGGCAGCCGAATATCCCGATCAAAAGCTCAATGAAGAAAAGGGCGTGAAGGTGGAAGTCGGTGCGGATGGGGTTCGCGTGGTCGAAGACAAAATGGGGCATCGACTAGTTTGCCGTGCCAGCGACGCCTGCCGGTTGGTCCAATTGAGTGGACGTTTTCTCGCGGTCAACCAACTGAAGCCATATCCCGGTTGGGAGGAAGGATTTCGCGATACGATCGCGGCACGCGCTGCGGAGGTGCAGGCAAGGCTCGGGCCTTTCGAGATCGGTCGGGTAGGGCTGCGCTACATCAATAAGATCGACGTTCCGCAGGTTCCCTTTGCGTGGGAAGACTGGTTTAACTTTCGCCTTCCGGTGCCCGAACTAAAAGGCGCGGTTCGCGGCCCGTTTCAAATGCGTTTCGAGCAGCAGCTCAAAGGTTCCTGCAATCTCATCGTCAATTGCGTGTCCCTTCCGAGCGTTGGGGATTGCACCCCTGTGATTCTCGATCTCGATGTTGTGTGGCTTGGAAAGCCTGCAAGCGCCGCAAAGTTGCCGAAATTACTCGGAACCGTGCATGCGCCGCACAGACTTGCGTTTGAAGCCTACATGACGGACAAACTCCGCGAACAGTTCTCCTGATTCCACCGATGAACCTGACTATCCCCACTCTCGCCGTTACATGCGTTCCTTTCTACGCCAGCCTTGCGCCGTACGGTCAGGCAAAGCGTTTCGAGGCCGGAACCGCGGCATCCATCAAGATCGAAAGCCGCGAATTACAGCCAACGATGACGTTTGCCGTGGACGCCGAAAAAATTTCTTCTCACGAGATCGCGTTGGATTGGATGTCGTTGTCGAGCGAGGCGCTACCGGATTCTCGTCCAATGACGGCGGACGAGCGCTCGTCGATCAACGAGTTTTTCTGGTCGCATTTTTGATGAGCGAGTTCGGCGATTTCTCGCGGCATAGCCCAGTCATCCCGGAGGAACATCAACCTGCGCTCCGAAGCAGCCTCAAACGCATTCCTGACTATTCCTGGATGCTCGTGGAACCGGATCCAACCGAGAGTCGGCTGCAAGGAGATATTCTGACAGACTGTCCAACCGTCGTGATCGATGACTCGGGCGCGCCAAGAGCAAAGCAATTCCCGGTGATGATCCTAAACAATTCCTGCGATTTACCTGATGGCCGCATGGATTTTGTCACGGCGGCACCGATCGTGGATTTCGGGAAATTTCTGGAGTTTGAAAAGCGCCGCCGTTCGCAGAGTAGCTTGGAAGGTTTTGCGAAGGCCATACGTCAGAACGATAAGACCGAACTTTTCTACCTGCCAAAGTTCGCTGGATTTGAGCACGGCGCGCTCGTTTTGCTCCATCTTGCATGCTCGGTGTCTGCAAAAGTTTATCGAAACCTTCTTTCAGCAGGGCAGCGTCAGGCGTCATTCACGCAGATCGGGTTCTATTTCATGCTCATCAAGCTAACGACGCATCTGGCCCGGGCTGAAAGCACCGACGTTCAACGGGCGCGTGGATAGAACAACGCCTCCCGGCCAAGGCTCGCCCCTGAGTTGCCAGCAGCTTCACTCCCTTGCGCGTCAGCGCGGCCGCACCGTCATCTCCTCGATGATCGCCCGCGCCGGCAGATTGATCGCCAGCAGCGCGCAGGCGGCGATGTCCTCGGGCTGCATCATCTTCGCCCGCGCCGCCGCGTCGGGCACCACGGGGCGCTTGTCGAGGATCGGCGTGTCGATGTCGCCGGGGAAGATCGCGCACGCACGGATGCCGCGGCCCCTTTCCTCGGCGTTGATCGCGGAGTTGAGGCCGGCCATGCCGAACTTCGACATCACGTAGCCCGGCCCGGCCTTGGGGCTCGCAGCTTTGCCGGCGTCGGAGACGATGTTGATGATCGTGCCAGAGCCGCGCGCGCGCATTTGCGGCAGGAAGGTCTGCGCGCAGTAGTAGGCGCCGTTGAGATTCGCATCCATCATCGCGCGGTAGTCCGCGAGCGAGAGCACCTCGAGCGCGCGGTTCGGCACGTTCGTCCCCGCCGCATTCACCAGCACTTCGACTTCGCCAAACTCCGCGAGCACGCGCGCGCCCATCGCCGCCACCGCTTCCGCGTCGCCGATGTCGCACGGGCACACGAGCGCCCCGGCCAGATTCGCTGCCACCTTCTCCAGCACCTCGCGCCGACGCCCCACGAGCGCCACACGCCAGCCTTCGTTCTCCAAGGCGATCGCCGTCGCCGCACCCACGCCGCTGCCGGCTCCCGTGATGACTGCTGTTTTGTTCATAAGTCGATCCATTGGCGCAATTCCGTGCTCCGCACAGCGGCGTCCATGACGGCCTGCGCGCGCGCGCCTTCGTGAAAGTTCGGCTCACACTGCCGCCCAGCCCGGATGGCATCGATGAACTCGAACGCCTGATCGTAACGGAAGGTGATCAGCGGATCGCCGGTGAGCGGTTTTCGCGGTGAGCCCGGCCACACAAAGAATTCGCGCGGCACCGGGATCGTCCGCATTCCCGGTCCGCCCACCTTCCCATGGTTTAGCGAATTCCAGCTCCCCGTCGTGAAGGTGAACGAACCCTCGCTCCCATTGATCTCCACCGAATCCAGGCTGCGCCAGCTCTCATTCCGCCCGCTCGCCAGCTTCGAACTCTCCAACACCCCGCTCGCTCCGTTTTGGAATTCCGCCAGGATCGCCACCCAGTCATCCGTGTCATTCGGCGCCCCGTCGCGCATCGGCGTCAGCGTCATCAGATTCGCCACCAGCCGCTTCATCGGCCCGATGAGGTGATGCGCAAAATCGATCCGGTGCGAAAGCATGTCCCCGATCTCCCCCGTGCCAGCCAGCTTCTTCACCTGCCGCCACCCCAGATTGCGCGTCCCCCAATCCTGCAACCGGCACGATCGGAAATGATACGGCGTCCCCAAATCCCCGCGCGCCACCAGGAACCGCAGGTAGCGCATCGCCGGCACGAACCGATACGTGAATGCCGTCATGTGCTGCACCCCCGCGGCATCCGCCGCCTCCGCCATCGCCACCGTCTCCGCATGGTTGAGCCCCAGCGGCTTCTCGCAAAGCACATGTTTGCCCGCCGCGATGGCCGCATGCA
>JAYTDO010000332.1:0-2905 GCA_043735935.1 Chthoniobacteraceae bacterium
CTTCGGCGACATCGTGAAAGTCACGCCATCGAGCAAGGTCGTCGGCGACATGGCGCTGTTCCTTTTCACCCGCGGCATCAAGCCCGCCGACGTGGTGAATCTCGAGCCCGGCAGCATCGCATTTCCCGAGAGCGTGCTCGATATGCTCAGCGGCGGACTCGGCGAGCCGATGGGCGGTTTCCCGCGCGACGTGGTGCGCGCCGTCCTCGGCGACAAGAAGATCAAACGCTCGAAGCCCGAGCCCGTGAAGCTCGCAGACACGCGCGCCGAAGTCGGTGCGAAAACCAAGCGCGAGCCGAGTGACGACGATCTCTATTCGCACCTCATGTATCCGCAGGTCTTCGCGGACTTCGCGAAATTCCAGGCGAGCTTCAGCGACGTGAGCTGCCTGCCGACGCCCGCATTTTTCTACGGCTTGCGCCCCGGCGAGGAAGTCGCCGTGAGCATCGAGGAGGGGAAGGTGCTCATCATCAAACTCATCAACATCGGCACGCCGGACAAGGACGGCCGCCGCGTGATCACCTTTGAACTGAACGGCCTCCCGCGCGAAGCCACCGTGCTCGACAAGAGCATCTCGAAGGAAGTGAAGACGCGCCCCAAAGCCGCCGCGAGCGACCCGCTGCAAATCGGCGCGCCCATCCCCGGTATGATCACCGTGCTCGAAGCCAGCGTCGGCAAAGCCGTCACGAAAGGCGACAAACTCGCCACGCTCGAAGCGATGAAAATGCAGACGAACCTCCTCGCGCCCGCGGATGGCACGGTGGCCGAAGTGCTCGTCACCGTCGGCGAAGCGGTGGAGGCCGGGGATCTGATGATCAAGCTGCGGGCGTGACAGTGCGATGCGGAAGGATATTGTGAGTGCGATGAGCGCCGCGATTCCCACACTAGCGAGTGGTATTCCTTCCCCGGTTCCGGCTCCGGCGAGCCGCTGACGCCTGAACGAACAAATCAGTATTGGGAAAACTTGGGCCGTTACTGGAAAACAGTGCCGCTGGCCGAGAAAGCGCGACGGATGTTGGCGAGGATCAACGAGGATCGGCGCAGGAACGTGGGAGCCGGGCGACGTCCGC
The DNA here is from genome assembly GCA_043735935.1 of Chthoniobacteraceae bacterium. GTDB lineage: Bacteria > Verrucomicrobiota > Verrucomicrobiia > Chthoniobacterales > Chthoniobacteraceae > JANLQB01. Next base: position 1,071 of record JAYTDO010000332.1, read on the forward strand.
TCAATTCCTAGACTTGCAAAAGTTGCATGCGCCTTCGGTTTTTCGCCGAACAGAATCGCAGGCGTTGACTTGCCCGCCGCCGATTCGTAACGTGGCCTTGTGAAACATTTCACAAAGTCCGACAAGAGCGCCTCAGACGTATCGAAAGGCGTGAACAAGACTGAGGCGCTCAAGCACACCTTCGAGCTGATCAATTCCGAACTCTACGCCGTCGAGGAACGCATCCGCGCGCAGGCTCGGGCGTTCGACCCGGCGGTCGAGGGCTACGTGGCGTATGCGGTCGAGAGCACGGGCAAGCGGCTGCGGCCGGCGCTCGCGCTCATCGCGGGCGGCGCGACGGGGAATATCGGGCCGGATCATTTCGACCTCGCCGTCGTCGTGGAACTCATCCACGCCGCGACGCTCGTGCACGACGACATCCTTGACGGCGCGGACACGCGCCGCGGCCAGCCCACGGCGAATGCGAAGTGGGGCAATGCGCTCTCGGTGCTGCTCGGCGACTGCCTTTTCTCCCACGCGCTGAAGCTCGCGAGCGGATTTCGCAGCAGCGAAATGATGCGCCGGATGGCCGAGGCCGCGAGCGAAGTGTGCTCAGGCGAGATCATCCAGACGCAGCGCCGCTTCGACTTGAAGCTCTCGGTGCCGGACTACTATCGCATCATCGAGATGAAGACCGGCGCGCTCTTCGCCGTGGCGACCGAGCTTGGCGCATTTCTGAACGAGGCGTCGCCCTCGGTCATCGCCGCGATGCGCACGTTCGGGCTGAAATTCGGCACGGCGTTCCAGATTTACGACGATGTGCTCGATCTCGCGGGCGACGAGGCGAATGCCGGCAAGACGCTCGGCACCGACTTGCGCAAGGGCAAGCTCACGCTGCCCATCCTTTACCTCCTCCAGCATAGCGAGCCTGCCGAGCGTGAGCGCATCTGCGCGACCATCCTCGATGGCAGCGACGACGAGATCGCCACGCTGGTGAAAAAGGCGAAGGACACCGGCGCAGTGAACAATGCCGTGACCACCGCGCGCCGCATGCTGCGCGAGACCGAGGATCAGCTCCGGGTCGTCCCGGCGAACAAGTATCACGACGCGCTGAAGGGTCTGATCAGCACGCTCGACGCGATGCTCGGCCAGTTTGCCGAGTGAGTGTGGCGGGCCGGGGCCGCAGCATCGGGGTTTGACTCCGCGCGGGCGGTGGCGTTCCATTTTCCCAAGCGCCCCCTCATGAAGCTCCCCCTCATTCTCCTGCTCGCCTGCCATGCGCTGGCTTTCGCCGCCGAGCGTCCGACCGGATTTCTCGGCATCGCGTGGGGTGCCTCGCCCGAGGAGGCGAAGCGCGTCTTGCAAAAGCGCCCCGGCGTCACTTTTCCCGAAAATGCGGACGACTATAAGATCGAGCTGACGGGCGGCACCTTCGCGGGGCAGCCGGTGGCGAAATGGGTGATCGAGTTTCCAGACCGGAAGTTTGCCTCCGCCACGGTGACGCTGAAGGCTGAGCCAAATGCGAGTACGATGTTCAAGGAATTGCGCAACCAGCTCGTCACGAAATACGGGTCTGCGACGACGGATAAGAAGACGGGTGGCATCGGGAAAAAGGGTGCGCAGCCGCAGCCTGCGGGCAATGCGGCGATTTGGAAATTCACGCCGACGATGAAGGAGAAAACCACCATGCTCATTTCCGCCGAAATCTCCGGTGTGAATGTGCGCGGCGGCGAAGAGATGGGCGGCACCGTCACGATCAAATACGTGAATGAATCGCTCACCGGCACCGCTGGCGGCAAGGAAGCGCCAAAGACGACCGCGCCGGTGAAGAAGGAAGATCTCTAGGAGACGGCGAC
>JAYTDO010000333.1:0-24581 GCA_043735935.1 Chthoniobacteraceae bacterium
CCCTTGGAGTGTCCCCTGGTAGGTGGAAAGGTCGAGCCCCGCCTTTTTCTTGTCGGGGTTGTGGCAGTTCAGGCACGCGTTCCGAAAGATCGGCAGGACGTTGTCGTTGTAAGTGATCTTGTCCGCCGCGCCGAGCGTGGACACCGACGCCGCGAAGGCGGCAGCGAAAAGTGACAGGGCTCGGGAATGTGGGGAATGGCACGGGCTCATGGATGCAACCTATCAACTCAGAGAGGGGAAAATCCTTAGAAAACGCAGCGCGCGCTCGAAACCGCGGCGGCGCGGAGCAACCGAGAATATCATTTTGCCGTCCGCTGCCCAATGCGTAGGTTCCGGCCCATTTTTTAACATGGCTACCTCGTTCGCGAACCGATTTAACGCCGACCTTCTCGAAGAGAATTACCAACGCTGGCAAAACGATCCCACCTCGGTGGATCCGAACTGGTCGGCCTTCTTCGAGGGATTTGAACTCGGGGCGGTCTCGCTTAAAAACGGAGCCGGCGCACCGGCCGCGGCCGGCACGTCGGACGGCCCACTCCAGACGCGCATCGACGGCCTGGCCTACGCCTACCGAACGCTCGGCCATACCATCGCCGACCTCGATCCGCTGGCAAAGAACCCACCCGAGAATCCGCTCCTAAGCCTGAGGGAACTCGGCTTTGACGAGAAGGATCTCGATCTGAGCGTCAGCACGAAATACTTCCTCGGTGGCAAGACGATGAAGCTGCGGGAAATGATCGCCGCCCTGCGCCGGATCTACTCGGAGCGGATCGGCGCGGAGTTCATGCACATCCAGAATCCCCGCGTGCGGAACTGGCTGCGCGAAAAACTGGAGGTGCGACCCAGCGAGGCGCCGGTCCCGCCGGAAATTCAGCGGCGGATGCTGCGGACGCTGATGAAGGTGGAAGCGTTCGAGCATTTTCTGCACACGAAATACAAAGGCCAGAAGCGCTTCTCGCTGGAAGGCGGCGAGTCGCTGATGGTGATCTTAAACACGCTCCTCCACGCCTCGCCCGGCCACGGCGTCGAGGAAATCGTGATGGGCATGGCCCACCGCGGGCGCATCTCGGTCATCGCGGAGTTTTTGAAAAAGCCCTTCAAGGTGATGTTCTCCGAGTTCTCGGAAAACTACATGCCGAACACGGCTGCAGGCGACGGCGACGTGAAATACCACCTCGGTTACGTCACCACGCGCAAGCTCGATGGCGGTCACGAAGTCATGGTGCGCCTCAGCGCAAATCCGAGCCACCTCGAGGCGGTGAACCCCGTCGTGCAGGGCGTGGCGCGGGCTCGGCAGCGGATCCGGCACGACACGGTGGAGCGGGCAAAGGTGCTCCCTCTGCTGTTGCACGGCGACGCGGCGTTCGCGGGCCAGGGCGTGGTGGCGGAGACGCTGAACATGTCGCAGCTCAGCGGCTATCGCACCGGCGGCACGGTCCATGTGGTCATCAACAATCAGATCGGCTTCACGACACTGCCCGCCGATGCGCGCTCGACGACCTATTGCACCGATGTCGCGAAGATGATCGAGGCGCCCATTTTTCACGTGAACGGCGACGATCCGCTCGCTTGCCGCTACGTGGCCGAACTGGCGTTCGAGTTTCGCCAAACCTTCAAGCGCGACGTGGTGATCGACATGTATTGTTACCGCCGCTACGGCCACAACGAAGCCGATGATCCGGTGAGCACCCAGCCGACGATGTATGCGGACATCGACACACACCCGAAGCCGAGCCACGTCTTCCGCAAGGGCATGATCGAGGCAGGCACGATCACGCAGGAAGATATCGACGCGCTGGAAGCGGAAGTCTCGACGCGCCACGAGCGCGCCCTGGCCGAGGCGCAGGCGGCAGAGAAGGACAAGACGATCAATCCCTTCTCGGAGTCGACCGCCGTCTTCCAGCCGAAGTGGTCTTTCGGACCGACCGAAACGCGGGTGACGCGTGAGAAGCTCAAGCTCGTCGCCGATGCGCTGACTCGGGTGCCCGATGGATTTCACGTCCAGCCGAAGCTGAAAAGCTTCCTCCTCGATAAACGCGCCAAAGCGTGGGCCAACGGCGGACCGTTCGACTGGTCCTACGGCGAGGCGCTCGCGATGGGCTCGCTCCTGGTGGAAGGGATCGCCGTGCGCCTCAGCGGGCAGGATTGCCGCCGCGGCACCTTCAGCCAGCGCAACAGCTATCTCTACGACCAGCAAACCCGCAAACGCTACTGCTCGCTCAAACACATCACGTCCGATCAAGCCGGTCTCTGCATCTACAATTCACTCCTAAGCGAAGCGGGCGTCCTCGGCTTCGACTACGGCTACTCGCTGAACTACCCCGAAATGCTCTGCCTCTGGGAAGCGCAGTTCGGCGATTTTTCAAACGGCGCACAAGTCGTCATCGACCAGTTCATCGCGAGCGCCGAGTCGAAGTGGCAGCGGCCAAGCGGCATCGTGCTCCTGCTGCCCCACGGATACGAGGGGCAGGGGCCGGAACACTCCAGCGCGAGGCTGGAACGCTTCCTCCAGCTTTGCGCCGAGGAAAACATCCAGGTCTGCAACCTCACGACGCCGGCGCAATACTTCCACGCGCTGCGCCGCCAGATGAAGCGCCCTTTCAAAAAGCCGCTCATCATCATGACCCCGAAGTCGCTCCTGCGCCTTGAGGCGGCGACCTCCACCATCGACGACTTCACCGACGGCGAATTCCACGAGATCCTCCCCGGCCCGCTCAGCGCCAAGCCGGAGCAGGTGAAACGCGTCATCTTTTGCAGCGGGAAAGTGTATTACGACCTGCTCAAATTCCGCGACGAAAACAACCTCGCGAGCACCGCGATCGTGCGCGTCGAACAGCTCTATCCTCTCCATACCGAAGTCCTCCAGACCGTGGTCGGTGGTTTTCGAAATGCGGCGAAACTCATCTGGTGCCAGGAGGAATCCCAGAACATGGGCGCCTGGAGTTTCATCGCATGGCGGCTTCGCGAGCTATTCCCGAAACTTCCGGTCCGCTACGCCGGCCGAGGCGAGAGCGCCAGCCCGGCGATCGGCAGTCTCGCCGCGCACAAGCTCGAACAGAAGGCGCTGATCGAGGAAGCGTTCAGCGTTTAATCCGGCACGTTCGCTGCAATACAAAAAGGCCGCGCCCTCACGAGCGCGGCCTTTGTTGAATGTGCTGACGGGATCGGCAGGCCGGACTAGGCGAGCTTTCCGGCGATGAATTTCTCGAGCTTCACGATGTCGGCGGAGAATTTGCGGATGCCTTCCGCCGTCTTCTCGGTCGCCATGGCGTCGTCGTTGACGAGGTAGCGGAACGACTTCTCATCGACCGGCAGACGCTCGATGTTCGATGCTTTCGCGACGGCCGCGTCGAGCTTCCTGGTCACCGGATCGGTCGAGGCGGCGAGCTTCGCCAGCAGGTCCGGGCTGATCGTGAGCAAGTCACTGCCGGCCAGTTCGGTGATCTGCGAGATGTTGCGGAAACTCGCGCCCATGACTTCCGTGTTGTGGCCGAATTTCTTGTAGTAGTTGAAAATCTGCGTGACGGAAATGACGCCGGGATCTTCCGCGCCGGTGTAATCCTTTTTGTTGGCGTTCTTGTACCAGTCATAGATCCGGCCGACGAAAGGCGAGATGAGCTGCACCTTCGCCTCGGCGCACGCGACGGCCTGGGCTAGGGAAAAGAGGAGCGTCAGATTGCAGTGGATGCCTTCCTTCTGGAGCACTTCGGCGGCTTTGATGCCTTCCCACGTCGAGGCGATCTTGATGAGGATGCGGTCGCGCGAGATGCCGGCCGTTTCGTAAAGCGTGATGAGCTGGCGGCCTTTGTCGATGGACCCCTGCGTGTCGAAGGACAGGCGCGCGTCCGTCTCGGTCGAGACGCGACCGGGGACGATCTTGAGGATTTCCATGCCGAAGCCGACAAGGATGTTGTCCATCACGTCCTCGACCTGCTTCGCGCCGGTGAGACCGCTGCCTTTGCGGTCGGCGATGACTTTGTCGACGATGTGCGCGTATTCGGGTTTGATGGCGGCGGCGAGGATGAGGGAGGGATTCGTCGTCGCATCCTGCGGCTTGAATTCCTTCATCGTTTCAAAGTCGCCCGTGTCTGCGACGACTTTGGTGAATTGCTTGAGTTGTTCGAGTTGGCTCAGTGCGGTGCTCATGGAGTTTTTGGGTTGTTTGACCAGTCCGACGCTATCGACCGGCGGAAGATCGGGCAAAGCTAATTTGTCGGCGCGCGATCCCCGGCGGGGGGCGTTGACACATCCGACGTCGCGGTAGACCATCCGCGCACCCAAGGCAGCCATGCACTTCCTCGCCAAGCTCATCCTGCCGCTCTGCGCGCTGCTCTGCGGCGCCGAGGCCGCCGACAGCGACCTGGCCATCGCCATCGTCTACGACACCTCCGGCAGCATGAAGCAGGGAGTGCCCGGCAGCGGTGGCGCGAAGGAGCCGAAATACGTCATCGCGAATCGCGCCCTGTCCGCCATCGTGACGAAGCTCGAAAGGGTGAACGCCGCCGGCCCGCGCAAGGTGCAGGCGGGCCTGTTCACCTTCGGCGCCAAAGGCGCTCAGGAAACCGTGCCGCTCGGGCCATTCGACGCCGCGGCGCTGCGCGGATGGCTCGCCGCGTTTAACTATCCCAACGGCGCCACGCCGCTCGGCAGCGCCGTCGCCGATGCGACCAATGCGCTTTGGAAAATCCGCGCCGACTCGCGGCACGTGCTCGTCATCACCGACGGCGAAAACACGGTCGGCCCTCCGCCCGACAAACTGCTGCCCCAGCTACAAGATCAATGCCTCAAAAATGGCCTGAGCGTGTATTTTCACTTCCTCGCCTTCGACGTGGACGCCCGCGTGTTTGGCGGCGTCAAGCAATTCGGGGCTACGCTGGTCGGCGCCAGCGACGAAAAGCAGCTCAACGAAAAACTGAACTTCATCCTCGAAGAAAAAATCCTGTTGGAAAAAGAATAACCACCACCCGAAAAACCTATGTTCAGAGCCATCAAACGCATCTTCATCTTCCTCGGCCTCATGGCCGAGAAGGCCACCGAAAACGACGCCATCAACGCCGCCGTCGTCGAGCGCGGAATCCGCGACGCCAAGGCCCGAGCCGACAAGGCCGGTTACGCCAACGGCCAGCTCGCGAGCCAGAGTTCGCTTCTGAAAGATCAGCTCAAAAAGCAGGAACGGCAGAAGCAGGAAATCATGGGTCTTCTCCAGGCCGCTGCCGCGGCGAACGACGAAGGTAACGGCGCGCACTACGCCGAGGAACTCGCGCAGATCGAGCAGGACATCGAAGACAACAAGGCGCAGGTCGAAAGCCTCGAAACGCTCTACAAACAGAACACTGAAATCATCGGCACCAGCATCCGCGAGATTCAGAAGTTCGAGCGTGAATTCGCCCAGACGAAGGCGCGCGTGGCCGTGAGCAAGCAGCTCGAAGGACTCTCGGGCTTGATGAAAAGCTCCGTCAGCGAACTCCAGGGAATGCTCGGCGGCGAGATGGGCACCTCCATGCAGCAGCTCCGTGAAAGCGCCGCCAAAGGCGAAGGCCAGATGCGCGCCACGATGGACATCGCCAAGGAGGTCGGCTCCGGCATCGCACGCCAGCAGGACATGCGGAAGGCGCGCGGAAAGATGCTCTTTGACCAATACAAACAAAAGATGGGCATGGTGCAGCCCGACGCCGCTGCGCCGAGCACCGAGGCGCCTGCCCCCGAGCGGCAGAAGATCGCCGAATAACGCCACCTCGCGAGGCGCCCTCCAGCGCACGCCTTTCACCGAAACTCCTTCCCTTCCTTCGCCATGACCACTCGCGGAAAACTCGTCTTCACCGTCCTCTTTCTCGTCTTCGTCGGCTTCGGCGTGATGCGCTGGTGGGACAAACTCAAGCCCGCCGCAAGTGGCAGTCCGACCGAACAAACCACCGATGACGGCAAGGCCGCGCCGGATCTGAAGTTCGCCGAGACGCAGTTTGAAATCCCCAAGCTCGCCGCTCCGGGCGTCTATCTGCCGAAGGACAACATCATCGACATCGAGCTCAGCGAATACGCCGGTTACGCCGGCCTCATCGTCGCCAACGGCGGCCTGGAGCCCAATGACGAGTCCGTCTTCGCGAAGAAATATGGATTCAAGGTCCGAATCAAACTCAGCGAGGAGGAAAGCTGGAACGCGCTGAACAGCGGCAAGATGGCCGCGAGCGCCACGACCGCGGACGTGCTCTCCATTTACGGGCGGCAGTTCAACGTGGTCGTGCCCGTGCAGATCGGCTTTTCGCGCGGCGCGGACGGCATCGTGGTGCAGAAAGGCGTCAAGCGGGTGAACGACTTGAAAGGCAAGATCCTCGCGGCATCGCAGTTCACCGAGAGCGACTTCTTCATCCGCTACCTCGCGCAGGAGGCGGGCCTTGGCGTTCACATGCTCGCCGGATTAAAGGACAAGCCCGATCCGAACCAGATCAACCTCGTCTATGCCGAGGACGCCTTTGTCGCCGCCGATCTTTTCCTCGCCGATCTGGAAGGCGGCCACAACCGGCTCGCCGGATGCGCCACCTGGGCGCCGCGCACCACCGAGACCGTCGAGCAAAGCAAAGGCAAGGCGACCCTACTCACCACGAACAAAAACCTGCTCGTCATCGCCGACGTCCTCATCGTCAACAAAGGTTTCGCCCAAGCGCAGCCGAAGATCGTCGACGGTCTCGTCGCAGGCCTGCTGGAAGGCAACCGCCTCGTGCGCGAAAACTCCGCGCCGCACCTCGACGTGATCGGCAAGGCGCTCAAATGGGATCGCCAGAAAACCCAGGGCGAACTCGCGAAGGTCCACCTCTCGAATGGCCCGGAGAACCTCGCCTTCTTCAGCGGCGCGATCGACGCCGCCGGCAGCTTCGGCGGCATCTACCAGTCGGCGATCTACTCCTACGGCAGCGAGCTGATCAAAGACCCGGTCGATGCCGAACGTTTCGTCGATCTCGCAGCCCTCAAGGCGCTCGACGCCGCGGGCGCCTTCGCCGGCCAGCAGGTCGCCATCGCGCCGATCAAGACGGCCGGCGCGGGGCCGGTCGAGACCGATCCGCTGCTGAGCAAGAACGTGCGTTTTCTATTCAACCCGAACAGCGCGCAGCTCGACATCAGCAATCCGGACAACCTCAAAAATCTCGCCGCCCTCAAACAACTGCTCCAGGTCAGCCCCGGATCGACGCTCCTGCTCCGCGGCCACGTCGACAACTCGCGCCTCGAAGAATTCCGCAAACAGGGCGGAGAACCGTTCCTGCGGCAGATGGCGATGAAAGCGGTCGATTTCAGCAAACAGCGCGCAAACGAAATCAAGCGTCTCCTCGTCGAGCGGGAAAAGGTCGATCCCGCGCGGCTCGAATCCCTCGGGCGCGGTTGGGAGGAAGCCGTCGGAACCGACCAGGATCAAAACCGGCGCGTGGAAGCGCAGTGGTTCACGCTCGAGTGACCCGCCGCCCGTGAGCGACCTGCCGCGACCCATCTGGCGCGAATTCCTCGCGAGCCCACACCACGCCGTGATGGCGCTGGCCACGATCGGCGTCGGCTTCCTCGCGGCCGAGCCGCTCTACCTCATCGCCGGCGCGGCCGCCTACGTCGTCGGCTGGATTTTTGCGCCGGACTCCGCCGTCTTCCGCCGGTATCTGGATCGGAAAAATGAGGCGGCCCAGCAGACGGTCGAGCGCGGCGAGCTGGCCGAGTTCAATGCCCGCCGCGACGCCCTCATCGACGGACTATCCAAATCCCATCGCGACCGTTATTTCGCACTGGCGGACGTCTGCAAAGACATCACCGGCACGACGGCCGCGCAAGCCGACGACCCGCGCATCCGCAAGATCGAGGAGCTGATGTGGACGTTTTTGCGACTGCTCACCATCGAAGCGTCGCTTTCCACCTTTCTCGAAAGCGAAGCGCGCGACGACGTGCCCGCGCTGCTCGCCTCGGCGACGGAGGAAGTCGAAAGACTTCGGGCGGAGTTCGATCAACTCAAAGCCGGCGGCGACTCGGCGGTGCTCGACACCAAGGAGCGCCTGCTCACCTCCCGCACCGAGCGACTCGAGACGCTCGGCAAACGCGCGGCCCGACTCGAAACCGCGCAGGCCAATCTCGCGCTCGTCGTCGCCGAACAGGAGCGGCTGGACCAGCAGATCAAACTCATCCGCGCCGACTCCATCGCCACGCGCAACGCGGGCGCCCTCACCGCCCGCATCGACGCCACCGTCGAGCATCTCGAAACCACCAACCGCTGGCTCTCCGAGATGGATCAGTTTCGCGATCTACTCACCGATCTGCCCATCACTACTCAACGCGCCGGCTTCGGCGAAAGCCGCTCCGACCAACCGATCCAACCGCCGACGCGCCCCAAACAAAAGACATGAGCGAAACCATTTCCCAGACTCGCCCGCCGCTCCGCGGATGGGCTCTCGAATTCGCCCGCCGCTGGAATGCCGGCGTGTCGTCCGTGTTCGTCCTCCACGGCAATATCCACGACGTCTTCGCCGCGCCCGACGGGGCCGGCAGTAGCTACGCGCCGCTCAAAACCTTTCTCACACGCCGCCTCTTCGCCGAACGCGACTGGCTCCTTTTCTACGACATCGGCGACGGCCTCAGTTTTGGTTCAGCCGAGATGCAAAAGGAGTTCTTCGAGTGGCTCGATATTTTCGACAGCGTCGAAGGCACCAACTTCCGCGTCACCGGACCCCCGCGGGATTTCGTAAAGCTCGCGCCGTTGCTCCGCCGCTTTTTTATGCGCGCGACGGACGGCGGCAAATCCCACGGCGTCACACTCATCGTGGATTATCCCGAGAAGATCATCCCGGCGAGCGAGGGCGGCGGCAGCACCGAGGAACGTATGGCGCTCGTCACGTTGTTGAAATGGGCGTCATCGCAGGACATCCGGCGGCTCGATGTCAGCATCATCCTCGTCACCGAATCCGCGCAGGAGTTGCACGGCGATCTGCTGCGCAATCCGCACGTCGCCCAGATCCGCATCGACCTGCCGGATGTGGACGAGCGCGCCGCGTTTATCCACCACGAACTCGATCCCGCGCAGAGCGACCTCGACGAGGCGACCGTCGTCGCGCGCACCTCCGGCCTCAATCTCCTCCGCGTCCGCCAACTCCTCGCGGAGGCGGTGAAAAACGGGCGGCGCGTGACGCACGAACACGTCACCGGCGCAAAGAAGCGGCTCATCGAGGAATACTGCCAGGGCCTCGTGCGCTTCAAAGATCCCAAACCGGGCGTCTCGCTCGACCTGGTCGCCACGCATGATGCCGCGAAGAAGAAGCTCCGCGAACTCGCATGGCTCATTCGCAATTCCAAGACCGACGTGCTCGAGCGCGGCATCCTCGTCCCCGGCCGCGTCGGCGTCGGGAAAAGTTTCCTCATCGACTGCTTCGCGAGCGAATGCGGGCTGCCCGTGATGGAACTCGGCGAATTCCGCAGCAAGTGGGTCGGCGACACCGAGCGCCAGCAGGCGCGCATCCTCATGACGATCCGCGCCCTCGGCCCGGTCATCGTCGTGGTGGATGAAGCCGACGCCGTTTTCGGCAATCGCAGCGAAGGCGGCGACAGCGGCGTTTCCAGCCGCGTGTTTGCGGCGTTCGCCGCGCACCTCGGCGATTCCAGCCTCCGCGGTCGCGAGCTTTGGGTGGCGATGACTTCGCGCCCCGACCTGCTCGCCATCGACATGAAACGCCAAGGCCGCTTCGGCCTCGCGCTGCCGCTCTTTCCCGCGCAAACACCGGATGACGTGGTGCGAATGTTCGAGGTCGTGGCGAAGACCAAGAAGATGACGCTCCCCGAACCGCTGCTCGCCTTCGTGCGCGAGACGCTCGGCACGCGCCCACTCACTGGCAGCGACGTCGAGGCCGTCGTCATGCGCACCAAGGAACGCGCAGTCCTAGCCGAGCGCGATGCAGATTTGCAGCTCGGCGACCTCGAGGAGGCCGTGAATTCCTTCATCGATCCCCTCGATGCCGAATTGCTGCGCCTTCAGGAACTCGCCGCGATCCTGTCCTGCTCCGACAAACGTTACCTCCCTGAATCCAAACGCGACCTCGACCGCGGCGAACTGGCCGCGGAATTCGCGCATTTGAAGCGGCGGTTTTGATCGATCCTGAATGCCATGAAATCGTCCATGCTCATTGCCGCGGTGCTATCCGTGGTGGTGTTGCCCGTGGCGTCCGCAAAATTCGCGTTTCCCCCACCAGTTCCGATCGATCGGTTGGTGAAAAGCGCGCAGGCATTCCTCGAAAAACATCCTGACGACGCGAACGCCCACTACACGCTCGGGCGCATTCACTATCTCGGCTTCTCGCTGGGGAAGGATGAAGTGGCTGCCTACGAAAGTCGCCTGCCCGATGAGCTGCTGCAACTCCCGGACCAATGGATGGTCGATGAGATGGCAAAGTGGAAGTTTACGCCCAAGCCGACTCCCGCCCCACTGCCACCCAAGGAAATGCTCTCGCACGCGGCAAAGGCGACCGCCGAATTTGCGGAAGCCCGGCGGCTAAACAAGGCCAACGCACTTTACGCGTTGGGCGAAGCGAGTCTCTTGGAAGACTTGGCAAAGTGGCAGGCGAGATTTGCCAAAACGAACGCATCGAAAGTCGCCGCAGGACTTACCTTGAAGCGTTTGCGTGATGGTTACTACGAGGCATATCAGCTTGCCGTCGAAGACGAGACGAAAGCTGAGGCGATGCCGGCAGAAGGCCCCCGTGCCTTTATCTGCTACGAGGCTGGACAGGCTTTTTTGCGTCTCGCGAAACTAAACGCGTCCAAACTCTCGGAGTCGGAGCAACAGGCGGCGCGACAAATAAAAACTGCGCTCGAAAAGTTGGAAAAGCTTCCGACAGGCATGATTACGCCGCTCGTTTTCTCGCTCACTCCCGCCACGCATCTCGCCGACATGCTCGCGCCGGAGGTGACGGTCGATTTCGACCTGCGCGGATTCGGGCCACGGGAACGCTGGTCGTGGGTGCAACCGCAGGTCGGCTTTCTCGTCTGGGATCCGCGCGGTAATGGCGAAATCAATTCCGCGCGCCAGCTTTTCGGAAGCTACAGTTTCGAAATCTTTCGCCGCGATGGATACGAAGCGCTGGCGGCACTCGATGACAACAGCGACGGTGAAATCGCGGGAGACGAACTGCGCGGGATTCGCGTCTGGATCGACGCGGACAGCGACGGTCGTTCCGGTGCAGGGGAAGTCCGCGATCTTTGCGATTGCGGCATCGTCGCGATTTCCACGCGGTTGGTCACCCACGATGGCCGCCATCCGATGAATCCCCGCGGCATCACACTGAGCGATGGAAGCACGCTGCCGACGTGGGATTGGGTGGTCGAGCCACGCGCACGACGGCGGTAAACCTGCGCGACAAACGCGCGCCCACCTCATAACGTGCGCGCCCGACATGCTTCGACTCACCAGCCTGCTCGGCCTTCTCATCCTCATCGCCCTCGCATGGGCGTTCTCAAACAACCGCTCGCGCTTCCCGTGGCGCACAGTCATCTGGGGACTCGGCCTTCAATTCGCGTTCGCCCTTTTCATCCTCGATACGAAAATCGGCCGCGGGGTTTTTGAAGGCATCCAATCCACCGTCAAACGCCTCGGCGACTTCTCCGACGAGGGCGCAAAAATGGCCTTCGGACCGCTCGCGGGCGCGGACTCCCTCGCGAAGGCATTCGGCGAGGGAGCCTTCGTTTTCGCCATCTCCATCACCGCCACGATCATCCTCGTCTCGGCGCTTTCATCGCTGTTCTACCATTGGGGAATCCTCCAGCGCGTCGTCCATGCGATGGCGTGGGTGATGCAGAAAGCCATGCGCACCAGCGGCAGCGAAAGCCTCGCCGCGGCGAGCAACATCTTCCTCGGGCAGACCGAAGCCGCTCTCCTCATCAAGCCATACATCGCGCACATGACCCGGAGCGAAATCATGGCGCTGATGACCAGCGGCATGGCCACGATCGCGACCGGTGTCATGGTCGTTTACCCAAAGCTCGGCGTCGACGCCGGCCACATCCTCACGGCCTCCGTGCTCAGCGCACCAGCGGCGCTGATCATCTCAAAGATCATGTTCCCCGAGACCGAGACCAGCGAGACGGGCGCCAGGGCCAGCGCGTCCGTCGAGCGCACCGCGGTCAACAGCATCGACGCGCTCTGCCGCGGCACGAGCGAAGGCGTCATGCTCGCGATCAACGTCATGGGAATGCTCATCGCTTTCGTCGCCGTCGTCGCGCTCGCAAACTCCGTCATCGGCTGGTTTCAAACGCTCGTCGGCATCAGCCATCCCGTCACGCTTCAGACCCTGCTCGGCTGGGTGAATGCGCCCTTCGCATGGATCATCGGCATACCAGCGAAGGACTGCGTCGTGGTCGGCCAAAGTCTCGGCGAACGGGTGGTGTTGAATGAATTCATCGGCTACCTCTCGCTCTCGCAGCACAAGGACACGCTCGACCCGCGGTCACTCACCCTCGCCACGTACGCGCTTTGCGGCTTCGCGAATTTTTCCAGCATCGCCATCCAGATCGGCGGCATCGGCGCGCTCGCCCCCGAGCGGCGCGGCGACCTCGCGCGGCTCGGCCTGCGCTCGATGTTCGCCGGCCTGCTCGCCTGTTATCTCACGGCCGCACTCGTCGGCGTCCTTTTGTAAAATGGGCGCCTTTTTCCAAGGCGCGGCGCGCTACGTCCTCGTCCTGATCGAGCCCATCGGCCTGCTCTGGCTCGCGCTGATCGCGCTCACCATCCAGCTTTGGAGGAAAAGGCAGCGCCGGTTCGCCACGGCCAGCTTTGCGCTCGTCATCGGCGTCTATCTCGTCGGCGCCACCGGCCTCCCCGGCCGGCTCCTCGGCTCGCTCGAAGCGCCGTACGCCGGCGTCAAACTCGATGCACTGCCGGCCGCCGATGCCGTCGTCATGCTCGGAGGCGGCTTGACGCCATCGCGATACGAAGTCGGCGGGCTGCATCTCACCAAAGCGGGCGACCGCCTGATCATGGCGCTCGAACTCATCCGCCTCGGAAAGGCTCCCGTCCTCATCTGCGGCGGCGCCGGCGTGGATCTCGACGGTGCCGAGCGCGTGGAAGCGGACCTACTGAAGGCCGCGCTGATCGAACGGCAATTCCCGGTCCCCGAAATCATCAGCCTCGGCCGCTGTACCGACACGCATTCCGAAGCCGAACGCTCGCTCGCCCTCGCGACCGAACGCGGCTGGCGGCGCGTGCTGCTCGTCACCAGCGCCAATCATCTTCCGCGCGCCACCGCCACGTTTCGCACCATCGGCATCGACGCCGTTCCCGTCCCCTGCAACTTCCTGACCAACGTCAGCACCGCGCCGCCTCCACCCGGCTTCGCGGTGCCGGGTTACGACGGCTTTGAAAAAATGTCCGTCTGGCTCCACGAAAAGGTCGGCTGGTGGGAATATCGCCGCCGGGGCTGGATTCGCTGAAGCCGCTATTCGAACGAAATCAGATCGCGGAGCGCCTCGATTTTCTTCGGGCCGATGCCAGGGATCGCGTCCAGTGCCGCGACGTCCTTGATCGGTCGGGCGCGGATGAACTGCTGCGCCATTTTAGGGCCCACACCGGGAAGCGATTCGAGTTCTGCGGCGCTCGCGGCGTTCAGATTGATTCGCCGCGGTCCCTTGTCCTTCGTCAGCGGCCTGAGCCGTTCCTTGAGCGATTCGAGCACTGTCGTCCGGGCCCAAAGACCGCGCTGCCCTGACGCGGCCTTCGCCTCCATCGCGCGCAACATCTGAAACGTTTTCTGACCCGCCGCAGCATCCGGGCAATCTGCGATGGCACCGCCGGCGCGGGCCAGGCCGGCCTCGATCAACGCCGCGTCGAGGCGGCGCCCGTCCTGCTCGACCACGGCGTAAATCCGCTCGCTGCGACTCGCTCCGGGCGCGACTTGTCGGCGCGTGATGACTCGGAACGGTTTCGCGAGAAACGCGCCCGTGAGTTCCTTCGCCGCGCCGCCCGCGCGCAGCACGGCCGCGTTGTTGGTTTTAAAATACGCCGCCTGCTCGACGACCCTCGTACCGAGCCCCGCGTCCGTTTCCGGTGCGTCGGCGAAATAAAGTCGGACGATCGCGGACTCGCTGCCGTGTTGGACGTGGAAGCTGTCGCCGTCGAAATATTTGTCGGCCTCAAAACGACACCCTTCCCACGTCTCCCAATCTCCCGCGGCGCGTAGAAGCTGTGCGGCGGCGAGCAGGAGTAGAGCGGCGGTTTTCACGCCCGATACTTCGGAGGCGGACCGCTTTAATGCCAAGGTCTAAACCGAAAAAAGAGGCAGCGGATCGAAGGCGAAATCCGGAAAGACTTTTGCGAGACCCTCGCCCGCACCGTGTCGGGTGAGGATGGGCGCGAGCACGTTCCGATAATTATTCCAAACGGGAAGATCGCCGGGGCCCTCGAGGATCTCGGGCCGCAAGCCCGGCCAGCGCCCGCCAGCGGAAGCGGGCCCGCCAAAGACGCGCCCCCCCTTTACCCCGCCGCCCATCACAAACATGGCGCTGCCGCGGCCATGGTCCGTGCCGAACGCACTGTTCTCCGCCACGCGCCGGCCGAATTCCGTCATCACGACGACGGTGGTATTCGCCATCCGCGCGCCGAGATCCTGCCGGAACGCCGCGAGCCCTGCGCCGAGACGCCGAATCAGCGGCTCGATCGTGCTTTGTTGGGTGAAATGCGAGTCCCATCCGCCGATGTCCACGCTCGCCGCATCCAAGCCCACGTCGGCCTTAATGAGCTGCGCGACCTGCCTCATTCCGGTGGCGAAATTGTCCTTCTCGTCATACACCGCCCCATTCGCCGGGGTGCCCTTGCGATCGATGGATTCGATGCGGCGCATCGCCTCGAATGTATTCAGCGCCGCACCGTGCAACGCGTCGGATTCCAGTTCGTAAAGGCGCCGCAATTCCCGGTCGAAGTCATCGCCCTTGCGTTTGCCAAAGCCAAATTCATCGAGCGATTGAAATGCGGCGGCGCTCGGCGCACCGGAGAGAAGTTCGGGTAACGTCGGGGCCAGCGCCACGGCTCCGAGCGGGCTCTGCGACGGACCTCGCGCGAGCAGGAAACGGCCAAGCCATCCGCCCGCGACGATGCCGCCGTGTTCCATCAAATCCTGCGCCTCGAAGTGCGACCGCGAATCACTCTCGCCACCGGCCCCGTGGATGATCGCGAGATCGCCCTCCTTCCATGCGGCTTCGAGCGGAAGCAGATTCGGATGCAGCCCAAAAAAACCGTCCAGCGGCACCGCTTCCGATTTCTTCACGGCGAGGCGCGGACGGAAATTGTGATAGTTGTCGTCCTCGATCGGCGCGACCAGCGTCAGCCCATCCGCGGCGCCGCGCAGGAAGATGACGACGAGCGTGTGTTGGGAGTCGCGATTGATGGAGAGATTAGCGGAGGTGCTCATGTCAGCAGCGTTGGAAGGCGGGCGACGCGAGCAGGAGTGCGAGGCCGTCGCCGGATTTAAGGTAGGCATCGCTTTCGTCCGGGACGGCTTGCCGGTTATAGACCGACGCCATCAGAGCCGCTTCGTTGCCGAAGAGCTTTTCGAGCGCCGGCCGCGCGATCCGTGTGCCCTTGATTTCGTTGTTCGCCACCGCGAGCGCGAACTTCCACCTCCACAACAGCGTCGCATACCAATGCGAGGCCGCGATGGGATAACCGTCGGGTGTCGGGTAGCGGAACGGCGCGTGGCCCATCTTTTCAAGATACGAGAGCAGCGGCTGTTCCTCCGTGACTTCCGCATTCGTCGCGCGAAGCGCGGAGACGACGAAATGGAACGGGCGCTTGAATTTCGCTCCAGCCGACGCCCGAAACTCGGGAGTCGCAAACAACGCCCGGAGGGTCGTCTTGATGTCGCCCGCGCTGTCGGCGAAGGCCCGTGCGACGGCCTCCGTCGCCGCCGCGGGGGGCTCTTCGGCGATAAATCTCATGCACAACTTTTCCGCGATGAAGCGGGCCGTACTCGGATGCGACGCGACGATTTCGATTACGCGATCCAGGTCCGCCGCGCCACCGCCTGCCGCGATCGCCTGCCCGAGCACCGTCTTCGGCTCGTCGTCATGCGCGTCCTTTTGAAAGACGACCTTGCCGCGATCTTTCAATGGTGAGAGCAGCTTGCCGGAAAACCCGTCGTCCTTCTTCGCGAGGATCGTCCAGCCGGTGAGGCAGCGCGCGACTTCCATCACGTCCTCCTGCGTGTAGCCGCCATGCACGCCGAGCGTGTGCAGCTCCATCAGTTCGCGCGCATAATTCTCGTTCGGTTTTTCATCCGGCTTCTTCTTCGCGTTCGCGCGGCCATCGAGATACCAGAGCATCGCGGGGCTCACGGCGCTCGCGTGCAGCATTTCGCGAAAGTTGCCGAGCGCGTGTTTGCGGATCGTGTCGCGATCGTCGGCGATCTTCGTGTAACGGCAGTCTCCCTTGCCCGGGTCGATGTTGAAATGGTCGCTCCAGAATTCGCACATCACCTCGAAAAGCTGGCGCTCGCTATAGACCGCACGCAGCAGCGCAACGCGGCGCAGGACGGGCGTGAGCGATTCATCGTCCTCCTCGTACGCCTCGCCCACCGGCTCCCACCAGCACTCGGCATAGCGCGCCACCGCACGTTCGCACAGCCGGTCATTGATCGTTTCCGGGGCGAGCTGACGCTCGATGAAGGCATCCACTCCGAGCTTCGCCGCCTCCGCGTAATCACCGGGTCCCGCGCCGAACGTCAGCCGATTGAGCGTGTGCGCGACGGGATCAATATCCGCCGCGCTGGACGGCGTGACCGCCCGGTTGAGCGGTCGGCTGAGGCCGTGACCGAGATACTGCGCTCCGTGTCCGATCCAACCCTGGACACTTTTGAAAATCGCGGCGCTCAGCGCCACCGAAGCGGCGCCAGTCACGAGAAACTCGCGGCGACTGGAAGTGCTCACGAGAGCGCGGGCTCCGGCGACGACGACGCGGGGATTTCCTGCGGCAGCGGCGGCACCTTCGAGCGCCACGGACGCGTGAGGAGCACCACGCCGAAGCCACTCGCGAGCCCGATGTGCATGAGAAAGAGCGAGCCAAGCACCGGCGTGATGAAAACCAACGCCAGCATGATGCCGCCCCGCAGGCATTGCTGCCACACATCGGCGCCGGCGCACAGATTCCGGCCTACGCGCAAAGCGAGGCCCGACGTCCCGATGAATGCAACGAGCAGCGCGCCGAAGCCGCCGACGAGGGCGATGAGTTTCACGAGCGGATTAGGAATATTGCCGCTGCTGAGCAACAGGAGCAGGAGCGGCCCGTAGGTGAATACGCCGACGAGCGTCGCGCGGACCGGGCGACTCCCATACGTATCGGCGAACGTCGAGGCGGCTTTTGGAAAGAGACCGGCGGCAACGACCCAGTGCCCGAGCAGGATCAGGAATGCGGCGGCGTGAAAGGCGAGGATGGCGAGGACAATTCCGGTGTAAGGCATGGTGTATCGAGGTTCACGGGCGCAGACGGCGGGATACGGCATCGCGTTACAATTAAATGCGAGGCTTGCCTCCGGGTTCGCGACCGTCAGACTTTTCGCCATGACTTCCCTCCATTCCTCACGCCGTTCTTTCCTCAAATCCGCGCTCATTGCAGGCGTCGCGCCGCTCATTTTGCCGGGGCGCATCTGGTCCGAGGAAAACAAACCCAATTCGCGGCTGAACATCGGCTTCATCGGCTGCGGCATCCAGTCGCGCGGATTGCTCGGCGGATTCCTAGGCAAGTCCGAGACGCAGACCGTCGCGGTGTGCGATGTGGACACCACGCGGCGCGAAAACCACAAGAAGACGGTCGAGGATTTCTACGCGAAGGCGACAAACGCTGATGGATACAAGGGTTGCGCGGTGTACGAGGATTTTCGCGAGCTGCTCGCCCGGAAGGACATCGACGCCGTCGTGATCGCGACGCCGGACCACTGGCACGCCATCATCGGCATCGCGGCGGCCGCGGCCGGGAAGGACATCTACTGCGAAAAGCCGCTCACCGACACGATCCACGAGGCGCGCGAGATGGTGAACGCAGTGCGGAAACACGGGCGCGTTTTCCAAACGGGATCGATGCAACGGTCGTCGCGTGAATTCCGGATCGCGTGTGAACTCGTGCGAAACGGGGCGATCGGAAAGATCAGCCGGGTCGAGACGGGATTTGGCGGCCCGGGCAAACCCTGTGACTTGCCGGGACAGGAAGCGGAGCCCGGACTGAATTGGGACATGTGGCTCGGACCGGCCCCGATGCGCGACTACAATGAGATCCTCAGCCCCCGCGGCATTCACAAGCATTTCCCCATGTGGCGCGCCTATCGCGAATACGGCGGCGGAATGGTGACGGACTGGGGCGCGCATCATCTGGACATCGCGCAGTGGGGGCTCGGCATGGACGAGAGCGGGCCGGTGGAGATCGTGCCGCCAGCCGATTGGGAGACGGCGCAATCGGGCGTAAAGCTGGTGTATGCCGATGGCGTGGAGGTGAAACACATCGTGGAAAACGGCGTCACGTTCTTCGGCGCGGATGGTGAGATTTACGTGAACCGCGGGAAGTTCCGGATGACGCTCGGCAGCGTCGACAAGGCCAAGTCGATGGCGAAGGAAGATGCGCCTTTGAACGCACAACTCGATGCGGTGGAGAAGGAATTCCTCGCAGACGCGAAGGTGAAACTTTACGCGAGCACCGACCACAAGGCGGACTTTCTGGCATCGATCAAATCGCGCAAACCGCCGATCACGGACGTCGAAATCGGCGCGCGAACGGTGACGGCCTGCCACCTCGTGAACTTCGCCTATTACCACGGGAAAAAGCTGAAGTGGGATCCGGCAAAGAATGCATTCGCCGATGGCACTGGCGACGCGAAATGGCTGACGCGTGACTATCGCGGGCCCTGGAAAGTCTGACGCCTCGACGCCCTACTGACCGTCGAGCAGTTCCTTTTTGGCCGATGCCGGGATCTGATTCGTCGACCGCACCCAGGCCGCTGCGGCGACCGGATCGGCTTCGAGCCACTGACGTGCGACGTTTTCATACTGCGTGCGGCGGGACTCCGCGTCGGCGATGGTTTTCACCCACTCAAGCGCACCATTCGGATCGCGGTCCACGACCTGGATCGCAAACTGGCCGACCACGGCATCCCGGTCGGCGCCCGCCGGGAGTTGCTGCATCCACCGCGCGGCGCCGGCGGCATCGTCCTGAGCCCAACGGGTAACGATGGACGTGAGCGCGTTCCCGCGCGCGTCGCCGTCCGGCAGGCCCTGCGCCCAATGCGCGGCGGCGGCAGGATCCTTCTGCGTCCAGGTGGAGGCGAGTTCGCCGACCGTGTCGGCCTGGAGTGCAGCGGGAAGCCGCGTGGCGAGCAGTTCCGCGGCCCGGACCGGATCGCGCTCGGCGAGCCCGGCGATCGCGCCCGGCAGGGCGGCATTGCGCTGCCGTTCATCCTTTAAAGCGAGCACCCACGCGAGCGCTTCATCCGGCGCGGTGTTGGACCATTGCGTGACGGTTCCGCGAAGAATCGACTCGGTGCGCGCGGAGGCGGGTTCCTTGCACAGCCACTCGACGGCCTCCCTCGGTTCGCTTTGGGCCCACGAATCGATGGCGGTGCTGAGCGCCTCCTGCCGAGTGGAACCCGCCGGCAAACTCGCGGCCCACGCCACAGCGCTATGTGCATCGGTTTGTGCCCATTGCGCGACGAGTTGATAGACGATGCCGTTACGCGATTCGCTGGGCGGTAGCAGCGCGAAAAGTTCCGCCGCGGCCTTCGGATCGCGATCGGCCAGGCGCGAAACGACGCTCTCCGTCGCGGTTCGCCGCGCGGGACCGTCCGGGAGTTGGTTGAGGAATTCGACTGCCGCCTGCGTGTTGTTTTCGACGAGACCCTGCGCGGTCGCGGCGATCGCGACGTCACGCTCCCCACCGGGCGCGAGGGCGAGGGCGTAGGCCGTCGCGGCGGTCGGATCGGCGCCGGCCCAACTGCTCATCGCGCTCTTGACGACGCTCTTTCTTAATTCACCCGCCCCAAGCGCGCGCGCCCAAACGAGCGTCGCCTGGGGATCATTCTCCGACCATGACTCCGCGACTTGCTCGAAGACCTCGTCGCGCGTCTTGGCGTCCGGGATTTGCCCCGCCCATGCGAGCGCGCCCTGCGGATCGCGCCGCGCCCAGTTCTGCCCGAGGGCGCGGAGGGTGTGCGCCCGGTTCAGGCCGGACGGCAGGGCGATGGCGGCGTCCGCGGCAGCCTGCGGATCGCGGTCGGCCCAGCGCGCAAACACGGACGCGTAGATCCACGAATCGCGGAGTCCGGACGGAAAACGTTGAAGCAGTTGAAGCGCCGCCTGCGGGTCGTTTCGCGCGAGTTCGCCGGCGACGTTCGGGATCAATTGCGCGCGTTCGCTGCCGGCGGGCAGCGTGCCGATCCAGGCGATCGCCGCGTCCGGTGCGGTGGCGGCCCATCGTGCCACGGCCGATGAAATGAACGACGCGCGCACGCCCTTGTCTTTCACCTTCATGCCGAACGCGACGGCTCCCTGTGGATCGACATCGGCCCAGCGACCGCCGAGCAACGCGAGGATCTGCCACTGCTCGGAGCGCGCGAGGAGTTTCACCTGATCGACCGCCGCCGGGATGTCAGCAGGATCAAGATCGCGGACGAGTTCGCGGAGCCGGATTCCGCGTGTGAGTTCGTCGCGGTTATCGAGCGCCGAACGGATGGCGCTCGTAAAGTCGATCGCGTCGCCAGCGGGCGCCGAGGAGTCGTCACGCGTCTCGCTTTGCGCCAGCTCGGGAGCGGCGGCGGACTGGTCGCGATGCGACGCGGGCACAGCGTCCGCATGGGCGGGCGCGCGGGTTGGCGGCGCGTCGCCGCGCAAAAGGTAGCCCGCGCCGATACCGGTCGCGAGGCACGCGGCGGCGAGGAGGGGTGCACGGTAGGTCGCGGGGTTCAGCATCGGACGCAGCGTAATGCGGAGGGCTTTTCCGGCAAGGCCGAGGGTTGCGTCAATGGCTCGCGTCCGGCGTAATCTGGCTCCATGCGTATTTCCCTCGTCATCGCCCTCACGTTCTCGGTTACTGCACACGCGGTGACGTTCCACGTCGCGCCCGATGGGGCCTCGCTGAATGGGGCACGGGACGCCATTCGGAAACTGAAGGCGGCTGGCCCGCTCAAAGAGGCGGTGCGCGTGGAAGTCGCCGCCGGGACGTATCGAATCACCGAACCGCTCGTGCTGGAGGCGCAGGACAGCGGGACCTCCGAATTTCCGATCACCTACGCGGCGGCTCCGGGAGCGCGGCCGATCATCTCCGGCGGCCGAAAGATCGAAGGCTTTCAGGTCGGGCCGGACGGCGTTTGGACGGCGCAGGTCGGTGCGGCGCGTCCCTTTGAATGCCTGTGGGTGAATGGCGAGAGAGCGGTGCGGGCACGCACGCCGAATTCCGGCTACATCGAGGCCACGAGCGCTGCGACGGCACCCGTCGCGGGCGCGAAGGTGAACGGCACGCTGGGACAATTGGCCCTCAATATCCCACCGGAAGCGGCAGGCGAACTGGCGGAGCTGAACGATGCGCAGAAGCAGGACGCGAACGTGGTGGTTTATCATTCCTGGCAAACGTCGCGTCACCGTCTGGCGGGTGTCGACGCGGCACTCGGAACGCTGCAGTTCACAGGGCCGGCTCGATGGGGATTTTTCGAATCGGAGCCGTATCATCGCCTCCATTTCGAAAACTATCGCGCCGCGCTGGACGCGCCGGGCGAGTGGTTTCTCTCGCGCGAAGGAGTGTTGTCTTACATCCCGCGTCCGGGCGAAACGCCCGCGACGGCCGAGGTCATCGCGCCTGCCGCCGCTCAATGGCTGGTGCTGCGCGGGGATGCGGAGAAGGACGAGCGCGTCGAGCATGTGCGCTTTGTGGGGCTGCGATTTTCCCACCAGGAATGGACGCTGCCGGAGGCGGGTTGGTCCTCCGCCCAAGCCGATCCGGAGTTGCCCGGCGCGATCGAGGCCGACGGAGCAGGGGACGTGGTGTTCGAGGACTGCGAGTTTTCGCACACGCACAGCCACGCGATCCGGCTCCGCCACGGCGTGCGCGATGTGCGGCTCGTCCACTGCGATCTGCACGATCTCGGCGCGGGCGGTGTTTACATCGGCGAGACGGCGATCCCGAAGGATGGTCGCGGGGCGACTGGCCGCGTGACGATCGAGAACTGCATCCTCCGCTCAGGCGGCCGTTATTTTCCCGGATCGATCGGCATCTGGATCGGTCAAAGCGGCGACAATGCGATCGTCCACTGCGACATCGGCGATTGGTATTACACGGCGATTTCGACCGGCTGGGTGTGGGGCTTCAAGCCGAACCCGTGCATGAACAACCGGATCGAGTTTTGCCACCTGCACCACCTCGGCTGGGGCGTGCTGAGCGACCTCGGCGCTGTCTATACGCTCGGGCCCTCGGCGGGTTCGGTGATCCGTGGCTGCCGCGTTCACGACATCGCGTGCAGCAGCTACGGCGGCTGGGGACTTTACAATGACGAAGGCAGCACGGGCATCTTGTGGGAAAACAATCTCGTCTATCGCACGCAGAGCGGCGGTTACCACCAGCACTACGGGAAGGAGAACATCGTGCGAAACAACATCTTCGCCTTTGCGCAGGAGATGCAGCTCCGGCACAGCCGCACCGAAGATCACCTCGCGTTCACCTTCGAGCAGAACATCGTGCTTTTCGACGATGGAAAACTGCTCGGTCACGTCGACGCGGGTTGGAAAGGCGAACAGGTGAAGCTGACGCGAAACCTTTATTGGAAACGTGACGGCACCGCGTTCGACTTCGCTGGCAAATCGTTCGCCGAGTGGCAGGCCTCCGGACAGGATGCCGGCTCGTTGATCGCCGATCCGATGTTCGTCGATACGGACAAGGGCGATTTTCACCTGCGAGCCGGATCGCCTGCGGAGCGCATCGGGTTCAAACCTTTCGATTATTCGCTCGCCGGCGTCAGCGGCGATGATGCTTGGAAGCGCCTCGCCGCCGCTCCTCTGCCTGAGATGACTTTCGGGGCGAAGCCGCAGGCACCGCCGCTGTCGTTGCGCGACGGTTTTGAAAATGGCGTCCTCGGAAAGAAGCCGTCGATCGCGCATGTGAGCGAAGGTGAAAAAGCGGGGGCCATCGCCGTTTCGGACGAGCGCCCGAGCAAAGGCGCGCGCTGCCTGAAGATCACCGACGGCCCGGAAATCACGCCGCCATTTAATCCCCACTTTTTCTATCACCCGAATCACCGGAGCGGCACGACGCGCGTGGCGTTCGACCTGCGAGTGGAGCAGGGGATTCATTTCGTCCATGAATGGCGGCGGACCGTCGGGGAGAAATATCGCACCGGCCCGATGCTGATGGTTGAAAATGGGAAGGTGTCGGTGCCGGGTCGCGTGTTGATGGATCTGCCCGCGAATGCGTGGGCGCGTTTCGATATCGCCTCGACGATCGGGGAAAAAACCGACGCCGTTTGGACGCTGACGGTCACGGTCGCAGGCGAGGCCGCGCAAAGGTTCGATGGGCTGAAATACGTCAACGCCGACATGACACAGATCGACTGGATCGGGTTCGTCAGCGCAGGCCGCGAGGCGGCGAGCTACTGGCTGGATGAGCTCGAGATCACCAACGCGCCGTAGCGCGTGCCCGCTTAGTCCTTCTTCAGCTTTCCGCCCCAGCTCAAAATCTTCGCCTTCGCGCCCGCCGCCTCGGCCTCGCGGATTTGGTCGTTGCGAACGTAGAAGAGCGACAGGCTCGACCAAGCGAGCTGATCATTCGGGTGCAACTCGACCGATCTCAGGCCCGCCTCGATCGCCTCGGGATAACGCGAGGTTTTCATCAACGCCATGCCGAGCGCGTGCCACGCGTCGAAGAAGTCCGGCGCGAGTTCCGTGCAACGGCGGTACTTTTCCACCGCCGCGTCGAGTTCCCCGAGCGCGAGGTCGCCGTTCGCATCATCGAAGAGCGCCTCGACGTCCTCAGCCTCGCTCATCGCGATCAGCCTTTCGCGTCGACGAGGCCCGCAGCGCCGCGGCGCTCTTTCATCCATTGCTGGAAGGCCGCCTCTTTCTTCGTCCGATCGATCCCCTGCGCGAGCATGGTCTTTTCCTTTTCAAAACCGGCCTCGTCCACAGGCAACCGCTTGTCGATATGCAGGATCAGCCCGCCGTCCGCAGTGGGAATGAAGTCGCTGACCTGCCCTTCCGCGAGGTCCGCGGCCCGCTGCATGATTTCGCGCGCGTCGGGCGCGTCCATCTTCGGTTCGGCCTGCGAGAAAACCGGGAAGGCGACGGGTGCGGCTCCGGCTTCCGTCGCCGCGTCGGCATAGGATTTTCCAGCCTTGATCGCCTCGGTGATCTTGGTGCGGAATTCGGTCGCCTTCAGGCTGAGCGACTCGGTCGCGCGCTCGGTCGTGATTTCGTCCGTGAGCCGCTTTTTCGATTCGTCGAAGGTCATCGGCTTTGAAGGGGTGACGTTGGCGAGCTGGAGCACGTAATAACCATTCTCGGTGGTGACCACCTCGCTGTTCGGCTCCTCCGCCGTCAGCTTGAACGCGGCCTGAGCGGCGATC
>JAYTDO010000334.1:0-8282 GCA_043735935.1 Chthoniobacteraceae bacterium
GTGCCCGCTGCATGAATCTCAAACGAGGGGACTTGCGGGCGGACGGTCGCGCGAGGAAGGTAGGCCGATGCTCGCGTCCGCGCCGTTGCGCGTCTTTATTTCCTACTCCCACGACTCGACCGAGCATCAGGCTCGGGTGCGGGAATTCGCGGGGCGGCTCGCTGCGGAGGGAATGGAGGTCACTTTCGATGGCGACGTCGCTCCGCCGCATGACGGGTGGCGGCCTTGGGTCGAGCGAGAAGTGACGGCGGCGGACGCACTGCTGCTCGTCGTTACGCCAGGTTATCAAAAAGCCTTTTCGACTGCGCCCGGTCCCTGGCCCGGACCTGTCCTGCCGCCGGCACTCCTGGCGAGCCAAGAGGGATTGAGGGTGATGATCCCCGTCGTTTTCTCGACCGCTGACGTGGCGTGCGTCCCATCGCAGCTCGCGCGCCAGACCCATTATTCGGCGGAAACCGACTCGGATGTCCGGCTCCTGATCCGAGTCCTCGGCGGCGTGCCGCATCGGCATGTCGAGCCGGATCCGGGGCCGCGTGCGGTGCTCACCTCGCCTCTTCCGTCCCTCGATCAACATCTCGCGTCCATCCATGCGCGCCTGAGTTTTCATCGGCGCGCGTGGCGGTATTTCCGCAGCCGGCTCGACGCGCTGGACATCGCGCTCGAAGAGCAGCCGTGTGACGAAACCGGCGCGCAGCGCATGAACGGCCCCGGCATTTCCATCACACTCACGCAGCACAGCGAGCACACCGAAGCCCGGCTCGAAATGTTGCCCTGCTTGGCCGCCGTCTACGCCGGCCTGCTCGGTTCAGTCGCCAGCGCGCGCCAGGCGCTGGATTGCACCTATCTCGTCTTCCTCATGAAGCCGGAGTGGAAGATCCTCACATGTTCGGAATCGGTGGTCGAATTGCTCGCCGGTTCGGACCTCGAACTCTCTGGTCCGCAGAGTATCGTGGTGCATGGATGGCGCTTCGTCATCCCGGCACTGTCGGCTCCTTTCGGTGCCACGGACCAAATCAAAATCGTGCCGCGACCGGCCTATCCGTGGCCGCTCAACCCCGTCCGGCTTCTCCTTTACCATATGGAAAAGCGTGGGGTGATCTACCGCTGACGGCGATCGCGGTTGCGCCGTCGTCGTCGCCGCGTGTAAACAGTTCCTCCATGAGATTCCCGCTCGCCCTGACTGCAAAAATCGCTGCCTACATCATCGGGAAAAAACTGCGACGGGTGAAGAAATTCGCGACGGTCCTGCAGCTCGAACCGCTGCACACGTGTAATCTCACGTGCACCGGCTGCGGCCGCATCCGCGAGTATTCGACTTCCATCAAAGATCAAATGCCGCTGGCCGACTGCCTCGCGGCCGCCGTCGAATGCGAAGCCCCGATGGTCTCGATCTGTGGTGGGGAGCCGCTCATCTATCCGCAAATCGAAGAACTCGTCCGCGGCCTCCTCGGCCAGCGCCGGATCGTTTACCTCTGCACCAACGCGCTCGGGATGAGAAAAAAAATGCGCGGCTGGCTCGCGGCGGAATACGCGAAGTTTCCCCGCCTTGTGGAGCAAAAGATCGAAGTCCTCGTGAGCGAAGAACTCATCAGCCCGCAGGATGTGGAGCAAATCCGAAAGGGTGGGGAGCGCATCGCGATCGCTCCCGATCGTTATTTCTATTGGAACGTCCATCTCGACGGCCTGGAGCGCACCCACGATCTCATCGTCGAGCGCGAAGGGGTCTTTCGCGAATGCACGCTGGCGATCCGCATGGCGAAGCTGCTCGGTTATCAGGTCGCCACCAACACGACGGTCTATCGCGAGACCGACATGGCCGAAATCGAGCGAATGTTTCAATACCTCGGCGACCTCGGCGTCGATGGCCACACCATCTCGCCCGGCTACGAATACGACGCCGCCAAAAAGGACATGGTCACCCGGCTTGGTGTCCAGCCCGACGCGTTCTTCCTGACCCGACGCGGCGTCGTGGAAAAATTCGTCGACGCGATCTCTTGGGGGGAACGATTCCCGATTTTCGGAACGCCGATCTACCTCGAATTCCTCGCGGGCAAACGCGAACTCACGTGCAGCGCATGGGCGATCCCGACCCGCAACATCCGCGGCTGGAAAGGCCCGTGTTATCTGATGACCGACGCGCATTTCCCGACCTATCGTGCGTTGCTGGAAATGACCGACTGGGAGCGCTACGGCGTCGTCGATGGGCAGGCTCGCGACCCGCGCTGCGAGAATTGCATGGTCCACTGTGGCTACGAGCCCACCGCCAGCCTCGGCATCGATTCGCGGCCGGGCGATCTGTGGAAAACCATCGCGTTTAACTTCGCGCCAAAACCAAAAGGTGGAGGCGGACGTGCAGTCCTGCCCTTCGACGGCGTCTCCTCCGGAAACGGTCATCAGACGGGCAACCGACGCGAGGCGGTGGAAGAAGTGGTGAAATAAAAATCGGTTCGGCGGAGCGGCGGAAACGGCGTGCGCTAAATATTTCGCATACGCTGGTTGCAATCAAAACGCGCGAGCCTTACACGCACCGCCATGCAGCACCCTTGGGACATTCCCTCCGCCACTTCGCTCTACAACGTCGACCGTTGGGGACTCGGATATTTCGCGATCAACGATCGAGGGAATATCCAGATTTGCCCGACGCAGAATCCCGCGACTCCGATCGACATCATGGAGCTGATCGCGGAGGCGCAGAGCGAATATGGCCTCGGATTTCCGATGGTGCTCCGTTTTCAGGACCTGCTCCGGCATCGAGTCGACACGATCAACACTGCCTTTCAAGAGGCGATCGCGAAGTATGCCTACCGCAGCGTTTACCGCGGTGTATTTCCCATCAAGGTGAACCAATTGCGGGAGGTCGTGGAGGAGATCATGGATGCGGGCCGCCCGTATCACTTCGGGATCGAAGCCGGGAGCAAACCCGAACTGCTCGCCGCGCTGGCAGTGCACAACGATCCAGAGTCGCTGATTATCTGCAACGGTTACAAGGACGCGCTGTTTATCCAAAACGCTCTCCTCGGCAGCCGTCTCGGGAAAAAGGTGATCATGGTCGTGGAGAAGCTTGAGGAGCTTTATCAAATCCTGAGCGTATCGAAGGACGTGGGTGTGGAGCCCATGATCGGCGTGCGCGTGCGACTCGCCGCGAAAGGGGCAGGGAAGTGGGCGACGAGCGGCGGCGAAAATGCGAAATTTGGATTGAGTACTGCGGATCTCGTGGCGGCGAGCCATGCGCTGAAGGAAGCAGGAATACCGAATGCCCTGAAGCTGGTGCATTTCCACGTGGGTTCGCAGGTGCCGGATATCGGGACGATCAAACGCGCGGTGCGTGAGGCGGCTCGATTTTATGCAAAGATCGCGAAGATGGGGCACGAGTTGGGTTACCTCGACGTTGGCGGCGGATTGGGGGTCGATTATGACGGATCGCGCACCGCGTTTGACAGCTCGACCAACTACTCGCTGCACGAGTACGCTCGCGACATCGTCTACAACATCATGGAAGTATGCGACTCGGAGAAAGTGGCCCATCCCGTGATCGTGAGCGAGAGCGGCCGGGCAATCGTCGCGCACCATTCCGTGCTGATCGTCGAGGCCTTCGGAGCGATCGAGAAGGACAAGGCGCCGATCTCCATCCAGGCCACGGAGAGCGATCCGAAGCTGCTGAGCGACATGCTGGAGCTGCAAAAGAATCTTTCGCGTCAAAACCGGATGGAGTCGCTGCACGATGCCCAGCAGATCAAGGAGCAGGCGCAGTCGATGTTCGACCTCGGGCTCCTGGAGCTGGAGAGCAAGGCCAAGATCGAGACCATCTATTGGCAAATCACGCACGAAATCGTGCAGTTCTGCCAGGGCATGAAATACGTGCCGGACGAAGTGAAAGATCTCGAAGTCGCGCTCGGCGATCAGTATGTCTGCAACTTCTCCGTATTCCAATCGCTGCTCGACCACTGGGCGCTCGGCCAGCTCTTCCCCGTGATGCCGATCCATCGACTCGATGAATTTCCCGAACGCAACGGAACGCTCGTGGACATCACCTGCGATTCTGACGGAAAGGTGAGCAAATTCATCGATCTTCAGGACGTGAAGGACACGCTTTCTTTGCACAAGCTCAAGTCGGGCGAGACCTACCTGCTCGGCTTCTTCCTGATGGGCGCGTATCAGGATATCATGGGCGATCTTCACAATCTTTTTGGGAGGGTGAATGAAGCGCACGTCTTCCTCGACGAAGATGAAAAGTGCGGCTGGTATATCGAGGAAACCATCGAAGGCAGCACGATCGCCGACGTCCTCGGGATGACGCAATGGAATGAGTCCGACCTCGCCCGACAGATCAAAACCCAAGTCGACGACGCGATCAAAAAAGACCGGCTCAAACCGAACGAGGCGATGAAACTCCTCGCGAGTTACGAGCGCGCGCTCAAAGGCTACACCTACCTTTCATTCAGCGGAGCAGTGGCGAAGTAGCGAGCGGTAGGCTTACGAACTTCCGCGTGAGCGTGCCGTCGGGAGCGGCGTAGCAAACCGACCATCCCTTGAGAGGCGAGCCATCACGATTTTCACGGATTCGCGCACAGCAGCGATTCACGACGACATCGGCGTCGCCGACGTGCTGTTCGTTCAGCCCATGCCAATGGCCGCTGAACGTGCCGCGGAGGCGCAGCTTGCCCAGGCGTTCAAGCAGCGCGTCGGCGTTCGTCGGGCGATAGACCGTGCCCGGTCCCAGCGGGAAATGGGTGAATGCGACCGTTGGCAGGCTTGCGTCGAGCTTCGGGAACGTCGCGTCGCACCACGCCAGAGTGGCGGCGGAAATGGCCGTGCCTTCGTAGTCCGTACCTTGGGTGCTATCGAGCCCGATGAACTGCCAGCCGTCGTGCGTGAACGTGTAATTTGACTGCCCTTGAAACGCGGTATCATACCCGAGTCGATCATCGTCGGTGAGGTAGTCGTGGTTGCCGGGGACGGTGTGCAACGGCATCGCCAGCGGCGCGAGTGCGACCCGAAGACCGGAGTATTGCTCCGCCGTGCCATGATCCGCGAGGTCGCCCGCGATCAAGCAAAACCGCGCATGCGGCGCACTCTCCTTCATGCGCGCGACGACCGAGGCGAAAAACGGCGCGCATCGTTCGTTTGAGAAATGAAGATCGTTCACGGCGATGAATTCAAACCCGCTGGCAGGGTCCTCCGCGCGAGCCAATGGCGCACAGGCGAGTGTGGCGGTCAGGCGGATCGCTTCGCGTCTGGAGAGGGGATTCATTTTGCCGAACGCTCCCGGTAGGCTTTCGCGAGCGCGACATATTTTTCAGCCCAAATCCTGATCCCCGATTGTTCCTCAAACGAAAGCGTCCGAACCGCCTTCGCCGGCGACCCGAGGATGAGCGATCCCTCGGGAAACCGCTTCCCTCCAGTGACAAGCGCTCCGGCGCCGATGATCGAGCGGGCTCCGATTTCCGCGCCGTCCAACACAATCGCACCCATGCCAACGAGGACTTCATCGCCGATCGTGCATGCGTGCAGGATGGCGCGGTGCCCGATGGTGACCAATTCTCCGACAATCGTCGGAAAGTCATCCGCGAGATGGATGATGGCGCCGTCCTGCACATTCGATCGCGGGCCGATGATGATGCGATTGATGTCGCCCCTGAGCACGCTCTGAAACCAAACGCTCGACTCCTCGGCGAGGGTGACGTGCCCGATGACGTCCGCGCCGGGCGCCACGAAAGCCGTCGGGTGGATCGCGGGCGGGATATCGAGGTAGTCGCGTAAACGGTCAGTAAAACTCATGATTCGAGATTTGAGTCCGCGTGAAGGAAAAGACCTGCGAAGCGGCTTGTATGCTTGATTCTCGGTTAATAAAAAAGTTTGGAAAACTGATTGACTTCAATTTCGGCGGCTGGCAGAACACGCGAATTCGCGCTGGCCCCACCCCCAGCAATAAACAAAACAATCCAGGCAATCACATCTCTTAAATGAACAAATCAGAACTCGTCGAAACTGTGCAGAAAACTCTCGGCAAAGAAACGAGCAAGGCGACCGCCGAGCGCGCTGTCGAAGCCGTCATCGAAGGCATTAAATCGGGACTCAAAGCCAAGAACGGCAAACCCGTGCAGCTCGTTGGCTTCGGAACTTTCAAGATCGCGAACCGTAAGGCGCGTATCGGCATCAACCCCAAGACTGGCGAAAAGATCAAGATCAAGGCGTCCAAGAGCGTGAAGTTCTCTGCGGGCAAGGATCTGAAATCCAAGCTCAAGTAGTAGATTTCCTCCTCGGACCCCCCGAAAAACCCCGTTTCGCCTGATGGTGAAACGGGGTTTTTCAATTTAATGAGGCAGATCGATTGTTTCTTT
Source organism: Chthoniobacteraceae bacterium (assembly GCA_043735935.1). Classification (GTDB taxonomy): domain Bacteria; phylum Verrucomicrobiota; class Verrucomicrobiia; order Chthoniobacterales; family Chthoniobacteraceae; genus JANLQB01. Next base: position 6,342 of record JAYTDO010000334.1, read on the forward strand.
CCAATATCCGCCTTTCAAACCGGTATCCCATCCAAGGTGCTTCTTCCCGTTCCATGACCCGGTTTGTCCTGATCATCTTTGGTTTCGTCGCGATCTCTGGGGGAGCGATGGAACTAGACTTGGCCAAGCTGCCGCCCGCCGCGGCGCGAGCGGTGGATTTTCAAAAGGACGTTTGGCCGATCCTTTCCGAGCGTTGCGTGAAGTGTCACGGCGAGGAAAAACAGAAGGGAGGATTTCGACTCGACGAGCGCAGGATCGCGCTGAGCAGCGGGGACAATTTCGCGCCGAATATTTTGCCGGGTAAAAGTGCGGAAAGTCCGCTGATCCACTTCGTCGCGGGGCTCGATCCCGAGATGAAAATGCCGAACAAGGGCGATGCCCTCACTCTCGGTGAAATCGGCATCTTACGCGCGTGGATCGATCAGGGGGCGGTGTGGCCGCGAGCAGCCGACTCGTCACCGCTACTCACGCACTGGGCCTTCCAAGCGCTTCGGCATCCGATTGCGGAGGACGGTATCGATGGTTTTATCCGTGCCAAACTTGAGGAGCATCGCCTCGCCCTTGCGCCGGCAGCGGATCGCGCGAGCATGATTCGCCGACTCTCGTTCGATCTCATCGGGCTTCCGCCGAGGCCGGAGGAAATCACCGCGTTTGTCACAGATGCTGATCCGCGGGCCTATGAAAAGCTCGTGGACCGGCTGCTCGCATCACCGCGGTACGGCGAGCATTGGGCGAGGCATTGGATGGATGTCGCGCGATTTGCGGAAAGCGATGGTTTTGAGACTAACCAAGCGCGCCCGAATGCCTGGTTGTATCGGGATTACGTGATCGGTGCGTTCAATGCGGATAAACGCTTCGATGCGTTCATCCGGGAGCAAATCGCCGGTGATGCTTTCGGAGCCGACGCGGCGACCGGATTTCTCGTCGCCGGAGCTCGGGACATCGTGAAGAGCCCAGACCCGGTGCTGACCTCCCAGCAACGAGCAGATGAGTTGCACGACATCCTCAGCAACACCGCGACCGCATTCATGGGTCTCACCGTCGGCTGCGCGCGGTGCCATAATCATAAATTCGATCCCATTCCGCAGACCGATTATTACTCTTTGAAAGCGATCTTTGCTGGAGTGCGGCACGGCGAACGAGCGCTGCCGCAAGCCGATGTCGGGACTCGGGATGCGGCGCTCGGCAAGCTGCGTAGCGAACTCGCCGGAGTGGATCGGGCGCTTGCGGAATGGGAGCCGATTGCGAGCGACGAACCGGAGCGGCGGGTTCCGGTTTCGCGTGGCCGCAACAGCGAGCGATTTGGCCCGGTGGATGCAAAGTTCGTTCGCTTTACGGTGCAGGAAACCACGCAACTCGAGCCGTGCATTGATGAACTGGAGATCTTCACCGCCGGCCCCGATCCTCGCAATGTCGCCTTGGCTTCTGCAGGCGCCAAGCTCGCGTCGTCCGGCGACTATGGGGGCAATCCATTTCACAAACTGGAGCACATCAATGACGGCTTGTACGGAAACGAGCGAAGCTGGATCTCGAACCAGCGCGGGAGAGGTTGGGTTCAGATCGAACTTCCGCGAACTGAGCGGATCGAGCGGGTCGTTTGGAGCCGTGATCGGGACGAAGTCCCTCGTTACAACGACCGTCTTCCGACGCGCTACGACATCGAGGTATCTCCCGACGGCATGGCATGGCAGCGCGTGGCGTCAGCGCGGGACCGCATGCCTGCCGGAACCACAGGCGCGGCAGAAATCCTCATCGGCAGGCTTTCTGATAGCGACAGCGCGAAGGCCAGAGACGCGCGCTCTCTCCGCGACTCCATTGCAGCCCAAATAGCGATCGTGGCGAAAGCACCGATGGTTTATGCGGGAACGTTTGTGAAACCAGAGGAAACCCGACGTTTTCACCGGGGCGATCCGATGCAGGCGCGCGAAATGATGGAGCCGG
>JAYTDO010000335.1:0-2670 GCA_043735935.1 Chthoniobacteraceae bacterium
AACTTGGGGTGATGCCAGGGATTGGCGGAACCCAGCGTTTGACGCGGTTTATCGGCAAGTCAAAGGCGATGGAGATGTGCCTCACTGGCCGGATGATGGATGCGGCCGAAGCCGAGTAAAGGCGCTTTACCTCCGCTTTGACAGCCAGCGCTACGACCTGATCGACGCAGCCGTGCCCCCATCCGGCGTGCGCCTTCTGCTCTTCAGAGTTGTACTGCGCATCCAGAATCAACACGTCGGCATTTCGGGCAAACTCGATGATGTCCCGCTCGATCGTGCATGGGATCCCGCTCCCGTTTAGAGAGGCGTCGGGCGGGTAGGTCTCGTTGTCGGGCATGTATACGATCACGCCCCCGCTGGTGCGAAAACGATAACCGACACACACGCCAGGGTGATTTGAAAAGCAGGCATCCACGGCGATCGAGCCGATTTCAAAATGCATGGCCTTCAACTCCTCAATGTTGAGATTTCCGGGCATCTGATCGAGCGCGACCGGGAAGTATGGACTTTCCATTTGCCCCGAAAGCGTCGTCTTCAAGCCCTCTCTCGCTCCCTCGTAACCGAGGATTCGCAGCTGATTCTTTGGGTTGTAGGCTGGCGTAAAAAACGGGAAACCTTGGATGTGATCCCAGTGCGTGTGGGTGATGAGCAGAGTGAGATTGATCGGGTTACCCCCCGCTTCTGCGACCAGCGCGTGCCCGAGCGCGCGGATACCGGAGCCGGCATCGCAAATGATATGCTCATTGTCGGCACGGATTTCGACGCACGAAGTGTTTCCTCCAAAAAATACGGTCGAAGGCCCCGGTGTCGGAATCGAACCCCTTACCCCCCAGAACTTGAGCCGTGTGACGGCTTCATTGCCCGATGCCGACCTCGCGACCACTTGAGTTTCCTCGCCTCCAGCAATCCCGAGACAAACCTTATCCAAGGCGGACTGGAGCTTCGTGAACTCGATCGGCTTCACCAAATAGTCGTCAGCCCCGGCTTCTTCAGCGCTCTTTCGATCCGCCGCGTAATCACGCCCTGTAACCACGATAATTTTGGTGCCCGCGATTTCAACCCGTTCCCGGACAGCACGGCACACCTGATAGCCGTTCACGCGCGGCATCAGCAAATCGCACAGGATCACGTCCGGCCGATGCTGCATCGCCATCTCAAGGCCAATCTCACCGTCGGGTGCCTCGTAGACCTGCCACTGCGAACGCCGCAGAAACGCGGCCACCGGCGTCCGGCAGATGTCATCGTCGTCAATCAGTAGGATGGTCTTCATCCGGTTGTTTTGAGTCTTTCAGTTTTGCTGGATAAAACAAGCGCCGCGTCAAGAAAGCCGTAGGCATGTAGCCATTTCTTCGATTGAAGTCGACGCCGACCCGGACATTCCCATCCAAAGATCGCCTCCATTACCAAGTTAGTTCGCACAGGCGCAATTGGGTCCGCAGTTTCCACCAGTCACCACCACCTCCACGTCGATCCCCTGAAACGCGATCTGTTCGCGGATCATCACTAAAAGAGTCCGCACTGTTTCGTTCGGTGCTTCCGCACATTCAAGTCGGAGACGCAACGCCTTCCCACACAAAGCCGGATAGGTCTCCGAAAGCTCGCCATCCAACGCAAACGAGACGTAGGCGTTGAATTTCTCCTGAAGCTGAAAGAGTTGAAGGTCGGAATGATCCCAAACTCGCCGTTCCACCATCGTCATCGTCACCACATCCGTCCTTGGGTCATGAGCGATCAAATCGATGACGTGGGCTTGTTCGATGCCGCCGACGGGAGGCGTGCTTGATGAAGAATCGGATTTCACAGGGGGGCATCATTTATGCCTCGCCGGTGCGTGTCAAAAGCGGAACGACGAAAACGCCACGCGAGCGTCGAACTTTTCGACATCGTCGAACCCGCCCTACTTTGCCACTTCGTTCAGATTGACCAACTTATACGTCCCGCCATTGGCTCGTGCGAGATCCTGCAAGAAAGCTTCCCCATCGTCCGGAATGTAGGCGATCACGTGAATCGCCGCAGCACGCCCGAGCGCTTTCTGGCTATCCGCTACATCTTGCAGGATGCCCGCCGGACGGTCGCCGGTCGGCTCGCCGTCGGATACGAAGATGATCGTGTCGGGCTTCATCGCGAACGCGAGTTTCAAGCCGAGATCGGCCCGAGTACCCGTATGCTTGTGTCGCACGTCATCCTTCAGCTTCGGGTCGAGTGTCTCAATCGGGCTCTGCTTTTTCAGCCACGATAACGCTCGCGATTTCTCGTCACTTCGCGCGACGCTCAGTCCGGTGCGATACGCCTCGGCATCAGCGGCGAAGGCCACCATCCCGAACTTCGCCAGCGGGTCCAGCCCCATCACCGCTTTGGAAACCTCCTTCTCAAGGATTTCCCACGTCCGTGCGCTCTTCGCACCCGAGACCATGCTGTTTGAAATATCGACCACGAACACCACGTTCCGAACCATCGAACGCAGACCAAAGAAGTTAATTCCCGAGCCCCCGCCTCCTCCCATTCCCCCGCCGCCGCCTCCGCCGATTCCCGTTCCCACCCCACCCATTCCAGCCATGCGCGTCGGGGCGACATCGCTCGCCGATGGCATCGTCGGCATGTCCGGCAATGCGATCTTGGCGAGGCCGGTCGTCGTAATCCTCTTTGCCTGGGCGGGCGCGCTCATCATCG
>JAYTDO010000336.1:0-1942 GCA_043735935.1 Chthoniobacteraceae bacterium
TGCGCTGATCTCGCAGCGATTTGCGCCTTCGCGAATCATGCTTGCGTCGGCTCGGCCCCCCAGTGCGAGCTGGAGTGCATCGATCAATATCGACTTGCCAGCGCCAGTCTCGCCAGTGAGCACAGTAAATCCAGACGATAGGTCAAGATCGAGCTCCTCGACGATGACAAAGTCACCCGCACCCGCGCCCGTCGTGGCCGAGGTGCCTGCGGTCCCGGCGGCAGATGCTCCGTCCGAACCTTCCGCCGACGTGGTGCCAGGCGGGGAAAAGATCATCCACATCAAGCCGCCTTTCACCGTCAAGGATCTCGCGGCGGCGCTGAACCTGAAGCCGTTTGTGCTGATCAAGAACCTGATGGACATCGGGGTCTTCGCGAACCAGAACCAGAATCTGGAGACCGAAGTCGCGTCGAAGATTTGCGAGCTGCACGGCTTCAAGTTTGAAAAGGACCGCCGCGAAAAGGGCGGTGGCGTCCACAAGCAGGAGACAAAAATCGTGGCACCTCCCGCGCCGAAGCCGGAGGAAATCGCGAAGGAGGACGAGCCGGACGTGCTCAAGGTCCGCCCGCCGGTGGTCACTTTCATGGGCCACGTGGATCACGGCAAGACGACACTCATGGACACGATTCGCCGCGCGCGTGTGGCGGCTGGCGAGGCCGGCGGCATCACGCAGCACATCGGTGCCTACGCGGTGAAGCACAAGACGAAGGACGGCGTGGAGCATTCGATCACTTTCCTCGATACGCCCGGCCATGCGGCGTTCACCGCGATGCGCTCCCGTGGCGCGACGGTGACGGATATCGTCGTGCTCGTGGTGGACGCGGGCGACGGCATGATGCCTCAGACGCTCGAAGCCCTCAGCCATGCACGTGCTGCAAAAGTGAAAATCATCGTGGCCATCACGAAGATCGATCTGCCCGGCGCGAACGTGGATCGGGTGAAGGGACAGCTTCAGGAAAAGGGTCTCCAGCCCGAGGATTGGGGTGGCGACGTGATCGTGTGCCCGGTTTCCGCATTGAAAAACCAGGGCATCGAACACCTGCTGGAGATGATTTTGCTCGAGGCCGAAGTGCTCGAGCTCAGGGCAAACTCGAGGGTGCCCGCACGTGCGTCCGTCATCGAGGCACAGGTCGAGCAGGGCCGCGGCCCGACGGCGACCGTCATCGTGAAGATGGGCACGCTCAAGATCGGCCAGGCATTCATCTGCGGCGACTTCTCCGGCAAGGTGAAGGCGCTCGTGAGCGAGACCGGGGCAAACATGAAGGAGGCCGGCCCCGCAACTCCTGCAAAGGTGATCGGCTTCTCCGGAATGCCGAATGCCGGCGACGAGATGATCGTGATGGAAAACGAGCGCAGTGCGCAGCAGCTCAGCGACGAGCGGCTCGAGGCCAAGCGCCTCGGCAAACTCACCGCACCGCGCCGTGCGACGCTGGAGAATATTTTCGAGACCATCAAGCAGGGCCAGAAGCCCGTGCTGAACCTCATCCTCAAGGGCGACGTGCAGGGATCGCTCGAGGCGATCGCCACATCGGTGAACCAGATCGAGAGCAAGAAGGTGGATCTGAACATCATTCACTCCGCCGTCGGCCCAGTGTCCGAGAGCGACGTGCTTTTGGCCGCGGCGAGCGGCGCGGTCATCGTCGGCTTCGGCGTGAAGGTGGAAAACAATGCCTCTCGCGCTGCGGCAAAAGATGGAATCCAGGTCAAACTTTTCTCCATCATCTACGAGCTGATCGACCAGGTGAAGGAAGCCATGGCCGGCCTGCTCGATCCGGAGAACCGCGAGCAGATCATCGGCCACGCGCAGGTGAAGCAGGTCTTCGAACTCACCAGGGGCATCGTAGCGGGCTGTTACGTCAGCGACGGGCGCATCCAGCGCACGGGCCGCGCGCGCGTGCTGCGAAACCGCCAGCCGATTTACGACGGCGGCATCGCGACGCTG
>JAYTDO010000337.1:0-1710 GCA_043735935.1 Chthoniobacteraceae bacterium
CGCTGCAAATACTCCTGCTTCACCACCTCGCGCTCCGAGCGGAAATTCTTCTCATCCACATTCAGCGTCGCCATCCGCTCCGCCTCCGCCCACAGCAGCCGCTCCAGATGATTCGACGGCACGACTTCGTAATAAACCGTCACATCATCCGCCGTGTAGGCGTTGTTGAAACCACCCACATCTTCCGTCAGCCGGTCGATCATCTCCGGCTTCATATGCTTCGTCCCCTTGAACATGATGTGCTCGAAAAGATGCGCGAACCCGCTCCGCCCCGCCGGGTCATCCTTCGACCCGACGTGATACCACACATTGATCGCCACCGTCGGCGTCCCATGATCCGGTGCCGCATACACCTCCAGCCCGTTCGCCAGCGTGCGATGCGAAAACTCCATCGCCGGAATCGCCACCGGCTCCGCCCCGCGCAGCGTCAGCGCGAGAAAAGGGAGGAGCGAAAGGCGGCGCATGCGTTTCGTCTAGTCAGGCAGGAGCACGCTCGCAACCGCCATCGCCGCGATACCCTCACCGCGGCCGAGAAAACCCATCCGCTCATTCGTCGTCGCTTTCACGCCGACGCGCGCGACGGGAATCCCCAGCGCCGCCGCGAGATTCTCCCGCATCTGCGCGACGTGCGGGCCGATCTTTGGCGCTTCGGCGATGAGCGTGGCGTCGATATTGATCACACGTCCGCCTCTCTCCCCGACAAGCGCGCCTGACTTCCGCAAAATCTCGAGGCTGCTGATGCCGCGGATGGATTCGTCGCTGTTTGGAAAATGATGCCCGATGTCGCGCTCGCCAATCGCGCCCAACACGGCATCGGCAATCGCATGCACGAGCACGTCCGCGTCGCTGTGCCCGTCGAGCCCGTGGGTGTGCGGAATTTCCACGCCGCCAAGAATGAGCGCGCGGTTTTCCGCGAAGCGATGCACGTCGTAGCCGATGCCGGTGAGGTTCATAGTTCGAGGTCGATGCGGCCGCTCGACGCGACGACGGAAATTTTGTCGGGGTTGTCCTCGCGCGGCGTCATCGAGAATTGTCCGCCCGCGGCTTCGACGAGCAGCTTGCCCGCGGCCACGTCCCACAAGCTCACCGACTGCTCGATGTAAGCGTCGAGCCGGCCGCACGCGACGTACGCGAGATCGAGCGCGGCGCTGCCCATGAGCCGGCACTTGCGCGCGCGCATCACGTACTTTTCGAGCATCGGCAGACCGGCGGAGATCGTCGTCTTCGATTTCGAGAAGCCGATGGAAAGCGTCGCGTCGGCGAGTTGCGTGCGCGTGCTCACGGCGATGGGTTTGCCGTTGAGCGTGGCCGCCGCGCCGCGCTCCACGGCCCACAGCTCGTCGCGCATCGGATCGTAGATCACGCCGACGATGATTTCGCCGCGCTCGCGCAGCGCGATGGAGATGCAGAAGTGCGGGATGCCGTAGAAATAATTCACCGTCCCGTCGATGGGATCGACGATCCATTGGAACTCGCTCGCCTGGTTTCCCGCGAGGCCTTCCTCGCCGTAGATCGCATGGTCGGGAAACTGCGCGAGGAGCTGCGCGGTGATGAGATCCTGGGTGCGGACATCGAGCTCGAGCTTGATGTCGTGGGCGTGGAATTCATTCACGTCGAGCGGCTGGCCGAAGTGCTCGCGGAGCAGGGTACCGGCGGCGCGGGCCCAAACCACCTTCGTCTCCGCCCTCGATCCCCGCGTCAAGGTCGCCG
>JAYTDO010000338.1:0-2305 GCA_043735935.1 Chthoniobacteraceae bacterium
CGTAGATGGGCTTGATGGAGAGTAGGGCGACTACAGGTGAGTTCGGAGCCATGTGAGTGCGTCTGAGGTAAGCTTCGTGATGGATTGTGGCGGCGCTGCGATGATGTGATTTGTGATCAGTTCGGATATCGCGATTTGTCTCTTGAGAATCGGTGCATGTCGGAACGTGAGTCCTAGCGCGCCGCCTTCCTGGCATTTGGCAGCGATGTCCTGCGGCCGATAGACAGTTCGCTTGCGTAGGAATTCCGACATTTCCGCGGGATCGTCGCTCGCGAGGATTTGCTCTACGACGCCCAATGTCGTGATCGCCTGAAGATCGCCCGAGCGATAGAAAAACACGAGGTCTCCGCGGCGAATGCTGCGGGTCTGCGCACGACAAAGGTAAGCTTTGATCAGCGTGTTCCCGAACGAGTCGCTCCCGGCCAGCAGCGAGCCTTGCGGCTCCATCTCGGGAAATAGAAGCGCGTGAAAACGTGGCTCGATCGGAACGACAAAGGCTGCGGCGTCGCTCCATTTTACGGAAAACGGTCCGAACTTCTTGGCGTAGTCCAAAGCGGAAATCCGGTCATCATCCGGCGCAGTGGGAGCCATTCGCTTGCGCAGGCCCAGTTCTTCGCTTCCGGGTTTCTCGTAGGCAATCTCGAAGCCGAACTGATGGAGAAGATGGAGCAACGCCCCATGCTTGGGAAACACCTCGACGAAGAGAGTCTCCGCACCGTTTACGCGTGCGTAGTCGAAGATCGCGCGCAGGAGCAACTCGCCGAGCTTCACTCCGGTGGCGCTCTCAGAAATCTTGAACGTGCAAATCTTCAGCGTCGGATTCCGCGCATCCGACCACTCACGATCTTCGGGGTTCACGATGGCGACGCCCGCGAGGCATTTTATTCCAGGAAGTTGAACGGTCCACGCCTGGCGATGCTCGCGCTTGCACTTGTCCAGCCACTCATCGAACGGCGGGTAGTCCGCGCGCACCTGGTCAAAAATGGGATCGGCACTATCGAGTTGATGAGCGTGGACACTGACGACCGCGGGCGGGGCCAATGGCACGACCGTGCGTTCACCGTCGAGCAAATCGAGGGCTGCGGCGAGAGTGAGACAACGATCATCCAAGCCCAGCCGGCGGCAGATCTTGTGAAGTCCCCGATCTTCCGAAATCACATAGTCAACCGCTTTGCCGTCCAGCGCTGCCGCAAGATGCGCGTCAATCCACGTATGCGACGCTGCATCCGGGTGATTGGCAGCTTCGCGCACTCGATCGGTGAGAGGCGGCGGACTCGGCAAGTGTCGATATTTCTGAAGCAGGAGCAGGCGGAGATTGCGGCGACTCTCGTTGGAGTCGTTTTGAATGTCTCGGAGCTGCTGCGGATGAGCGAACAGCCCGGCTCCGACTTCCTGAGCCGTCTTGAACAATCGGATTGCCTCCGCACTCGCGGGCTCCACGTCAGCCCCGGTAGCCGGCTCCAACGGGATAATGATGTTCGTGTCCAGCAGAAGGTTCACGGCGCACGTATATGCTGATTGCTTCATGGAAAGCTAGGACCGCGAATTACCAACCAAGAATCTTTGCGCGGAAGGAGCAGGCGCGTACGGCACCGTGCCGGCAACGTGAGGGTGAAAGGGACGAGGGGCGTTACCTCCTCTGGAACAAATCGCTGAGCACGAGATTCTCGATGAGCGTCGCGAGCTTGCAGTCGTTGGGTTTGCTTTGGTCGGCGATGGCGGTGAGTTGTTTGCGGTCGGTGAAGGTCATGCGGCGGCGGAGGGCGTAGGTGGCGAGCTTTTCGGTGAAGGCGGCGGCGAATTTGTTGAGGTCGGCGACCATTAGCTTTTTCAGGGCGGCGGCATCGGTGAATTTGCGGCCGTCGGGGAGTTCGCCGCTGGGGTCGAGCTTGGGGTTTTCGCCGGAGCCGTCGCGGACGGCCTCCTCGGTGCGCCAGTGGCCGATGGCGTCGTAGTTGTCGAAGGCAAGGCCGAGCGGGTCGATTTTGCGATGGCACGTGGCGCAGTTGGCGTCATCTTTGTGTGCCTCCAGCTTTTCGCGGAGCGAGGTTTTCTTTTCCGTCGGTGCGCTGGTTTTGATCGCGGGGACATTCGCCGGCGGTGGTGGTGGCGCTTTGTTGACGATGGATTCCAACACCCACTTGCCGCGATGCACGGGGCGATGCCGCGTGCCGTCGGAGGTGAGGCTGAGGATGGACGCCTGCGTGAGCAGTCCGCCGCGATGATCGTCGGGCTGCAACGCGGTGCGCTGGAGCGTTTCGCCATGCACGCCGCCGATGTCGTAATGCACGGCGAGACGCTCGTT
>JAYTDO010000339.1:0-2187 GCA_043735935.1 Chthoniobacteraceae bacterium
GAAGTTCCCAAGGAAGAATCGATCGGTCTTCTCCGCAAAATCGCCTCCGGCGACCGGGTCGCTTTTGCCCGTTTTTACGACCTTTTCGCCCCCTTCGTCTTTTCGTTCGCCATGCGCCTCCTCCGCAATCGGACCGATGCCGAGGACCTGCTCCAGGAGGTTTTTGTGCAGATTTGGCGGCAGGCCGCCAACTACGATAAGAGCCGCGGCGTCCCTGAGGCCTGGGTCAGTATCATCACGAAAAATAAAGCAATCGATCGAATGCGGTCGCTCCGTAGTAGGGTACGAGGGGTGGAGGGTCTCGGCAAGGAAACCGAGCGCCGCGAAGGAGAATTCGGGGACCGGGACAGCGCCAAAATTGACGCACGCCTGATCGCTCAGACGTCGCTGGCGAAGATCCCGCCCGATGAGCGCAAGGCGCTGGAAATGGTTTATTTCGACGGCCTCACGCAGGCTGAAGTCGCCGAGAAACTCAGTACACCTCTCGGCACGGTGAAGACGCGTATTCGTTCGGGACTCAAACGCCTACGCGAGCTTCTCGGCGAAGCCAACACGGAGAAGACGTATGTCGCACGATAAATGGATTGAGCAAGCCGAGCTCTACGCTCTCGGCGCGCTGGAGACGGCCGAAAACGCCGAATTCAAAGCGCACCTCGAGGGCCGCTGCGGGACCTGCGAAGACCATCTTCGCCGGACGCACGACGCCCTCGGTATGCTCGCGTCCTCAGTGCCCCAGTCCGTCCCGTCTCCGGCGATGAAAACGGCCGTCATGGAGCGGATCGCGTTTGAAGGGGCACCGGTTCGGATCGCCGCTCCTGCTTTCCGAAACTTTGCTTGGGCTGTCGCCGGTGCCGTGGGTTTTGCGTTCGCGGGCATCGTGACCGTGATGAACGGTGAAATCACCACGCTCAACGGCCGCATGCTGGCGCTTCAAGCCGCCGCGGAATCCGCACAGATCGCCATCGCCCGCAGTGAAGAGATGCTCGCGTATCTCCATAATCCGGCTGTCAAGATTGTCCGTCTCGAAGGCGCGATTGCGGGCCGTCCCGTGAAGGGGACACTCCTCTGGAATGCCGCGACTTGCAACGGTCTCTTCCTCGGCGAGGGACTCGACCGCGTGCCCGACGGCAAAGCCTATGAATTTTGGGTGATCGAAAAAGGCAAGCCGCTCGCCGCCGGGACGTTCACGACCGACGCCAACGGCAACTGCCAGTTCAAGCTCCCCGAAGTGACAATGGGGCATTTCGATCAGTTCGCAATCACGCTGGAAGCCCGCGAAGGCGCCGTGCAGCCGACCGGCCCGATCCTCCTGGTCGGCGCGCTTCCGGTTCCCGGCACTCTGTAAAGTCTTAAGCTGAAATTCTCGCGCCGCGCCCAATGGAACGCCGAGTCCAACGCTCTTTCGGCGCTTTTAGCCGAAAAACGCGCCCGCGGCGAAAAAATACTCGACCTGACCGAATCCAATCCCACGCGCTGCGGTTTTAAATACGCCGACGCGTGCTGGCTCGCGCCTTTCTCCGACCCCGCCAATCTGAAATACGACCCCGACCCGCGCGGACTTCTCATCGCGCGCGAAGCGGTGTGCGCGTATTATGCGGAGCGAGGTTTGCGTGTCTCTCCTGAGCGCGTCTTTCTCACGTCGGGCACGAGCGAAGCGTATTCGCACCTTCTCCGGCTCCTCACGGATCCCGGAGACGCCGTCGCGGTGCCGTCGCCGGGTTATCCGCTTTTTGATTTCATCCTGGGCCTAAACGACGTCCTGCCGTCGCGCACCCGGTCCGTGTACGAAAAGGGGAGTTGGAAGCTCGACGCCGCCTCATTCGAAGAGGTCTGCGCGGAACATCCGAAAGCCGTGATCGTCGTGAATCCCAATAATCCCACCGGCCGCTTCGTCGATCCCACTGAGCGCGCGACGATGAACAGGCTCTGCCACCGAGCGGGAGCAGCGATCATTTCCGACGAAGTGTTTCTCGACTTCGCTGCCGACGGTAAAGGCGCGGCGCACAGCTTTGCCGCCAATCAAGAGACACTCACGTTCACGCTGAGCGGTATTTCCAAAGTCCTCGGCGTCCCGCAGATGAAGCTCTCCTGGATCGTCGTCTCCGGCCCCGAAGAAGAGGCGAGAGCCGCCTGCGAAAAACTCGAATTCATCGCCGACGCGTACCTTTCGGTCGGCACGCCGGTTCA
>JAYTDO010000340.1:0-6493 GCA_043735935.1 Chthoniobacteraceae bacterium
CGCCGATCGTTGCGGCCACCGTCGTGTCGCGACTGCGGCGAACCTCTCGCTCGCCGCGCTCTGGCTCGGAGTCGCTTTCGCCCGGCCGTGGTGGCCGAACACCGGATTCATCACCGCCTATCTCGTCCTTGAATCGTTCCTCGGCGCCGTCCTCAGCGTTTCGCTCTTCGCATTGTTTATGACGATCTCATGGCCGCGGGTCGCCGCGACGCAATTCACGGCGTACATGGCCCTTCAGAATCTATCGACGACCGTCGGCGCGAAATTCGCCGCGACGCTGCATTCGCTTGGAGGGATTCACGGCGTGTATCTAACCGTCGCGGTCGTCCAGATTCTAGTCACCGTCATCATTCTGGTCATTGATCTCCACGAAACACGGCGCGTTCTCGGCGATGACTCCACGTCGCCTGAGGCAGGTTAACGTCCGGCGATCAGGGTGCGGGTGACTTTGAACTCGTCCGTAAACAACACGAGATCCGCATCGGCGCCGATTGAGAGTAAGCCCTTTCGACCTTCGAGTCCCAGCGCGCGTGCGGGATTGAGCGTCGCCATGCGGACCGCCTCGCAGAGCGGCGCCCCGGCGAATTGAACCATTCCCCGCACGACTTGGATCATGCTCGCGCAGCTTCCCGCCAGCGCGCGACCGTCTGATGTCAGCCCGACTCCGTCTCGAACCAAACATTGGATTTCCCCGAGGCCAAACGACTCTTCCTCTCCAAGACCAGCACCCGCGCTCGCGTCGGTAATCAGCGCGATCCCATCGGGTCCTTTGGCGTTAAACAACATCCGCAACAGCGTCGGCGACACATGCCGGCCATCGGCGATCACTTCGCAAAGCACTTCCGGCTCGCTCATGGCGAACTCGAGCAGTCCGGCCACTCGGTAAGGCCCGCGGCGGCGCGCGGACGACATGCAGTTGAACGTGTGAGTCACCTGCCGCATCCCGTGAGCAAATGCCGCCGCCGCCTCTTCGTCCCAAGCATCGCTGTGCCCTCCGCTCACGCGAATGTCGGCAGCGACCAGCGCGTCGATGAGTTCCAGCGCGCCCGGCAGCTCGGGCGCCACGGTCATTTGCGTAATCACGTGCGCGTATTTCAACCACGGCTCCCATTCAGCGCGTTGCGGATTGCGGATGAGATCGAACCGATGTGCGCCGGGTTTTTCTTTTGAAAAATACGGCCCCTCGACATGGACGCCGAGGACTTGAGCGCCGCCGCGCGGGCGGCTCCGATAACGATCGACCGCTTGAATCACGCCGAGGATTTCGTGGGATTTCGCGGTGATCGTCGTCAACGCCAGAGCCGTGGTCCCACCTGCGGCGTGATGACGGCAGATCGTCTCAAAGGCTTCATCCGTTCCCTCCATCGTATCCCGGCGCAATGCTCCGTGGATGTGAAGGTCGATGAATCCCGGCGCGAGAAACTGGCCGCCGACTTCCACCACCTCCTCCCCGGCTTCGGGAGTCAGATTGCCAATAGCTGCGATCTTTCCACTCACCACCCGCACGTCGCCGCGCGGCTGAATGCGATCCGGGAAAATCAGACGGGCGTCGCGAAGGATCATACTCGCTGCCACTCCGGTTTGTGATCGTAGACCCATCGGTAGTAGTCGAGACGACGGAGTCGCGTCGCCGCTTCTTCATCCACGACGAGTGTGCACTTTCGATGAAACTGCAGTGCCGACGCCGGCACCTCCGCCGTGATCGGCCCTTCGCTCATCGCGGCCACCGCCTCCGCCTTCTTTGCCCCCGTCGCCAATACGACGCAATGCCGTGCTTCGAGAATGGTGCCCACGCCCATCGTGATCACGTGGTGCGGCACGGCCGCTTCGCTGCCGAAAAAGCGCGCATTATCGCGGATCGTCTCGGACGTGAGTGTCTTGATGCGCGTTCGCGAACCAAGCGACGAGCCGGGTTCATTAAACCCTATGTGCCCGTCGCCGCCGATCCCGAGCAGTTGCAAGTCGATGCCGCCCGCAGCCGCGATCGCCGCTTCGTATTCTTCGCAGTGCATGGGCACATCCGCTGCGAGCCCGTTGGGGACATGCGTTTGTCGGCTCTCCACATTGATCCGTGAGAAAAGATTCTCAGTCATGTAGTGGCGGTAGGACTGCGGATGATCGGGCGCGAGGCCGACGTACTCGTCGAGGTTGAACGTGGTCACCTTCGAGAAGTCGATCGCCCCCGCTGCGTGCAGCGCGGCGAGTTCCCGATACAACCCGAGCGGCGTGCCGCCGGTCGCCAGTCCCAGCACGCTCGCTGGTTTTTCGCGGAGCTGCCTGCGAAAGAAACCCGCTGCTTCCTTGCTCGCGGCTTGTGCGTCGGGTTTGATGATGATCTCCATCGTCCGCCGAATATGTCGTCAGCGAGTTTTCAGACAATCAAATTGGCACGCCTCGCCGCGCTCGGCCTCGACGAGGCGGACTTTGAGGAGAAATTTGCGCGCTCATCCGGGCCGGGCGGGCAGCACGTGAACAAAGTTTCCACCGCCGTCACGCTTCGGCACGTGCCCACCTGTCTTGCCGTCACCGTACAGGATTCCCGCTCCCAGTCTGCAAACCGCCAAGTCGCGTGGGAACGGCTGATCGCGGCCATCGAGCGGGCGCGGGTGAAGGCAAAAGCGGACGCCAAGTCGGAGCGCGAAAAGAAACGGCGGCAAAACGCGAAACGCCCGTGGGGTCTAAAGATGAGGATTCTCGACTCGAAAAAACGCCGCGGTCAGACGAAGAAACTACGTAGCAAAGATTGGTAATCCCATGCCTCCTCCCGCTCCATTCGCACCCACTCCCGAAGAACTCGTCGTGCTCGCTCAGGGCGTCATCGCCGCCGCGCGTTTCCCCCAATTGGCGACCGTCGATGGCGAGCAGCCGCGCGTGCGTCCGGTGTCACCTGTTCGCGTGGAAGGTTTCACCATCTACGTCGCCAATCTGCGCCGCTACGGGAAGACGCACGAAATCGCCGCCAATCCACGAGTCGAACTGTGCTACCTCGACGAGCGGCACGACCAGGTCCGCATCACCGGAGTCGCCGAAGTCCTCACCGATACCGCGAAACTCGTGGTCATTTGGGAGAGTAATCCGCTCCTCCGCAAATACCTCGGCACGCCGGATAATCCCGACCTCATCATCTATCGAATCCGACCCGAGCGCGTGCGGTTCATGCGCGAGTGGGCATTGGATTACCACGAAGTCCCGATTGTCGGCTGAACCATTCCGTCCGGCTACAATACAGCGAGCAACTGGGCGGCGTGGGCAGCGGGTTTCACTTTTCGAAAAATCGCCGTGATGATTCCGTCCGGACCAATGACAACGGTCGTGCGTTCGATACCCCAGTATTTCAGGCCATAGAGGGACTTCTCAACCCAAAGGCCGCAGGCCTCGATGAAGGTGCGATCGGGATCGCTCAACAGGGGAAACGGGAGCCAGTATTTAGCGATGAATTTCGCGTGCTTCGCCGCCGGGTCGGCGCTGACGCCGAAAACTTCCGCTTTGCCGCCAAAATCGGACCACGCGTCGCGCAGCCCGCAAGCTTGTTTGGTGCAGCCCGGCGTGTCGTCCTTCGGGTAGAAATAAAGCACGAGCGTTCTCCCGCGGAAGTCCGCGAGTGAGACGGTGCGCCCGTCGTACGCGCCCCCGACGGCGAGGGAGCTGAAATTGGGGGCCGGATCGCCCACGTTGAGTAGAGGCATGGTGGGGCTGAAGGTGCTCTATTGATGCGCGCGGCCTCGATTGCATTCCAGCAGCGATTTCCGTTGCATCCTCCGAACGATGACCACCGCCAACAAAATTACGATCACCCGGATCTTTATGATCCCGCTGTTTGTGATGATGGCGATCTACTACGGGCGGAGCGTGCTGGCGGGCGAGCCGCTCGAGTGGCAGCGCTGGGCGGCCGCGGCGATCTTCGTCCTCGCCTCCGCGAGCGACGGGCTCGATGGCTACATCGCGCGCCGTTACAATCAGCGAAGCCGCCTCGGCGTGATCCTGGATCCGATCGCCGACAAGGGATTGTTACTCGCCGCGATCATCACTCTCAGCGTCAGCAACTGGCGCTTTGAGTTCCCGGTATGGTTTCCGGTGTTCGTCATCGGGCGCGACATGATCGTCGTCGTGGGAGCGTTCACGTTGCATTTATTAAACGGGTCCGTGCAGATCAAGCCGGGCTGGACGGGCAAGACCGCCACCGCGCTCCAAATGATCGCCATCGCGGCGATCATGCTGCAACTCGATCTCTTCCGCACCACGTTTGCCATCGGTTCCTGGCGCGTCGATGTGCATTTCCTCGACATTCCGGTGTGGCTTGCCGGATTGTTCACCGCTATCTCGGGTTTCGGCTGCATCGTCGAAGGCCTGCACCAACTCCACTCCAAGGGGCACGGCGATCCGAAAACCTTTCACGAAAACTAACATGTCTCGCACCGTCGCCATCGTCGGACGTCCCAACGTCGGCAAATCCGCACTCTTTAACCGTCTCGCGGGCCGCCGCATATCCATCGTCCACGATCAACCGGGCGTCACTCGCGACCGCATCACCGCCGAGTGCAAACTCGGCAACGAGCCGTTCATGATCATCGACACCGGCGGCATCGGGAGCAACGTCGATGCCGATTTCACCAAGCAGGTCCGGGCCGAGGTGGAACTCGCGGTGTCGACGGCAGACGTGCTCCTTTTTATCGTCGACGGACAGGACGGACTCACCCCGGTCGATCACGAACTGGCGAAGTTGTTGCGTCGCTCGAAAAAGCCCCTGCTCATGGCGGTCAATAAGATCGACCACATCAAACATCAGCCAAACGCCGCGGAGTTCAGTCGGCTGGGCTTCGCCGATTCCATCGCGATCAGCGCCGAGCACAATCTCGGCATCCTGCCGCTCGTGGCTTGGCTCGAGCGGTTGCTACCGAACCGCGAATTCACCGAAGGTGCAGGCGAGGAACCAGAACGGCCGGTCTGTATCGCCATCGTTGGCCGGCCAAACGTCGGAAAGTCTTCGCTCACCAACGCCGTCCTTCAGGACGATCGGACGCTCGTCAGCCCGATCAGTGGCACGACGCGTGACGCCGTCGATATCCCTTACACGCGCGGGAATAAGGAATACGTCCTCATCGACACCGCCGGAATCCGGCAGCGGAGCAAAGTCTCTGCGTCGGTCGAGGTGTTTTCGGTCATGCGCAGCGAGGCGAGTATCAAGCGCGCGGACATCTGCTGTCTCGTCATCGACGCCAGCGCCGGCATCACCGCGCAGGACAAAAAGATCGCCGGACTCATCCAGCAAGCCCGCAAGCCGTGTGTGGTGGCCGTCAACAAGTGGGACCTAGTGAAGGAGCGAACAGCCGGGAAGGAAGCGCTCAACGAGTTCATGGAAAACCTGAGGGCCGAGCTGTTTTTCATCAGTTACGCGCCGCTCGTGATGTGCTCGGCAAAGGATCTGCACGAGATGACGCGCCTTTTTAAAATGATCGAAAAGGTGCGCACCGCGTCGCGCCAGCGCCTCGGCACAGGGGTGCTTAATCGTCTGCTGCAGACCGCCCTCACGTCGCATCCGCCACCAATCAAGAGCGGGAAACGATTTAAGTTGCTCTACGCCACGCAACCCGATCATCCACCCCATATGGCCGTGCCTGTGCCCGAGATCGTTGTCTTCTGCAACGACGACACGCTTCTCGTCGAAAGCTACCTCCGCTTTCTAGAGACGAGCATCCGCGACGAAGAGGAGTGGACGGGTCTGCCCTTGCTGTTCCGCTTCCGCGGGCGGAAAAAAGAGCCATCGAGGTAGCCGGCGTATTGCGAGGTTCGTGAAGATACGGTGTGCATTTGCGCGCCGAGTATTCACGGGTCTTTCGTTTGTCGGAATGCAGTTTCGTCCGGACGGTCATGGGCATGTGCTACCGCCTATGAAAGTCCATCTCGCAGAACACTACGGTCTTTGTTTCGGCGTCCGCGATGCGATCGCCGAGGCTGAGGAACTCGCCGCGCAGGGTCCGCTGACCATCCTCGGTGAACTCGTGCATAACCCCGTCGTTCGTGAACGACTCGCGAAGGGCGGGGTCCGCGAGGGTTCATTGGAGCAGGTCGGAACCGCGCCGACCGCGCAGGTCATGATTACCGCGCACGGCGCATCCGATGTCGCGCGAGGCGCCTGGCGGGCGGCTGGCTTCGGTGTCGCGGACGGCACGTGCCCGCTGGTGCGGCACGCACACGACGAACTGAAGACGCTGGTCCAGTTGGGGTGTTTCCCGGTCGTGATCGGTAAGCGTGGCCATGTGGAAGTGATGGGGCTGATCGGCGATTTCCCCGATGCGTATGTGATCGAAACCGCCGCCGACATCGCGGCTCTCCCGATCCGCGAGCGTTACGGCGTGATCTCCCAGACGACGCAACCGGTGGAAAATGTGCGGGCACTTGTGGAGCAACTGCGGTGCGAACGCTCTGCGAGCGAGGTCCACTTTCGCGACACGATTTGCCAGCCGACGAAGAACCGGCAAGTCGCCCTCCGAAA
>JAYTDO010000341.1:0-2704 GCA_043735935.1 Chthoniobacteraceae bacterium
GCCCGCCGGTCCATCGCTTCCCACGCCGCGCAGCGTGACGATGGGGAACCACGACGAACTCGCCGTGCTCGACACCGCCGGCCGCGTCACCATCTACAACGCCGCCGGCGCGCTACTGCGGCAGTGGCAGATGCTGGATGTCAGCGTTGGAAAACCCGAAGGCATCGTTGTGCTGAAGGACGGGCGCGTGGTGGTTTGCGACACGCATTACCACCGGATCGTCTATTTTGATGCCGACGGAAACTGGCTGCGAAACTTCGGGCAACGCGGTGCGGGGAATGGCGAATTCGAATATCCCGTCGGCATCTGCAAGGACGCCGCGGAGAACCTCTACGTCTGCGAATATGGCGGAAACGACCGCATCCAAAAGTTCACGCGGGACGGCGAGTTTATCACCGCGTTCGGCGGCTTCGGCACCGCGCCGGGCCAGTTTCAGCGGCCCTCAGGGCTGACTTGGCACGATGGCAAAATCTTCGTCGCCGACGCCATCAATAACCGCGTCCTCATCTTCTCCGATGCCGGAAAGTATCTCGGGCTCCTTGGCTCGCCCGAGCAGCCGCTGGCCTTTCAGATGCCCTACGACATCACCTTCGCGCCGGACGGGAATTTTTACGTGATCGAATACGGCGCTGGCCGACTTTCGCGCATCGCGCCGGATGGAAAGCTTCTCGGCCGCCTTGGCACCACAGGGGCTGGGGTCGGGGAATTCGCGACGCCGTGGGGCATCACCGTCGATTCGAGCGGACGCATCGTCGTCGCGGACACGAAGAACCGGCGCCTCGTGACGCTTCGACTTTAAGCGGCCGTCCACGTTTGGCCGCCGCGCGGCTTGTCGTCGAGAGGGCGGCGCCTCAGGATGCGCCGCGTCCGCATGGAATCCTCGTTTCCCTACCGCGCCTTCCGCCAGCTCGTGCCCGCCGCGCGACGCCGTGCGACGTGGCGTGATGTCGCGCCGCTTGTCGCGTTCCTCGCGGTCTTCGCTGCGTTGGTGGTGTTTCTCGAATGGCGCGCGATCCTTCGTTTTACGTGGAAGCCTGCGTTCGCGCTGCTCGCCTTCACGCCATGGATTTGGTGGATGCATCATGCGGGCGGGAGTGGGCTGACTGGCGCGCGGGGCGTGGTGGCGCTGCTGGTGCGGCTCGCGCTTGTGGGGGCGTTTACGATGGCGCTCGCAGAGCCGCGGGCGGTGCGGAAATGCGACACCCTTTCGGTCGTATACGCGCTCGATGTGTCGGACTCGATGGGTGAGAAGATCAGTGATCAATCGCTGAACTGGATCATGCAGACGGTGACGAAGAAGCCGGAGAAGGACGAAGCGGGATTGGTCGTCTTTGGGCGCGATGCAGCGGTCGAGTTGCCACCGCGGGCGACGTTTCCATTCGAGGCGATCAACACCCGGGTGCCGCGCGACGGATCGAATCTCGCGAAGGGCCTCAGCCTTGCCGCCGCGATGCTGCCCGAGGCGAATCAGAGCCGCATCGTCCTCATCTCCGACGGGAATGAAACCGAAGGCGCTGCGGCCGCGCAGCTCGATGAACTCAAGGCGCGCGGTGTGCCGGTGGACGTGCTCCCGATCAGCTACGGCTACGAGAAGGAGGTCTGGCTGGAGCGGCTCGACCTGCCGCGCGTGGTGAAGGCGGGCGAGACTTACGAGGCGTCCGTCGTCCTCAATGCACTGACCGCCGGAGGCGGGAAACTCACGCTCCAGGAAAACGGAAAGACGATCTACGAGGAGCAGGTGAAATACGCCGCGGGGAAGAACCGTTTCACGCTGCCGCTCTACCTCCGCGAGCCGGGCTATTACGAATACCTCGCCCGAATCGAACCGCCAGCGGGTGAGGACGGCTGGGCCGAAAACAACGTCGCAATCGGCGATCTCTATTTGAAGGGCGAAGGCAAGGTGCTCGTCGTCACCGATGCCCGCGGAGATGCGCGCGATTGGGAATCGCTCGTCTCCGCGCTAAAGGCGGCCGAGCGGGTGGTGCAGATCCGCATGGCGTACGAGTTCCCACGCGATTCGCTTTCGCTCCTGCCGTACGACCTCGTCATTTTCCCAAACGTGCCCGCCGACGCCTTCGACGCCGTGCAGCTCCAGGCCTTGCGCGACGCCGTCTACCAGCAGGGCACAGGTTTCCTCATGCTCGGCGGGCCGCAGAGTTTCGGGCCGGGCGGCTACCACCGGAGTGCCGTCGAGGAGGCGCTGCCGGTCACGATGGATACGACGCAGAAAAAGATCCTGCCGAAAGGCGCGCTCGCCGTCATCCTGCACACATGCGAATTCGCGGAGGGCAACACATGGGCCAAGCGCATCGCGAAGGAATGCGTCCGCGTGCTCGGCGCGCAGGATGAAGTGGGCATCCTCGACTACGGCTACAGCGCGCAGCACAACGGCATGGGCTGGATTTTTCCGCTCACGCCCGCGAGCGAATACGAGCGGCTGGCAGTCCTCATCAACCAGGCCGAGCCCGGCGACATGCCGGATTTCCAAACCGGGATGCAGATGGCCTTCGATGCGCTCAAGGCGAACGACGCCGCGGTCAAACATACGATCGTCATCAGCGACGGCGATCCATCGCCGCCCACGCCAGCGCTGGTGCAGGCGTTCGTCGACGCAAAGATCACCGTTTCGATGGTCGCCATCAATCCCCACGGCGGGCAGGACATATCCGTGATGCAGACGATCGCGGCGACGACCGGCGGGCGT
>JAYTDO010000342.1:0-37419 GCA_043735935.1 Chthoniobacteraceae bacterium
CCGCCAAAAGGACATCACGCGCCTCGTTGGTCTTGCCGAGTTCGTGCAGGCAGAATGCGTAATGGATGTACCCGATGTTCCTGTCCGGCGCTACCCGGCAAAGTTCGCGCGCTGCGGGAAGTGCACCCGCCCAGCGCCGCGCCTTCATGAGAATGACCAAACGCATCTCGACAGAAGTCGCGATCCGCTGCGTCGACTTTGGAAGTTCGTCCAGCTCTCCTAGCGCTTCGTCGAACATGCCCAACTCACAGTAACCCTGGGCCGCCAGAAGCAGCCTCTCCTCGCTCTCGGTCCTCACCCGAGCAGTTCCTCCAACTCCGCCACACGGCGGGCAAACAGGCGAAGCGTGGCCTCGACCGGCTCGGGACTCGACATATCGACCCCGGCCGTCCGAAGCGTCGGAATCGGGAAGTGCGCCCCACCGCTCTTGAGAAAGCCCAGATATCGGTTCACGTCCCCTCCTCCGAGCACCTGCTCGCTCAAAGCAACGGCCGCGCTGATGCCGGTCGCATATTTATAGACGTAGAAGGCGCTGTAGAAATGCGGGATTCGGAAACATTCCAACTCCAGCTCGATATCGATCGCAAAATCCGGTCCAAAGTACGTATCGAGCAAGCCGCGATATGTCGCCCGGAAGGTTTCGAGTGTGAGGGGTTCCCCGGCCTCCTCCATCGTGTGGATGAGCTTTTCGAACTCCGCAAACATCGTCTGCCGATAGACCGTGCCGCGGATGTCGTCGATCTGGCGATTGATCAGATACGCGCGCATCATTCGATCCTGCGTGCCCGCCAGCAAATGATGCGTGAGGAGTTCCTCGTTGAACGTGCTCGCGACCTCCGCGAGAAAGATCGGATAATTGTAATCTTGGTAACGCTGCTCTCGCTGCGCGTACCAAGTGTGCATCGAGTGGCCCCCTTCGTGAGCGAGCGTATAAACATCGCTGAAAACGTCCGCCTTATAATTCATCAGGATGTAAGGAGGATTCCCGTAGCTCGACGAACTAAAGGCGCCGCTTCGCTTCCCCTTGCTCTCGTAACGGTCGCACCAGCGCCCGGCGGCGAGACCATCCGACAACGTGCGGCAATACTCATCCCCGAGCGGCGCCAGCGCGCCGATCACATGCTCGACGGCCTTCTCCCACGGCGTGTCCGTCTCGATGTTTGGCACCAACGGCACATACGTGTCGTAATGATGAATCTCATCGAGCTTGAGCAGCTTCTTGCGAAGCGCGTAGTAGCGGAAAAGCGGTTCGAGATTCGCGCGCACACTGCCGATCAGATTATCGTAAACGCTCACCGGCACATCATCGTGGAAAAGCGCCGCTTCCAACGCAGAAGGATAATTCCGCGCGCGCGCCCGGAAAACATCGGCTTTCACCGAGTTTGCGAGAGTCGAGGCGACCGTAAATTTATGCGCGTCGAACTCCGCATAAAACTGCTTGAAAGCCCGCTGCCGCACGCCGCCATCGCGCTTATTCAGGAAGGAAGAAAACGAACTTTGGCTCAACTCCTTCTCCTCGCCCTTCTCGTCCGTCAGCCGTCCGAAAATCATATCGACGTTTGTGAGCTGCGAGAAAGTCTCATCGTGCCCTCGCAACGCACTGTCGCCAAGCGCCAGCAAGCGCTCTTCAGGCTCGCTCAAGGTATGCGGCTTTAACCGGCGGACCCTTCGCAGCGACACCGTCCATTCCGCCAGCACATCGTCTGCGAGAAACGCATCGAACTTCGCATCGTCAATCGCCTGAATCTCAGGTGTGACGAATGCGCCGACCTCGCCGATGCGCGTCAACAGATTCCCCAACTGAGCCTCGCGGGCGAGATGCTCCGCATTGGAGGAATCCTCCGCCATTTTCAGCGAGGCAAAATGGTACAGCCGCTCAACCTTCAAGCTCAGCGACTTGTCGAACTCCAGAACCTCCCGCAACGTCTGCGCCGACTCGCCGACCCGCCCCTTGAACTGCGAGATGCCTTCGTAGCGCCCCTGCAGGTCCGCGAACATCGCGCTCCACTCTTCAGTCGTTCGGAAAAGATGCGTCAAATTCCAGGTGTCGCTCTCGGCCACCTGATCTCGGGTCGGGATTCCGCCGCCCGCCTCGTCTTTGTCGAAGAAAAATTGCTTCATGAATTAGGAGATTTGTGCGTCGCCGGAATGCTCGCCTGCACTCTCGAAGTCGATTCCAAACTCGCGCACACCTTTTTTCTGCCGAGCCGCCTCGATCTGCGTCCGTAAATGATCACCGAGATTCGCCGAGCCCGGGATGAAATCGAGGACCAGTTGAGGAGTCGTCGAGTCCGTGGTGATGAGATGGTAGTTTTTCAACCCAAATATCCGCGCCCAAAACGGCTCAAGCACCTGAAGATCGCGCACGCGGTAAAGCTCAAGCGATTCGGTCGCCTTGTTCAGCACCCCGCTTCGGATCATGAGCCGCTCCGTGGTCAGCGTGTAGATGCAGTTTTTCGTTTTCAGCCACGCCCATAAAGCCCACGGAATCGGGACTACCAGCAGGCACGCGACGAAGATCCAGAAGTTTTTCATCTGCGAGGAGGTGCCGGACCAAAGAGTTTGTTCGCTCATAAGAAGTGCAGAAGTTGTACTGAACCAGCCCACACCGCCAGCGTGGAAGCACTCCGCAAATCATCCTGCCCTACTCCTCCTTGACCACCACAATGTCCTGCGGATGGAGCCGGCACCAGACCCTGTCCCCTTTGCTAAAGTTTTCCTCGTGTGCACTCTCGTTCGCCGCCACGACCGTGAGTTCCAGACCGTTGTCGGTCGCGATCGTCAGTTGATCGGTCGCACCTTTGAAAATCTCCTCGCTAATGTGCGCCTCGAAAATGTTATCGCGAGTGATCCCGGTGATCGGTGTCTTCTGCAAATGCACTTTCTCCGGCCGAATGGACAACAGGAGCGTCTCCGTATCGTCTGCGATCCGCTCCGTGCCGATTTTAAGCGGGAGTTTTCCGTCCAGCATTACCATCGCAGTCTCGCTCCCACGGGACTGAATCGTGGCCGGAAGGATGTTCGCCTGACCGATGAAATTCGCGACAAATGTCGTTCGCGGTTGGTGGTAAATCTCCGTGACTCCGCCGAGTTGCTCGACTCTCCCCTTGTTAATCACCGCGATCCGGTCGCTCATCGTCAGCGCCTCCTCCTGATCATGAGTCACGAAGATGAAAGTGATCCCGAGCTTCTGCTGAAGCCGCTTCAATTCGATCTGCATCTGATGCCGCAGCTTCGCGTCCAGCGCTGAAAGCGGCTCATCGAGCAGCAGCACCTTCGGCTCACAAACGATCGCCCGCGCGAGCGCCACCCGCTGCCTCTGCCCGCCGGAAAGTTCACTCGGCCTTCGTAATTCCAACCCACCGAGCGAAACCAATTCCACCACGCGCTTCACCCGGTCGCCGATCTCACTCTTCGGCGTCTTCTTCATTCGCAATCCAAACGCAATGTTGTCCTCCACATTGAGATGCGGGAAGAGCGCATAACTTTGAAAAACCTGGTTCACGTCGCGCCGGTAGGGCGGCAGGTAACTCACGTCCACCCCATCCAGCCACACACTTCCCTCCGTCGGCGTTTCAAAGCCCGAGATCATCCGCAAAAGCGTAGTCTTCCCGCAACCGCTCGGCCCCAGCAACGTGAGGAACTCCCCAGCATCAATCTCCAGGCAAACGTCGTGTGCCGCCGTGAAGCTGCCGAACCGTTTGGTGACATTGCGAAGGGCAACCATCGTTCGCGGGGATTCGGAGCTCATGTGACGAGCGCGAAAGAACCATCCGACACTCCCTCCCGCAAGCCGCGATTGCCGCTCGACCTCCGCGCGACGCCAAATCTCACGCCATGCCGCTGGCGGACTGGCACGGACATCGCTAAACATTCCGCACCAACATGTGCGGCATTGCCGGTTTTCACGATCCATCGCTTCCCGAAGCAGAGTCGCGCGCGCGGCTCGACGCGATGCTGCGCCTCATCGCCCACCGCGGCCCCGACGGCTCAGGCACCAGCGTCACCGGCGACCTCGCCCTCGGCATGCGGCGCCTCAGCATCATCGACCTCGACGGCGGCTGGCAGCCCGTCTGGAACGAAGACCGCAGCATCGGCGTCGTCTTCAACGGGGAAATCTACAACTACCTCGAACTCACCGCCGAGTTGACCGCCGCAGGTCACTCCTTTCGCACGCACTCCGATACCGAAGTGCTCGTCCACCTTTATGAAAAACACGGTGAGCGAATGTTCGAGCACCTGCGCGGGATGTTCGCTTTCGCCATCCTCGATACTCGCCAGAATATCCTCCTCCTCGCCCGCGATCACTTCGGCCAGAAGCCCCTCTATTACACCCGCACTGGCGGTCGGTTTGCCTTTGCCTCGGAATTGAAATGCCTCCTCACGCTCCCGTGGATCAGCCGGGAGCGGGACCCAGAATCCTATCTCGACTACATCTCGTGGCTTTCGCTCCCCTCCCCTCGCACGCACTTTCGAGACATCCATAAACTCGCCGCAGGCAGTTTCCTGAAAGTGGAACTCGGCGCCGCGAACGCGAGCGCTCCCAAAAAGTATTGGTCGTATCAACTCGATGAACCACCCGATCTCCTCGCGCTCGAGCCCGCCATCGCCGCGCTCGACGCGGCACTCACAGATTCGGTGAAACTGCACCTTCGCGCAGACGTCCCGGTCGGCGTGCTCCTGAGCAGTGGTCTCGACAGCCGCATCATCACTGCTTACGCGCAGGAGCTTCAATCCGGCGCCATGCAGACTTTCACCGTCGGCTTCGGCGCGGAGGACTCCGAACTCCTCGGCGCCGCCGAGACCGCGCGCGAAATCAAATCCCGGCATCACACGCTCGAACTCACCGCCGAACACCTAGGGCGCGATATCGACACGATCGCATGGCATCTCGACGAACCCCTCGGCGACCCGGCGTGCTTCGCGGTGTTGAATGTCTGCAAACTGGCCCGCGAGCACGTCAAAGTGCTGCTCTCCGGCGAAGGCTCCGACGAGCTTTTCGCCGGATACGAAGCCCGCTACACCGGAATGCTCACCACGCTCGAGCGCTCCGACCGCCTGCGCTCCCTCGCCTCGCTCCTTCCCCGGGAAGACTCCGCCGCACCCTCGTCGCGCTGGCAGCGTTTCATCACCCGCGCGCACCACACCCGCGGCAGTGAGACGGTGACGCTACGCATCGAGGGTTTTCCCGGCGATGTCCGGCATCCCCGCGGACTCGGGCCCGATCAACTCCGGCGTCTGCGCCGCCGCGCGGAAGAAATCGCGAGCCGCACCTGCCGCCCTCAGCGCGACGCGCTCAGCGAATTACTCACCCTCGATCTCGACTGGCAACTCGCCGAATCCCTTTTGCAAAAGGCCGACAAGATGAGCATGGGGGCGTCCATCGAGCTCCGCACCCCGATCCTCGACATCCGCATCGCGGAACTCGCCGCGCGCATCTCCACCCAACTCAAGCTGCCTCCCGGCGGGCCCGGAAAAGCGATCCTCCGCCATACGCTCGCCGGCAAACTCCGCGAGTCACTCGACCGTCCGAAGAAGGGATTTCCCGTCCCTCTCGCCCAGTGGTTCCGCGGTCCGCTGCGGGAGCAGATCGAAGCTGCGCTTTTCGCTGCGGATTCGCAGGCGGCGCTCCATCTCGATCCATCGATGCTCCGCGCCGCCTGGTCCGATTTTCAAAATGGCGCGTGGGACGGCTCGCGTACCTTTTACGCGCTCTGGATTTACGAAGTCTGGCACCGCAGGCTGACCGCGCCATGAGCCCCCTCGTCACGATCGGCATCCCTTGCTTCAACTCCGCACGTTGGCTGCGCGGCGCGATCCAAAGCGCCCTTTCGCAAACGCACCCGGCCGTGGAAGTCATCGTCGTCGACGACGGCTCGACGGACGAATCCCCCGCCATCGCGCGCGAATTCGCCGACCGAATCCGCTTTTACGAAATCGACCATCAAGGTGCGCCACACGCCCGCAACATCGCGCTTCGCGAAGCGCGCGGCGAATGGATGCAGTTCCTCGACGCCGACGATTCTCTCGAACCGGAGAAGATCGCCACGCAGCTCGCGGAGGCGAATGGAGGCTCGAAGGCTGACATCATTTACAGCCCGGTGTGGTGGGAAACCTGGCGCGGTTTCGAGGTCGTGCAGCGAACGGCGAGCGCGCTTGATCCATCGCGCGACCTTTATCTGCAATGGCTCACCTGGGAACTCCCCCAAACCGGCGGCGCGCTCTGGCGCAAGGCCGCACTCGAAGCACTCGGCGGCTGGAAAGAAGACCAGCCCTGCTGCCAGGAGCACGAACTTTACGCCCGCGCACTTCAGTCGCACTTGCGTTTCGCCTTCGCGCCGACGCCGCACGCCGTCTATCGGATCTGGTCCGAGGAAACGCTTTGCCGACGCAATCCTCGCCAGGTCATCGAAGTCAAAACCGCGTTGATCGACCACCTTCGGTTGTGGATGGAGGAGCACGATCTATGGACCGGCAAACATCAACGAACCGCAGGGATCGCTTGCTTCGAAATGTCGCGCACCTTCGCAAAGACGGATCTCGCCGCCGCCACGGAATATCACACCGAACGTCTCGTGAATGGGCTCATTCGACTTGAGGGCCCGGCCGCGCCGCCGCGCTATCGGCTGATGGTGCAACTTTTCGGCTTCGCCAATGCGGAGCGGATCGGCCGATGGATTCGATGACCGCGCCGCCCCCGCATCTGCTGCTCTCGACGATCGACGCCAAACTCGCGCGCCGATCCGGATATCACCTCCTCGCCGAATATCTACCAGACGCCGAGCGGATCACCGCGCCGCGTGCGGATAGCAAAGGCTGGCGGCGACTCGCGGCCGGAGCGGCCCGGAGATTCGCGTTCACATCCTGGTATCTCGCGGGTTGCGCGGATATGGAGTTGGCCGCGTGGCGCCGGCTCCGCTCCGGGTTCGAGGGGATCGTTCATTACCTCTGGTGCGACCGCGACCTTGGCTTTCTCGATCTCGCGATGGACCCGAGTCGCCACCGGCTCGTGGCCACGGTTCACAATTGCGCCGACATGCTTCCCCTGGTGATCCGCCACCCAGCTCGCCTGCGCCGGGCCGCAGCCATCATCCTGATGAGCGAAACGCAACGACCGTTCTTCCGCGCAGCCGGTGTTCCCGACGATCGCATTCACTTTCTCCCCCACGGCGTCGACACCGACTACTTCCTTCCCGACCGGCGCCAAGAAAACGGCGAATTCGTCGCACTCTCCGTCGGCGGATACCGCCGCGACTTTCGCCTGCTACGCGAGATTTGCGGGGCTCTGCCCGGCATTCGTTTTGAAATAGTCGGCCCGCCCCCGGCTGCCGGACACTTTTCCGGCCTCGGGAATGTCCGCTTCCGGAGCGGTCTGAGCGACGGCGAATTGCTCGCCCAATATCAGGGAGCCTCGTGCCTGCTGCACATCGCCGAACAGGCCACCGCCAACAACGTGGTGCTCGAAGCCCTCGCCTGCGGGCTCCCGATTGTCGCCGAGCCGGTCGGGGGAATTCCGGAATACGTGGACCCGAGCTGCGCGCTGTTGGGCGATCCGCTGGCCGCGCTCGGGCGACTCTCCGCTTCGCGCGCGCTGCGATCGGAAATGTCCGACATGGCACGGCGACGCGCGGAAGAAGTCGCTTGGCCGAAGATTGCGGAACGAACGTTGGCACTTTATCGATCTCTCGCATGATCGTCCGTCTTTGCGAAGGAATCGCCTCACGCATCCGCATCGCGTTTTACCGGATCCTCGGCGTGAAAATCCGCGGCCACGTCTCGCTGCGCGCGATCGAGATCCGCCGACACCCGACCTCGGTGATCCTGCATGACGGAGTCGCGCTCGATCGGGGTGTGACGCTCCTCGCCACGGCGCCGGAGGCCCGCATCGAAATCGGCGCACGTTCCTACGTCAACCGCCACACGATGATCGACGCGTGCGCTTCGATCCTCATCGGCGAGCGAACCATGATTGGGCCGTTCTGCTACATCACCGATCACGATCACGCCGTCGCTCCCGGCGCGGCGCCGGCCGACGGAGACCTCATCGCGCAGCCAACGAACATCGGTGCGCGCTGCTGGATCGGCGCGCACGTCACCGTGCTCAAAGGAGTGAGCATCGGCGACGGCACCGTCGTCGGCGCTGGAAGTGTCGTCACCGATTCACTGCCGCCCGGTGTCATCGCCGTCGGCGTGCCGGCTCGGGTGCTGAGGAAAATCGACGCGTGAGCATCGCCATTTGCATCACCACCCACAATCGCCGCGCCGACCTCGCGCGGACTCTCGATGCGCTCGCGCGCTTATCACCTCAGCCGGACGAAATCATCGTCACGGCAGACGGCTGCGACGATGGGACGACCGAGTTTCTCCGCACCGCACATCCGCGCGTGCACGTGATCGAACACCAAATCCCGCTCGGGTCGATCCCTTCGCGAAATGAGATGGCCGTCGCCTGTCGAAGTGAATTCTTCCTCAGCCTCGACGACGACAGTCACCCGATCGAAATCGATTTTTTGACGTGCGCCTCCGCCATCTTCGCGAAGCACCCTCGGCTCGCCGTGCTCTCATTCCCGCAGCGAACCGACGAGTTCCCGGCGACACTGGATGCCGCCGACTTCGGTCCGTCGCAGCTCGTGGGAAGTTACGCGAACTCGGGCGCCATGATCCGACGGGCGACGTTCGTCGAACTCGGCGCGTATCCCCAGTTCTTTTTCCACGCCTACGAAGAACCCGATTTTGCGCTGCGTTGCGTGTGCGCCGGCTGGCAGGTCCGACACGAAACGACCCTGACGATCCGGCACCACTTCACGCCCGCCCAGCGAAACGAAATCCGCACGCACCATCGACACGCGCGCAATGAATTCTGGAGCATCCTGCTGCGCTGTCCGGCGCCTCAGCTATTCGCCGTCGCGTTGTTCCGCGCGGCACGCCAGTTCCGATATGCTTTCAGCCGGGGCATGCCCTGGGTCTTAAACGAGCCGAAATGGTGGTGCGCCGCACTCGCAGGCATCCCTCGCTGCCTCTCCGCACGCGAACCGCTCCCGTGGACAAACTATCTCGCCTGGATGCGCCTCGTCCGCGAGCCAGTGCCATGCTGGGGGGAATCGGAATGAAGATTTCCATCTCCGCTACAAACCCGTGCCATTTGTATCCGCTGGCCGTCGAGCTGGCGCGCGAAAGAGCTCTCGGTTGTTATTATTCCGGCTACCCGAAATGGAAGTTGCCCGATTCGGACCGCGTCGCGATCCGCAACCACAGCTTCCGCACGAATGTCGTCTACGGATTGCTTAAATTCGCCCCTGCACGGCTGCGGCCGAGCACGCGGAGTTTATTCCTGTGGCAGGACCACGGCTTCGACCGCTGGGTGGGACGTCATCTGGAGGATTGCGATTTCATTCACGCGATGCCCGGACAGGCTCTGCACACGTTTCGCGCGGCACGGCGAAACGGCGCGAAGACCGTTCTGAATCACGCAACCGGCCCGGTGCGCGATTGGGTCAAAATCATGGAGCCCGAGTATGCGCGAGTCGGTCTGCGGCTCGCAGACGTTTGCCCCTACGACGCGGCCTACTTCGCCCGGGAAGACGAAGAGTATGCGCTCGCTGAATGGCATTGTGCGGCTTCGGCCGTCGTCCGCGATCAACTCATCGCGAGCGGCATCGACCCCCGGCGCATTTGGGTCGCACCGTACGGGGCCGATCCTCGTGTCTTCCACGCGGATGCCGGTTCGCGGCCAGACGGATTCCGGATCGTATTCGCAGGCCAGGCCGGATTGAGGAAGGGAGTCAAAACGTTCCTCGATGCTTTGGAACTCGCTGGAAAGCCCGACTGGCGCGTCGATTTCTATGGCGGCGTCGCTCCCGAAGTGGACCGGGATATTGCGGCCTATCGTGGGGCCACTCCTCTGCATTTTTACGGCGCGGTCCCGCAAACCGCGCTCGCAGATGCGTTCCGCGCCGGATCAGTTCTCGTACTGCCGTCTTTGGAGGAAGGGTTCGGACTCGTCGTGCCGCAGGCGTTGTCCTGCGGACTGCCGGCGATCGTCAGCGATCGCGTGGGTGGTCGGGATCTCGTACGGCATCGCGAGAATGGCAGCATCTTCCCCGCACGTAGTCCCGCCCTCCTTGCCGAGGAACTCGCGTGGTGGGCGGAGCATCCCAGCCACGTGGCCGAATCCCTGCTCTGGACAGAGCCCGCCCGACGGCTGATTGCATTGCACGCGAGCGTCTGAAGCATGGCTATTCAACGTCCTAAAAACCCACATAAACCACCCGCGTGGCGACGACCCCCGGAACAGCCCGCCACGCATCCACCGCGCTCGACCGCGTGGCGGAAACCAGCCGCTTCCCTCATGGGCACGCTCGCGTTGCTCGCGAGTTTGCTGGTGACGGGGCTCCTCCTCGCCGGCACCACGCCGACGGGAATCGCGTTCTTCGCCGCGGTCGGAGTCGGCATCGGTCTGGCCGTTAGCGTCGCTCTTGATCTCCATTCGGGCGGCATTCGCAATCTGATCCGCGCGGACCTTCTGTCGATCGTCGCATTTTATTTCCTCACTCTTTTCGAGTTTCTATTTCGACCCACTCGTTTCGACATCGTGACGGACCCCGCGTCCACGATCGCCGCGGTCCACATTTGTCTTTGGGGCTTTGGAGCGCTCGCCGTCGGAAGACACCTTTCGAGCACCGGCGAACACTCACTCAGCGGCATTCTCAGGCGACCTGTTCCGAGATTCTGGCTCCTCGCGTTGTTTTGGAGCGCCATGTTCCTTGGATTTCTCCACATGCTCATCGCAGTGCATTGGAACGTCCTCCTTGTCCTCGAATACTGGGTCGAGCCGCGGTTCGCACAACCGTGGCAACGTGGCCGGCTCGGGGACTGGAAGGCGCTTCTCGTCGAGTTGAGCATGCTCCTTTACCTGATCCCACCGCTCGCCGGGATCATCCTCGCGCGTCGCAACAACTACACAAAATTCCAGTTGGCGACGGTATTCGTGGGTCTCGCCGTGGTTCTGTTTTACGGCTTTTCGAGTGGCACTCGAAATCTGTTCTTCTCGTATTTGCTGACCGTATTGATCGGCTACGCCTTTGCTCTTCAAGGCGAACGTAAATTGGAACTCATCCTCCTCGGGGGAACTTGTGCGGCGGTCATGCTCGTCTCGACCGTTTTCATGCTAAAATTTCGCGACATCGGCTTGCGCGCCTATTGGAAAGGCGAGATGCCGGCCGCAGGATTCATGGAAGATCCTGACCGCCACATGCAGGTGGATCTCAACCTCGGCACCATCAGCCAAATCGTGAACGTGTTCCCGAGCAAACACGATTTCCTCGGGTGGGAAGTGCCTTACATCGCCCTCATCCGACCGATACCGCGCGCAATTTGGAAAAACAAACCGGAAGGCCTGTCCTCCTCACTCGAGGATACGGCGGGATCCAACGGGGCGTGGACCGTGGCAGCGAGTTTTGTCGGTGAAGCGTACATGGCCGGCGGAGTCATGGCTGTCATCGCGATGGGGATCGCCTTCGGGGCGTTGATGGCGTGGTGGAATCGGCTCGCGTCCCCGCACAACTCGCAATTTGGCATCCTCATTTACGCCTCGGGTTTTTTCACCGCGGTGATTTCCATGCGCAGTATCTTTGTCTTCACCACGGCTATGTTGCCGACCCTCACCGCCATCCTGCTCGGCGCCTATTTTCTCGGCAAGCGCGAGGACCAAAAAGACGCTCGCACAGACCACGGCGGATGGCCGCCGCGAAAAGGATGAGCCGCATCCGAGTCGCAGTGCTCAGCGTCGTGCCCTCTCCGTACCAGCGCGACCTTTTTGCGGCACTCGCGCGCCGGCCCGAATTAGACTTTCACGTTTTTTATCTGGAAGCCTCTGCGCCAGACTCCCCTTGGCCCGAGAGACTGCTCGCCGATTACGAAAAAGTGCTTCCGGGATTTTGGCTGCGGGCCGGCACCGTACGCTGGCACGTGAACCGCGGCCTTCCCGATGCAGGCGACTTTGATCTAGTCATCATCAATAATTACATGTCCACCGCCGCGCAAAAGTGGATGCGCTCGGCCAAACGCCGCTGCCGCTGGGTATTCTGGGCGGAACGAATGCGTGGTTCGTCATGGCTGCACCGACTCCTCACTGCGCCACTGCATGGCGCGGACGCACTCGTCGCCATCGGCACACTCGCCCAAGCCGACTACGCCTGCCGTTTTCCAGCCGCTAGCATTTTCAACATCCCATACCACTGCGACCTCCAGGCATTTGGTGATGCTCCGCGGCCGATCCGCGATGCCGACGAGATCACATTTCTTTTTTGCGGGCAAATGATCGCGCGCAAAGGGGTCGATGTGTTGCTGCAAGCGTTTGATCGCGTGGCGCGTGAATATCCCGGCGTAAAACTTTTGCTGATCGGACGACCCGACGCGATGAACGCGGAGATTTCGAAGCTGCCGGCGGCCACGCGTTCGCGGATCTCCTACCAAGGCTTTCAAGCTCCGGAAGATCTGCCGCAGCTCTTCTCCCAAGCCGACGTGATGGTTTTGCCGAGTCGCCATGACGGTTGGGGCGTCGTGGTCAATCAGGCACTCGGAGCGGGACTCGCGTTGATTTGCTCGGATGCAGTGGGCGCGGCCCACGACCTGATCGAAGATGGCGTCAACGGCGTGACATTCCGTTCCGGCGACGGCGAAAGCCTTGTCGCCGCGATGCGACGCTTTGCTGAAAATCCACCCCTAGCCGTAGCTTGGGGCGCCGCTTCCCGACGGAAAGCAGGGGACTGGACGCCCGACGCTGGCGCGGCAAAATGGGTCGAAGTCATCCGGGCAACCGTCAGCGCATGAAGATCCTCTTCGCCAGCAGCAGCTCAGGTTCTCGCGGGGGTGGCGAAATGTATCTTCTCTACCTCGGCCGAGCGCTCGTTGATCGGGGTCATGAAGTCCAGCTATGGGTTTCGGATCACGAGCGGATGAACGAAGTCGCCGACGCCTTTGCGAAGTTTGGAAAGGTGACGCGTTCGAGATATCAAAACACCTACGATCGGAAGGGCCGCTCGATCGCAGCCAGCCTTGACGGCGCGACTGCCCGAAAAGTCGCGGACGAATGGCGCCGGGCCGGAGCGGACATCATCCACATCAACAAGCAAAACCTCGAAGATGGCCTGGACTTGCTCAACGCAGCGCAGCGGCTCGACACCCCGAGCGTCTGCACCATTCACATCAGCCAGTCGGCGGATTTCCTAAAAGCTCGGTTCGCTGGAATCCGGGATTTCGTCTCACGACGCGCGCTACGCAAATACCGCGGAATGCTGGTGACCGTTCTCGAAAGTCGCGCCCGCGATCTGGAACGTTTTCTCGGCACACGAGACGGGCAGCGAACGATCGTGAACGGGGTGCCACTGTTCGACCTTGCACAACGAGCCGCCCTTCGCGCGGCGAAGCGCGCGGAACTCGGAATCAACGAAGATGGAATGCTCGTCCTAGCGGTCGGACGACTCGTCCCGCAGAAGCGACCGATGCATTTTCTCGATCGCGCCGCGCAACTCGCGCAGGCGCTACCGCATGCACGTTTCGTGTGGATCGGGGATGGTCCACTGGGAAAGGAATGGGACCTCTGGGTACGCGAGCACAAGATGGAAGGCATCGTCCAGCGGGTCGGATGGCAGGCCGACGTCGCGCCATTTCTGGCCGCGGGCGACGGGTTGATGCACGTGGCGGAATTTGAAGGATTGCCGCTGGCAATATTGGAAGCCATGTCCGCGTCCCTTCCGTGCGCCATCACGGAGAATCTATTGACCGAGATGCCGTTCTTGAATTCATCCAATTCCATCGCGATTCGCGCGAACACTGCCTGGATGGACGCCTTCAAACATCCCGCCGACCTTGCCACCATCGGCGCCCAGGCGCGCCTCTTGATCGAGCGCGAGTTTTCATTCCGCACGATGGCCGAGGCTTACGAATCCCTTTACTTCGAGTCACTCAAACTCCCCCTACGACAGTGAAGATCGCGTATTTAAATACCTCGATATCGAGGCGAAACGGAGGTGTCTCGGAAGTCGCACGGCGCCTCGCTCAAGAGGTGGCGATTCTAAACGAAGGCGGCGTCGAAGTTTTAGGCACCCAGGATTCCGCGAGCGAAGACGATCGAGCGTCGTGGGAGCCGCTGAAGCCGCGTCTGTTCGCACCGCGCTATCCGCGCAGCTTCGGTTACAGCCCCGAATATGCTCAGGAACTCGATCTGCTCGCGCCGGATCTATGTCACGTGCATGGACTTTGGACATGCCCTTCGCTGCTGGCCCGGTGGGCGCAGCGCCGCAAAAATCGCCCATATATCATCTCAGTTCATGGGATGCTCGATGCGTGGGCCATTCGCAATTCGCGTTGGAAAAAGCGGGCGGCCGCACTCCTCTTTCAGCGGGCAGCACTCAAGAATGCAGCCTGTCTCCAGGCAATGACACTCGCGGAAGTCCGGTCGATCCGAGCGTATGGTCTTAAGAATCCGATTTGTCTGATCCCAAACGGCGTGGATTTACCCCAGCCGGTGACGACCCATCCTCCGCTGTGGAACGCAAACGGTCGAAAATCGCTGCTCTACCTCGGTCGTATTCACCCGAAGAAGGGATTGATGCCGCTCCTCGCGGGATGGGCGCGAGCTAACGCGGAATGGAATCTCGTCATCGCAGGATGGGACCAGGACGGGCATGAGTCGGACCTCAAGCAACGCGTCAGCGAATTGGGAATCACCGACACCGTGCATTTCATCGGCCCGCAGTTTGGCCAGGCGAGAACGGCGGCGTATCAAACCGCCGACGCATTCGTTCTTCCCTCTTTTAGCGAAGGCCTTCCGCTCGTGGTCCTGGAAGCCTGGGCGAGTGGCCTTCCCGTCCTGATGACGCCGGAATGCAACCTCCCGCGGGGATTTGAAACGGGCGCCGCGATTCAAATCGCAGCCGACGCGTCTGGCGCGTTGATGGAGCTATTCGCGATGGCCGATTCCAGACGCCAGGCAATGGGTGCCCGTGGACGAGCGCTAGCAGAGGAGGAATACTCGTGGCCAAAAGTCGCCCGCGCGATGGTGGACGTTTATTCGTGGATTTTGGGAAGCGGGACGCGCCCGCCTTTCATCCACTAGCACCTCCCGCGCAAGAGTTTCACATGCCGGGATCGATGATGGATGGCGGGTGTAGCGGCCAGTTTTTTTTCCCGCAGGGCCGGGCTGCATTTGGATGCACCCATTCGGCGCATCTACGGTTTAGGCGCCTTTTCCGCATACGGACCGAGCCGGAGTTTATCGGCAATGCCTCCCTGATTTTTCAAAAGCGCTTTCATGCTCCAATGGATGTGGCCCGGTGAAGTCGTCCCTTTCCGCGTAAGCGCGATCTGTTCGACGATCTCCTGCGCCGGCCTCGCGGCGCCAATCCGGTCGGAGGCGATGCCGGGCCATACCGGCTTGCCGTTGCTCTGCGCACGCCACCATTCCAGGAGAGCCGGGAAGGACTGTTTCCCAGGCTGGATCGACCAGTAGAGCTGCGGCGCAAGGTAGTCGCACCAGCCTTGGGCGAGCCACCGCCGAGAATCCGCGAAGAGCTGTCCGTAAGCGTCCAGCCCAGCCTCGATCCCCTCGGGTACTCCAGGTCGCCAGATGCCGAAAGGACTAATGCCGACGCGGGCGTTTGGTCGAATCGCTTTGACGCTGCGATACATGGTCTCGACGAATCGGTCGATATTCTGCCGCCGCCAATCGCCGCGATCCTTCCCAGCGCCATGCCGCGCGAAAGTCGCATCGTCCGAAAACGTGAGGCCCGGCTTTGGATATGGGTAGAAATAGTCGTCGATATGCAACCCGTCGACAGCGTAACGGCGGACGACATCGCTCATGACAGAGATGACGTAGTCGCGGGCGGCAGGCTCGCCCGGATCGAGCCAGAGCTGCGTGCCGAATCGGCGAACCCACTCGGGATGCAGCTTGGCGACGTGGTTCGGAGCAAGGGTGGTGTCGGCGCTGGCGGATGCGCGGAAGGGATTCATCCACGCGTGCAGTTCGATGCCACGGGCGTGCGCTTCGGTGATCGCGAATTCGAGCGGGTCATACCCCGGCGAGACGCCCTGCGTCCCGCTTAGGAACTGGGACCATGGTTCGATCTTCGATGCGTACAACGCGTCGCTGGCGGGCCTCACTTGGAGGAGGATGGCGTTGAGCTTCAGCTCGGCCGCGCGGTCGAGCAGGGCGCGAAACTGGGCCTTTTGCTCGTCGGCAGACAGGCCGGGTTTCGAGGGCCAGTCGATATTAAAAACGGTGGCTACCCACGCGGCACGGAATTCGGGCTCGGCCGCTATGGCGCGCGATAGGTGCAGAACAACGGCTGCCGCGAGGAGGAAGATTTTCACGACACTCATCCCATCGCGAAAAGGCAGGACTCGGGCAATCGTGAATCCGACACAAGTTCGCGGCCGGCT
Source organism: Chthoniobacteraceae bacterium (assembly GCA_043735935.1). GTDB lineage: Bacteria > Verrucomicrobiota > Verrucomicrobiia > Chthoniobacterales > Chthoniobacteraceae > JANLQB01. Next base: position 16,444 of record JAYTDO010000342.1, read on the forward strand.
TCGGTTACTGGATCGAGATGGCGATGAGCGCGGTAGTGCCGTCCGCAAAGTTCACACGCGCGAGCGCTTTCCCGACTGCAACGGCGCGCCCTTGCGCAGGAGTGCGCGGGACGGTGCCCAGGATGCTGAAGCCGCTCACGATGCGGGGAGTCCCGCCGACGGTGAGTTGATCCCCCGTGCGCAACAAACAACGGAGCGTGCCGCTGCCATCGGCACCCCACAAACCCGCGGCAGTGGCGGCAGTCACTTTCCCAGTGCCGACGATGAGAGTGGCCGTGAAGATCGGGCCGCGCTCCGGCAGGTAGGCGAGACTCTGGAGTCGCGCCCACTTAGCGCCGCCCGCCTCGGGCGCGATGCCTTTTTCCCGCGCGACCAACGCGAGCCCCGCGCCGCTCGGGCCGGTCTGCTCCCATATCCCCTCATCGTTGGCGTCATTGACTCCGGGCGCGGCCTTGAGCTTGGCGCGAAAGGCGAGACGTTGCGTGGCGCCGATGGTGGCGGCGATCGGGTCCTTGAAACTCTTGAATTGTCCACCGCCACTATTTGGCGCCGTGCCGCCAACGCGCGCCACGATGCCACCATCTGACCCGACAACCGCCGTGACCGGTGCGCCAGCTCCGGAAGGCTCGACACTGCCGAGGAAAACGAGCTGACCGCCGAGCAAGTCGGGTTGGCCGAAGGTAAGAACTTTCACACCCGTCGGAGTGCTGTCGCCGGTGGCTAACCCAACGAGCGGCGCGCCGGTGTTGTCGAGAGTGATGAGCGCCTCGGTGGTATCGGCAAACGTGATGGCGCCATAAAACGCTCCGGTGGTGGCGTCGTAACGCGGATGACCGGGGCTGCCCGCGGGCGCGATGAGGACGCGCAAGGTTTGGATGGTGCGAGGCTGCCCGCCCGCGCTAATGGAGCCACCTTTGCGCAGGAGGAGTGTGGCTCCGCCGCTCCTCTCGACGAACAAGGCGACGTTGTTGGTTTTATCCACACCACCGGGCCCTTGCTTCAGCTTCGCAAGAAAGACGGCGCCTTGCGTCGAAGGTATGGCGAGGCTGGAAAAACTCTCGAACTTCGCGCCGGGGATGTCCTCGACGGGCGCGTTTGCCCGCGCCAAAAGACGGAGTGAACCGAAAGCGTTCGAGAAGATGGCTCGCTCGTTCGTCGCGTTCACGCCCGTTCCGCTGAGTCGCGCGCCAAAGGCGAAGTGCGTGTCGTCCGCGAAAACCGGATCGTCGATGCTCGCGTAACGGAGGGTGGAAAGATCGGCGGCGGGCGAGCCGACGGTCACGCGACGGACGGCAGGATCACCCGAGAAAATCGCGCGATCGGAAGCGCTGCCGGTGGCCACTTTCGCGAGCCAACCCGGCCCGCGAATCGACGGGATTCCGAAACTGACGATAGTGCTCCCCACCTCGTTTGGCACGCCGCCGCCGACCCGCGCGAGCGGATCGAAGGTGACCCCATTCGTGCGCGGGGCGTTCGGCGTCGTGAATGAGACCGCCCCTCCCTTCGCGCTGCCCGCCGCGTTCGTCGCTTTAGCCTGGACGGTAAACGTCGTCTCGGGCGCGAGGCCCGTCAGCGAGAGAGAAACATCCACTTTTCCCTGCGCGCTGCCCGCCGAGACGGTGCCGAGCACGCTGCCGCCACTGGTAAAAGTCACCGTCGTGGCGCGTCCCATCGCGTCGACCGCCGCGTGGAGCTTGGCGGTGGTCGGGGTGATGTCGGTCGCGGGTTTGGTCGTGCACGTCGGGATGCCACGGAGGATCGGCGCCAAGCCGAAATTGGGCGCGTTGGTGGCGCTGCTTGTTCCGCGCGGGAAAGCGCCGATGACAACTCGCGCGCTGCCGTTTAGCGCGGTTCCGGCGGCATTGGTGAGATCGGTCAGGTCGATGCTCGTGGTGTTCGGGATGTCCCCGTTGGCGGGGAACAACCAGTTGCCGGCGGTGCTGTAAAAGACGCCGTGTTCGGTGGCCGTGGTCGTGGCGGTCGCGTTGTCGGCGGCGCGCAACACCCAAATCGCGATTTGCTGATGCGCAAAGCCGAGGGCGTCCGAGTTCGCGTTGGACAGCAGCTTTTCGAAGTGGCCCGGGATGCCGAATGCGTCACCGATTTTCGCCGTGCCAAAAGCCGTGAAGTGGACGTCGAGGTACGCTGGATCGTTCGAGTGCGCGGCGACGTCTCCGTCCGCGATATCAAATCGGCCGACACGCACGACACTGCCGATCGCGAGTTCGCCACCGGCGCCGGTGGAGAGCCCGTTATCGACGGCGGCGCCGACATCGACCTGCACCGCCGCACGAGCGGAGAGTGCGAGGGCGATCAGGAATGGGAGAAAACGCATGGCTCTTCACCATAGCGCGGAACCACCCCCGCCGCTATATCTCGGGCGATGCTTCCGCCCTGAGTCGTGGCCGAAGATACTCGATGACGGCTGCCACCGACTCATCGAGAGACTGGCTGCTCGTGTCGACGCGCAACTCAGGATCGGCGGGCGCTTCATACGGCGCACTGATCCCCGTGAACTCCTTGATCTCACCCGCACGGGCCTTTTTATAGAGCCCCTTCGGATCGCGCTGCTCGCAAACCTCGACAGGCGCATCGACAAAAACCTCGATGAAATCCACGCCCGCCTCCAGGGCGATCTCGCGAGCGCGGCGGCGATCGTGGCGGTAAGGCGAGATGAAGGCCGTGATCACGATCAACCCAGCATCGGCCATGAGCTTGGCGACTTCCGCGACGCGGCGGATATTCTCGACGCGATCCTCCGGCGAAAAGCCGAGATTGGAGTTAAGGCCATGGCGGACATTGTCGCCATCAAGCACGTAGGTGTGCATGGCCATGTTGAAAAGCTCGCGCTCGAGCGCCTGAGAGATGGTGCTCTTCCCTGAACCGGAAAGGCCGGTGAGCCACACCACTGCGCCCTTGTGCCCGTTACGCAGCGCGCGTTTCGCGCCGGTCACGGTGCCCTCGCTCCAGAAGATATTCTGCGACTTTACCTTCGTGCGGTCGGTGTAAGTGCCGCCGAAGATGATGCCGCCGCCGGCCACGTTGCGCTGATCGACGATGACAAAGCGGCCAAGGAGCGGATTCCGGTCCGCGTTATCCATGACCAGCGCGCCGCGCGTCTGGATGGTGATCTCCGCAACGTCATTCCGCGCGATGTAGTTTCGACCTTGGGCGACGTTTTCGAGAGTCGATGCGTCGATGATCTTCTCGATGGAAACGACCTCGGCTTCGAGTTCCTGTGTGGCCAACTTGAGTTTATACCGCTCGCCAATCGTCAGGTTCCGTTTGCCCATCCAGAAAAGCCTGGCGTGAAACCGGTTCGACTCGATCGGCGCGTCATCCTCATGCGAAGCGACGTGACCGCGCTCGACGAAAATTTGCTCGGTAAGAGTGATACTCACGCTGTCGCCGGCAAACGCCTCGGTCTTCGCCTCGCCGTGCCAGTTTTCAAAACTCGCAACCGTGCTGGTCTTATTGTTCGGCGAAAAAATGAGCGTGTCTCCGACCCGCAACCTCCCCGTGTCGATGCGCCCGGCGATGATGCGGCGATCATCAAAACGATATACGTCCTGCACCGGAAAGCGCAGAGGCATGTCGTGGACGGGTTTCGGCGACTCGAAGGAATCGAGAAGATCCGTCACGCTCGGACCCGTGTACCAGGGCATCTCAGCCGGCACGGCGCTCGCGACGTTGAAGCCGTTGCGCGCCGAGATCGGCACGAAATGGCGCGCTTCGAGACCGATCTGTTTGAGGAAAACCTTGTACTCCGCGACAACGGCGTTAAACGTCTCCTCGCTGTAATCAACGAGATCCATCTTATTCACCGCCACGACCACCTGCGTGATGCCGAGCAGCGAAAGGAGGTACCCATGCCGCCGCGATTGCTCGCGCACCCCTTCATTCGCAGCGATGAGGAGTACGGCCGCATCAGCGCTCGCCGCGCCGGTGATCATATTTTTGAGGAACTCCTTGTGACCTGGAGCGTCGATGATGATGTAAGGCCGCTTGTCTGTCTTGAACTGGATCTGCGTGGTATCGATCGTGATGTTCTGCTCCTGCTCCTCGAGGAGGGCATCGAGCAAAAACGCATACTCGAAATCCATTCCTTCTTCCTTACACGCCGCTTTGATCTGCTCGACCTTTCCGTCGGGCAGCGACTTAGTGTCATAGAAAATGCGACCGATGAGCGTGGATTTGCCGTGGTCGACATGGCCGACGAAGACGACGCGGAGACGTTGGGTTTCGGTGACTTGCTGGGACATTACATGAATCCTTTCGCCCGGAGTTTTTGCATGGCGTTGCGCTCGTGATGATCCTGCGCGCGACCGGCGCGCTCGGAGGTTTTCGTGGTGGCGAGTTCGTCGATGATGCCGTCGATCGTGTCCGCGTCGCTCTCGACCGGGCCGGAGATCGGCCAGCAGCCGAGGCTGCGGAAGCGGTAACGTTTACCGTCCGCGCCGTTGCGGGCGAAATACATCTTCGGAATCGGGATGCCCTCGCGCTGGATGTAAAGCCACACATCGCGCTCGGTCCAGTCGAGCAGCGCCTGCACGCGGACATGCTCGCCGGGCGCGCAACTCGTCGTGAACTGGTTCCAGAACTCAGGCGGCTGATCCTTGTAATCCCACTCGAAATCCTTGGTGCGCGGAGAAAAATAGCGCTCCTTTGCGCGCGTCGGATCTTCATCTCGACGGATGCCGGTGATGAGCGCGTCCCATTTGTGCTCGGCCATCACCTGCTGGAGCGCGACAGTTTTCAGTTCGTGCGTGACGGTCACCGGATCGGTGGTGTCGTAGCCGATCGGACCGCGATCCTTGTAGGCGCCGACTCCGGCGCGGGCCTCCTCGTTGATCTTCACGATCAGATTCAGCGCATGGTGCTGCACTGCCCAGTCGCGGTATTCGATCATCTCGGGAAACTCGTACGTCGTATCAATGTGAAGCAGCGGATACGGGATGTGCCCACAGAACGCTTTCTTCGAAAGCCAGATCAGGACGTTCGAGTCCTTGCCCATGCTCCACGGCATGCAGATGTTTTTGAAGTGGTGAAACGCCTCGCGAATGATGAAGACGCTCTGCGCTTCGAGCACGTCGAGATGGTCGGAATCGGTACGCGAGATTTTCGTCGGAAAGAAGGCTGGGCCTTCATCCGCGGGCGGTGCCGGATAGAGTTTCTTGTAGGCGGGATGGTCTGCGTGGTTCATGCGAAAATGTCTAAATGGAGTCGCCGAGAAACGTGTGGATACCGCATTCGGCCTTGTCGAAACCTGTCCACCGCCCGGCACGTTCGTTATCCCCGGAATCCGTAGGCCTCGTACAAGGCCAGCATCCGATCGAGCGATACCCGCGGTCGTGCAGTGCATTGTATGGGATGCTGTGCTCCTTGATGTAGCTCCACACCGCATCACGCGACCAGTTTGCCATCGGGTTCAATTTCGCAATGTAACGGTCGCGCAACACGTCGAAGTGATAAAGTTCGACGATCCCCGTCTTTTCGCGCGTCTCGCTCTGCTGACGGCGCAACCCGGTGATCCACACCGCCAACTGCTCGAATTTTCTCTTTAGCGGCTCGACTTTGCGCAACGTGCAGCAAAGGTCCGGTTTTTTGTTCCAAAGCTCGGAACCGAATTCAGCGGCTTGTTGATCGGGAGTTTGATCCGGGACGAGCGCCTCGATTTCGAGCCCGAAAAAATCCTCGATCCGCTGCTTCAGTTCGTACGTCTCGCCGAACAACAACTGGGTATCGAGCGTGAAAACCGGGAGCGGAATCCCCGCCCTCACCGCGTGATGGATCATCACCAATCCCGCACCCTGAAAGCTCGTCCCGATCGCCGCGCGCTGGCCAAAACCATCCCACGCCCAACGAAGAACCTCCTCGACGGAGGCCGTTTCGAAACGGGCGGCGAGGTCATGGATTTCCTCGCGGCTGATTTCTTGGGATTGAAGGCTCACGAATGATTAATTGTCTATCGGCGAAATAGGGAATCGGTATTTAACCGATAACCTTTGCCCCGCAAGCGGAATTTCACGCGCTCTTACGACAGAAAATACAAAGCCGCCGAGGCTCAAGGCACTCGGCGGCTTCGCAAGTTGAATCGATATTCGGTTAGCCGAGCGATTTGACTGCGTCGACGACGGACTGCGCGTTCATACCGAGGGTTTCCATGACTTTGTTACCCGGGGCGCTGAGGCCGAAACGATCGATGCCGACGACCTTGCCATCGAGACCGACGAGGCGGAACCACGCATCAGAGACTCCCGCTTCGATCGCGACGCGCCTGCGCACGGCTTTTGGAAGGACCTCCTCCTGATATGCCGCGGGCTGACGCTCAAAACGTTCAAAGCAAGGAACGCTCACCACGCGAGTGCCGGCGCCGAGCTGCTTCGCAGCGGCGACAGCGTGGGCGACCTCGCTTCCGGCACTTAACAAGATTGTTTCGAGTTTCGCGCTCTCCTTTACCAGGACATATGCGCCTTTCTCGACACCTTCACGTCGCACGGCGACCGGCGTCTCACTGTAATTCGGAACGGCCTGGCGTGTGAGGGCGATGAGCGTCGGACCGCTCTTTTTCTGCAACGCCGCCACGAATGCTCCCGCCGTTTCTTCCGGATCCGCCGGACGAATGACATCAAGGTTCGGAATGACCCGGAGGCCGCTCACGGTCTCGACCGGTTGATGAGTGGGCCCGTCCTCGCCGACACCGACGGAGTCATGCGTGAAGATATACGTCACAGGCAAGTGCGAGAGCGCGGCGAGCCGGATGGCCGGGCGCGCGTAGTCCGCGAAGACGAGGAAGGTCGCCCCGCTCGGGCGGAAAATACCGTCATACGCGATGCCGTTCATGATCGAACACATCGCATGTTCGCGGATTCCGAAGCGGATGTTTCGACCGCCCCAGTTCTCCGGGTTGAAGTCCTTGTCGCAGTTGATGTAATTGAGCGTCGATCCGTAAAGGTCCGCACTGCCGCCGATGAATGTGGTGATGGCTTCGGCAAGCGGCTGGAGCACGTCGCTACCCGCTTTACGTGTGGCGATCTTCGCATCGGCGGGGAATGCTGGAATCTTCGCGGAAAGATCGGCCGGAATGATTCCTTCGATCGCGTCGTTGAGTTCCTTGTCACGTTTCGGATGAGCCGCCTGCCAGACTTTGTAGAGATTCTCCCATTCTTCGTAGCTCTCCATCTGGCTACGTTTGTGAGCTTCAAAATAAGCGCGGGTCTCAGCCGACACATAGAAATGCTCTTCGGGTAAGCCAAGCGCTTTACGCGCAGTGTCGACGAATTTCGCCCCGCCTTCGCCATGCGCTTTGCTGGTCCCTGCCACTTCGGGAATGCCTTTACCAATCACTGTTTTGGCGATGATCAGTTGCGGTTTTCCGACACCGAGTTTTGCGGCATTAAACGCATGCAGAAATGCAACCATGTCGTGCCCGTCGACGGTCTGGACGTCCCACCCGATCGCTTCAAATTTCTTCGCCGAATCTTCGCTCTGCGATTTGTCGGCCATCGCGTCGAGGGTCACTTTATTGCAATCGTAAATGAGGATCAGATTATCGAGCTGATAGTGCGCGGCGAATGAGACCGCCTCGAGCGCGACGCCTTCCTGCAAACAACCGTCGCCGGCGAGCGCGATAACGTGATTGTCGAGAATCTTGTAAAACTCCGTGTTAAAACGCGCGGCAGCCATCTTGCCCGAAACGGCAAGTCCCACGGCGTTCGCGACGCCCTGCCCAAGCGGGCCGGTCGTGCATTCCACACCGTCGGTTTCATGGGCTTCAGGATGCCCCGGAGTGAGGGAACCAAACGCACGGAAATTTTTGACCTGTTCGAGCGTCATCAGCGGGTAGCCCGCGAGGTGCAGCCAGCTGTAGAGAAACATCGAGCCGTGTCCGGCGCTGAGGACGAAACGGTCGCGGTTGAGCCAGCGCGGCTCTTCAGGATTAAAACGCAGCGCGTGTCCGAACAAGACTGCGCCGATTTCGGCGCAGCCCAGCGGGAGACCGAGGTGACCGGAGGAACATTTGTGAACTGCATCCATGGCAAGACCACGGGCTTCGTTTGCGGCACGGGAGAGGGCATCGGTATTGATATTCATATGGGTATGGAGCGCGCCGAGGCTATGGAGCGGGATTTTTTAAGTCAAGAACCGCCGCCCGAATTCCGACGCCATTTTCACCGCAAAACAAAACCGGCGCGGCCCACAATCGAGCCGCGCCGGTATTGTCAGGTTTTCCCGAAACTTAGGAACCCAACTTGAAGACGAACGGCTTGCCGCTGATGTCGGCGTCGGTCGGATTCTGTGGCACGAAGAGTTTGTAGATGATCGCGCCATCGACGAGCCGCCCGTCCAACGACGGCTGCGGGACGATGTTCCCATTCTTATCCCGATACGGCGCGGGATCATTGGTCTTGTCGACACCGAGAGATCCCCCGGTCAGCACGATGCCCCCGATGGTTTGAATCGACGCGAGTCGCTCGACGCTTCCGGCGACCATCGACATGATGTTGCGGGCTTCGATGTTGAGCGCGCTGCCGTTCGTGCCGCGGAACGCGGGTTGCGAATTAAAGTCGGCGTTATTGGCCGCGTCGTACCCCTGCTGGACTCCCTTGATGCGACCGGACGAACCGACCACGAGGCCCACGAGTCCCACATCGTCGGTGAACGATCCGGGCGAGAGCGCATCGCGTAGATTCCGGTCGAGGAAGTCGGCCACCGACTCGCCATTCACGATATCGTTGTAAGACTTGATCGGCACGTTCCTCGCGATGTTGCCGATACTGCCGGTGATGACGATGCCGGTGATCGATCCACCTTTTCCAACCGGGATGCCATCTTCAGCGACGGTTCCGTAATTGAGTGTACCGCCGCCGTCGCCGGCGATGAGGTCGATGCTGGCCCCGATGGCTCCAGTCTGGACGAAGTTCGTGATGCTGCCGCCCGCTCCTCCCCGGCCGACGATCCCGCCGAAAGCCTTTTGAGCCTGATCGCGCAGCGAGTCGAAGTTATTGTTAATGAACGCCTTCGCGTTTCCACCCGCCCCGGCGACAATGAGCGCTTTGGCCAGACTTTCACCACCGATGCTGATGCTGGCCGATGTGATCGAACCACCCGCGCCACCGGCGTAAAGCCCGTCACCACCCGCGCCAGCAGCGACCACAAACGGTCCGTCCTGGTTCGAGCTGATCACGCTATCCACGATGCCACCGCGACCGCCAAAGTTCCCAGAACTACTGCCACCGTTCCCGGCAAGGAACCGATTAAAGGTATACGGAGTGGCCGGAGTAAACAGAGGGTTTGGTGTACCCGCGGACGGGACGTTAACCGACTGAATATCGCCACCGATACCGCCGGCACCGATGATGCCTTGTCCGCCGTCGCCGCCGAGCAAGCTGAGTACGGCAGGGTTGTCCGTCGTGGACGGCTTAAAGAAGAACGTCTTCACGACGCCGCCATCTCCACCGGCCAAACCATCGCCGCCTTTGCCTGCCTGAAGCAGGATATCCCCGGCCAGGTTGTTCTGATTTCCGTTCGCCAATGGCGACGAGTTGATGATCGATCCGCCTCGACCACCCGCGCCGGAGATCGCGTTTCCGCCATTTCCAGCGATATGGGAGAAGAGACCACCAGCCGCTCCGGAAAAGAACAGCGTATAGTCGCCGGCGAAGTCCTTGATGTCGCCACCACGGCCACCGCCCTTGACGCCGTCGCCACCGTTTCCGGCGATGAGTTCCTGGAAGAGGTCGCGACTATCGTAATAGCCGGCGAAACGATTTCCGATGATGTCACCACCCGCACCGCCGGCCAATCCGCGACCGCCGTTACCGGCTTGGAAAAACTCGCCGCTCTGGATGGAGTTCGAGCGCAGGCTTCCCCCCGCCCCGCCGACACCGCCCACCCCAAATCCGCCGTCGCCACCATAAAGCGACGCGATGGAGTGCTGAGTGGATATGATCGGATATCGGACCGTCGTTCCGGTGATGTTTCCGCCGATACCGCCGGTGGAGAATCCATTTCCACCCGCGCCAGCGAAGAGGTCGACGACGCCGCTGTAGGCCAGATTGGCCGGAAGCGTGATGCTCAAGGAGCCTTGAAGGTCCGTGGTGGTCAGCCCGCTATTCGGATCCGTCGTGGTCGTCAATGTAATGCCGCCGCCGAGGAATCCACCTGCGCCGCCTTTGCCGACGAGGGCATCGCCGCCTTTGCCAGCGGTGATCTTCACGTAGTGCTCCGAAATCTCGAAGAAGCCATAAAGCAGGGGCGGCAGGTCTCCACCGAGAAATTCGACCAGCGGATCGAGTTGGTTCTTGGTCGGCTCGGCCGTGAGATAGCTGACCACAGTCAGATCATTCACGATCGGGTAAAAGGTGTCGAATGCGACCACCGTCGTGTCGTTGCTCAGGCCGAAGGTCTCAAGGCCAAGGCTTGCGGCGCCGGGATTTCCGGACGGAACGAAGACATCGTTGATGTTGTAAGCGATGACGCTGAAGGACGGCGCCGGGTTGTACGCGAGCAGGGCGACGTTATCGAAGAGTCCGTCCCCATCGGTGTCGGCATCGCGGATCGCCATGTAATGCTGGGCGTTCCCTAGGAAGAAGCCGGCGTTTTGTCCGCCCAGATTCATCACATCCGTATCAAATGGGGTGAAACTCGTCAGGTAACCGACGAGGAAATTTTCCGGCGCCTCAGTGAGGACGGTCAGATCGGCGACGCCGTCGTTGTTTGTGTCGGACACGGCAAAGCTCCGAACCGTCACATCGGCAAGCGCCACTCCGGGTCCGCGATCCGTATCGACTTTTAGCAGCGGGACGATGGTGAAATCCGGGCCGACGATGCTCGGGAAATAGTTATCCAAGACGGTCACCTTGTTGGCGCCGAAGACTGCCGCCACAACGATGTCATGATTGTCGGCCGTCGTGAACGCCGAGGAGTAAAGCAGGCCTTTTGTGCCGCCTCCAATGTCAAAGAAAGGCACATACGGATTTGCGCCTTGTGGCGGCTCGGCCACGCCTTTGTTTCCGATGTTCGCGTAGAACTGCCCCGTCGGACGACCATCTTCGATGTCGGGCTTCAGGAACATCACCACTTGACGATCCTGCAGCAGCGGCCCCTTCAGCACGTAGGTCGCCACGACGGCGAGATCCGTATAACCGTCTCCGTCAAAGTCCCCGGCGACGATATCCGAGATCGCGACCGCCGAACGGTAATAAAGGTACTGCGAAGCCAAAGTGATGCCCCCATCCGGATCACCAGCCTGTAGCGACGGGAGGAAGCTCTGGCGTCCCGTGCGGAATCCCAGGAAATCGACCACGCCGTCATGGTCCAAGTCTTCCGCCACCGAAAGGATGCCGTCATCGTTGGTATCCTCCGTCAACGCGAGGAAAACAGAGATGCCACCGAAATTCCCCGGCGCGGAGGAGGCAACGGCGATGTCCATAAAACCGTCATGGTTAAAGTCCGCGACGGTCACAGCTTCCGCGAGAATGGGACCATCGAGATCGAAGCGGATGAACTGTCCGGGCAGCGCACCGGGGATCGCCGTTAACTGCGTCCGGAAAAAACCATCGCCGGTACCGAAGACGACCGAGAGTTGGTTCGGGTCCGTGCTCGTCACGACCCCGTCTCCGAAGCCGTCGTGATCGAAGTCCACCGCGAAATGCCGCCCAATGACACCGTAGGCACCGGCGTTGAGTTTCTGCGAGATAGGGAATCCATCGGCTCGGAGAGCGAGCGGCAGGACGTGGGTCGAGGAAATATTCTGCGTTCCGTATTCGACCAGCCCTTCCGGAGTCGTGATCGTGGCCGTCGCGAGGCTTGCCCCGTTGCCACCGGCGGTGAAGCCGTCTCCGCCTTTGCCGAGGACGACGTTGAGGCCGCCGTTCACGTTCACCGTGCCGGATGCGACGATGCCGCCATTTCCACCTGCGCCCGTCGACGCTGCTCCGCCATCACCCGTCTTGAGGATGATGACCCCCGTCACGGAATTCAAATCCTGGAAGGCCAAAATCGAGCCGCCATCGCCGCCGGTCGGCCCGCGGCCGCCATTCCCGGCCTGAATGAGGTAGCCACCCGCGTTGTCGCCGTTGAGTGTGACGCCAACGATGTTGCCTCCGCGCGCATTGATGCCACCGTCGCCAGCGATGAGGCCTGTGATGTTAAAGGTCGTGAGCGGATCGCGCGCCCCGACGTGCGCGATGTCGCCACCGGTCTGACCCTTGGGCGCCGTGAATGAGGAAATATAACCCTGAATGTTGTCCTTCGCGGAGATGCCGAAGCTGAAATACTCCCCGGATACCGCCGAGCCAGTCCGGATGTTGCCGATCGTGGGTTGGATCGGCTTTCTCTGATCGCTGTAGTAATCCTGTCCCGCACTGCTTCCAAAGTTCAGCCCCTGCAAGGCGCGGCCAACGTCGTCGATGATCAAACCGCTGTTCAGATCCGCGGTGCCATCGGCGTTCAAAAGGCCGAACTGCTTTCCAGCGTAGATGTTTCCATGGATCGAGTAGCTCGTCAGCGCCAGTCGGGCGAGGACTTCAGACGTCGTGTCGTTGTCCCGATTTTCATCGAGAACATCGTTCGTGGTCAGTGAGCGAAACTCGATTTTCTCAATCGTGTTATTCAACACGACCCGACCGTCGCCCTTGAGGAAGGGATCGTCACCGATGGTATTGTTGTTCGAGTCGCTGAGCGTCGTGTCGAGCTTCAGGTTGGTGACGATGTCGCCGTAGATGTCGACAAAACTAATCAACCGCAATCCGTCGCCAGCCGCGATGCCGGTGATCTCGTTGAAATCGACGACCTTGTTGTTGTTGAAGTCCGTCGTGAAGACGATGGCGTCGCCCTTTTCCACATACAGCAGGTAAGTGCCGGAACCGACCGTGCCGACGCCCGGCAGGTTGATTTCGCCGCCCGTGGTGAGGACCTGTCCTGCGTGAAGCAGGATCGGGCTTCCCGTGAGCGCGGCGATGAATTTCGAGGACGCGATGGCCGATGCCGGCGCGATGCGCGCTTCGAGAGGCTCGATGGAGTTCGTGGAGTGATCTTTGGCGAACATAATGGGGAGGGCGTTAAATGACGTTGTTGAAATCGAAGAATCCCGTCAGCGTAAGCTTGGCTTCGGGAGTGAAATTGACGAGTTCCTGACGGAAGACCTTGGCCATCACGATACCGTCGATCGGCGTGTCCCCGAGTTCGAAGGCTCTGACCACACCACCGTTAAGACCGTCGTTTGCGGCCGTCAGCACGCCGTTGTGCAGGTAGTGGAAGACGTTCGAGTCGATCTCGTTGATGTCCGAGATTGCGCCCACGAGATTCGCCACACTGAAGTAAACCGCCTCAAATTCGCCCTTGTGAATGGCCGACAGGAGTTGGATTTCCTTGGTGCCCGGGAACCCGGCTGAACCGGTTCCGTTCTGCACCGTCGTGACGACGTAGGGCTCGAACTGGGTGCCGCCCAAAGGCGTCACGTCACCGTCCGCATGGAAGAGGACCGTGAAGCTGCTGTTCGGCCCGATGGCCACTTCCACCTTGTCACCGACGGGCCCGCTCAACGCCTGGATGCTGGTCAGTTGCTCCAACTCCGCATCAATCAACGCGGCGGTCGCCGCGGGCGAGAGGCGGTTGGTGGTTTTCGAGTTAAACCTGAGCAGGAAATCACCCACGGCGTAAACATCCACGTTCTGCGTTTCATGGATGTATCCCGTCCCGAGAATCGCCGGTTGGTCCCCATTTTCATTGAAGGTGATGTCGAACGTGCCCGGCAACAGTCCGGCTACGACCGACACTTGGACCTGCGAGACGCTGTTGATGGCGTTTTCGATATCGAGCGCGGTCGCGTTGTAAGGCAGACGCAGCGTCGAACCGATCTGAGCCGGATTCGGCCCGACCTTGCTCACGCCAACGATCGTCGGTTGGTCGCCAAAGTAATCGAAGCTGATGTCGAACACGCCCGCCGTCGCACCAGCCGACACCGTCACCGATCCCAGTCCGTCGTTCTGGATATTCTGCACCGCCGGCAGCGCATTCAGCGCATTCATGATCGCCGTCGCATCCGCATTCCCCGGTAGAGCCGCTGTCGTGTCGCCGTTGAAGGTCAGTTGGAAGGTTCCATTGGCAGCGAACCCGACGATGCTCGAGACATCGACCGTTTGAATCTCATGATTGACCGCCGCACCGCCGAGGCTGACCAGGAGATCCCGATCACCAGCATCGTTCCAAGTCACGAGATACTCGTTCACTCCCGCACCGGCAGTCACCGTCACGCCACCGGGTCCGATCAGGTTCGCCGGGACGATCAAGTTATTCAGCGCCGTCTCCACATCGCCCGGAGTCGCATTCTGCGGGAGCGGCACGGTCTGGTAGATCGTCGCAGGCGTCGTCGATTTATCGATCACGCTGAGGGTAAACTCGCCGCCCGGATTGTTGAGGGTGTCCGTGAGTGTTTTCAGGTCGATCGCCTGCGCCTCGGAGACGTCCCCAAACCCGGTCAACAGGAACTGATCACCCGCCACCGTGAACGTGACATCAAACGGACCGCCCACCGCTCCGGTCACCGTCACCGTGCCCGCCTGCTGGATACCGACAAGCGCATTCAAGGCGAGTTCGACGTCACCAGCCGTCGCATCAAACGGCAGCGGTGCAGCGATCGATTCGCCGTCGAATACCAAGGTGAAAGTTTCCCCAGCGGCATCCACCGGCCCAAGGTTGATGGTCTGCACTTCCGAAGTGAGCGCGGTGCCGTTGGATTCGTCGATGACGAGCGCAAACTCGCCCTCCTGAACCACCGTCACATCCGGGTTGTTCGTCGTCCCGCGCAGTTTCTCGGTGACATTCACGAAATGCGACACCCCGAGGGTGAACTCCGCGCCAAAGGTCGCGGCGATCGTGGCGATATCGAGTGTCTGCACTTCGGGCTTGCTCCCGATGACGATCAGCGGAGTCTGATCTCCATTGCTGTTAAAGGTGACGCTGAACACGTTCGTGCTCGTTTTCACGACACTGACCTGATTGCCCGCCGGACCCGTCAGCGCCTGGATGGAAGTCAATCCTTCCAGCGCTGCATCGATGGTCGCCGCATCCGCCGTCGCAGGGAGTTGAGCCGTCGTCGAGCCACCGAAACTCAGCGCAAACTTCGCGCTTGGAAAGCTCGGAAGCGTATCAAGATTCACCTGTTGCACTTCCGGCAGGAAACCCGTGCCAACGAGGTTGACTTTCTGGCCGTTCGAATTGAAACGCACGTCGAAGACCCCCGGCGCACTGTTGGTGACCGTGACCTTGTTGTTCAATGTGCCGGCCAACGCCTGGATGCTCGGCAGAGCTTCGAGCGCCGCGTCGATCGCTCCCGCATTTGCGTTCGAGGCGAGCAGCGTCGTGGTATCCGCACCATAGGCCAGGGTGAATCCTGCGGTGCCGAAATTCGGCAGGTCGCCGAGCGTCACCCGTTGGGATTCGGGCACCAGCAGGTTGCCATTGATCGGAGGTTGGTCGCCAGCGACTTGGAAGGTGATGTTGAAGGTCGCATTTGCCCCGGGCGCCACCGTCACGCCGCCGACGGCAATGACGCTGGCGAGTTGGTTCAACGCCGTTTGGATGTTCGCGGCGGTCGCGTTGCCAGGGAGAGGCACAGTCGTATTCGCGCCAAACGTCAGGGTGAATTGGCCGGTCGGATACGGCGCCAGATTGATGAGGCTGATCCGCTGCACTTCCAATACGCCCGGATTGGCAAAGTCATCGCCCCGGGTCTGCTCGGCAGAACTGAAGACGGTATCGCCCGAGATCGTCTCGAGGACGGTCAGTGAACGCTGGCCGGACGTCGTTTCGAGGACGACCGGATTCACGGCACCGGGATTGGATTCCACCGTCGAAAACGCGGTGATCGCGCCTTGCACTAGGGTCACCACCTCGGTCGGGACTTGCTCCTCACCCGTCAACAGGAGCTGATCGCCGTTCTGGGTAAAGGTCACGATGTACGTCCCGTCCACTCCGTCACTCACCGTCACCGTGCCGGTTCCCGGAGGGTTCGAGGTGTTTT
Source organism: Chthoniobacteraceae bacterium (assembly GCA_043735935.1). Classification (GTDB taxonomy): domain Bacteria; phylum Verrucomicrobiota; class Verrucomicrobiia; order Chthoniobacterales; family Chthoniobacteraceae; genus JANLQB01. The sequence goes on from JAYTDO010000342.1 coordinate 32,471, forward strand.
TGACGGAGGCGAGTTGGTTGAGCGCCGTCTGCACCTGCAGCTTTGTGGCGTTGCCAGGGATCACGTTCGTTGTATCGCCGTTCAAGGTCAGCGTGAACGGGCTATTTCCCACTAGCGCACCATCGCGGACGACGAGCTGCTTGCTTCCGTTGAGGAAAATGTTCGACACCTTCTCGGCAAGTTCCGGCACGAGTGTCTTGCCGGCGACGATCGATGCGATGGCATTCGCGTTGATGGAAAGTGCGTTTCCAGCGAGGCCATTGACGCCGTTGACGGCGCTCGTCTTTCCACCCGCTCCGACGAACACGCCACCCATCTTGTCGTAGCCGAAGATTTCGCCATTGCGGATGCCGATATCGTGGTCTTGCACCGAGATATTCAACACGCTGCCGCCAGCACCGCCGAACTTCTTGGCCGCGCCGCCATCGCCAGCGCCGATGCTGCGAAGGATCGTCAGCGGATCGAGATCGGTCATCCCGACGCCAGCGACATCCCCACCCGCGCCGCCTGCTTTGCCGTTGACCGCCGCGCTCCCGCCGTTGCCCGCTTCGAGTTTCAGATTCACACCCTCCCCGCCGCCAAGCGAGATGGCGACTTCGCTGATGGAACCGCCCGCGCCCGCCTTCGATCCAGTGTAACCGGTGACGACCAGAGGAGGCTGATCGCCGGTCGCATTAAACGTGAAATCAAATTGAGTCGGACTTCCCAAGACCGAGGAGACCACGATGACACCCGGAGTCCCCGTTGCCGCATCGATCGCCGCCTGAATCGCCCTCACTTGGAGTTTGATCATCTTTGCCGTCGCCTTCGGCGGAAGATTGATCGGGATCACCGGCGTCGTCTGGCCGCTCACCGCGACGGTGAACGCCGCTTTAGTAATGCCCACAAGGGAGAGCAGATCGATTCGCTGCACTTCATTTGTGCCCCCATCCCCGACGACGATTTCAGAAACCGGGAGTCCGACACTGACGATCCCGCCGCCATTACCGGCCAGCAAAGCCGTCTGCGAGCCAACGCCAGAGCTGACCGCCCCGTTGACCAACGCAAGCGAGCCGCCGGCTCCGGCGACTTTTCCTTCGGCCGATCCTTGACCGGCTTGAATCAGAATATTCCCGCTGGGTGTGGGGGTAAGACTGTCTGCCGTGCTCCCGTAGGAAAGCTGGCTGATGCTGCCGCCCACGCCACCATGCGAGCCGTTACCCGCCACCACCATGAGTGAACTGAACGCGCGCAGGCCAACGAGTTCACCTTCCGTCCCACCAAAAATACTGCCACCCGCCGCAGGAGCATTACCAACGGCTCCCGCATCGCCCGCGCGCAGTTCTCCGGTGCCGTTTTTCGCAAATACGCCCGAGATCCGGACGCGTCCGCCCTTGCCGGGCGCACCGCCGAAATAGTTCGCGGTATTGACCTGCCCATCGCCACCGGCGCCAGCCACGAGGACCGCGCTGCCGTCGACGTTGAGGTTCACAAAATCAGCCGCTCCGCCTTTTCCTCCCTTGCCGCCCTTGCCGATGCCGTCACCGCCCGCGCCGGCTACCAACTGGCCGAGCACATCAGTCCCGAACACCGCACCGTCCGAAGTAAATCGAACCGAGTTCACCACGCCACCTTTGCCACCACTTCCCTTGACCATCGCATCGCCACCATCGCCCGCCTTTGCGGTGATGTTGTTGTTGAGAGCGGTTACGACCGAATTCCCGATGAAGCCGCCGTCGCCACCACCAGCGCCGCCGTCGCCGCCGTCGCCGGAGCGAAGCTGGATCGTGCCCTGCAGGGAGAAGCCGGTATCGGTGTCGAAGATGTCGAGACCCCCAACCGATCCGCCGAGACCGCCGATTCCTGCAATGCTGGTGCCGCCGTTGCCCTGCGATCCCGAGTTAATGATGAAAGTTTGGAAGTCGCCATTATCGACCCGGACCCCTTGGATCGTTCCGCCGGGGCCGGCTGCCTTTTGGTTTCCGTTGCCGCCGCGCCCGGCGTTGATCAGGACGTTGTGGCTGAGAATGCGCTCGTCTTCGAGCAAACGGAGCGAGTTCACGGAGCCGCCCGCCCCGCCCTTCTTTCCATCGGATCCATCGCCGGCGATGACCTGCACGTCGAAACCGAGCACCGACGCATCGGTCACCGAACCGCCCTCGGCGCCCTTGCCATCACCCACGGTCGTACCCGCCCGCCCGCCCGCAAGAAGGACATCGGAATCGAACGTCAAAATCTGATTCCGAACTTCGACGTCGAAAATGGCACCGCCCGGACCCGCCTTGCCTTTCACCGGATCGGTGCTGCCTCCGCCCGCTCCACCCAAAAGGGAAATCTCCAGGCCATTGCTGTCGGGCGTCTGCACCCGAACTTTCGAAGACACCACGCCGCCGCCCAGCCCGCCCACCTTGCCAGACCCACCCGCTCCACCCTCGATCAAGACACTGTCCCCAAAAAGATCACCAGAACTCACTAGAATCCCGTTGTTCAGCCCATAGCCGACAAAGACTCTTTTCACGACACCGCCATCGCCGCCTAACCCCGTGGATAGACCGTTGCCGCCGAAGCCGGATTTCAAAATGACTTTTTGAGCCGTCAGGCCACTGTTCGGCGTCGGATCTACGATGCCCGACACGTAAATATTTTTCAGCGCCCCGCCTGCCCCACCGTTAAACTTTCCGCTGGCCGCATCAGCCGCTCCGCCGTTTCCGGCGAGGAGTTGAAATCCATCGTTGTCTCCGCGTACCTGGATCGACTTCAGTTTTCCGCCCGCCGCACCAAAACCGCCGTCGCCCGCTTGGATGATGCCGTCCCCCGGCAGCAGCGGATCGGTTGAACTTCCGATGCTGATCACACTTGCGTTTTTAATCGAAGCGCCCGCTTTTCCCTTGGGCTGGATAAATGAAATCACCCCTTCTCCACCGGGGATGATTTCGGGAGCCGCCGCGCCGTAGGGTCCATTTGGGAAAAAGTCGAAGGACCCGCCGTTCGTCGCAGTCCCCGCGTATATCCCCTTCACGTTGCCGCTCACCGTCAGATTCTGAATCGTGCCACCGCTGTAAATGTTCCCAAATACACTACCGCCAACCACGCTCAATGATCCAATTCCCTGCTTGTAGGAGACGACTCCATTGATGTCGATTTGATCGTCCGCGATCGACAGCGTCCCCATCGTGTTCAAGTTCGTCACCACATCGCCATAAATCTTCTCGCTGACGACGACATTCGCATTCGGTCCGAGGGACAAGCCCGTGAACTCGCGATCGTCGTAGTCGTTGTTGTGGTTGTAATCCACAAAGTAAGCGATCGCGAACCCGGAGTTCACTCGGATCAATTCCTGATAGCTGTCCGCACCGGTAAAATAGAAAATCTGATCGCCAGCCCGGAGACGCATGTAATACGTCCCCACCCCGGCACCGTCCAGCGCTTGGGAAATCGCGTCACCGGCAGGAAGAAGCGGATCACCTTCAGGCTGGTTCGGATCGAGGCTCGTCGCAGACGTGTTGGTGAAAAACAGCGTTTGTCCGACCGGCGGGGTTTTCTCGATATACTCAATGTCCTGCGTGACGGCGGGACTGAGGTTGCCGATGAAGACCTGCGCCGGTGCGATGCGGGCTTCGAGAGATTCGATGATTCCGGTGTGGCGGCGGGCGGATAGGAGGGACTTCATGGTGCGGGAAAACGTTAAATCGAGCGATCTAAATTCGGCAGTAATTATTTTTATCAGTTAATTGAGAACTTGCCAAGGGCTAAGTTGCAATTTTTTTATTAAACACAATTTTGGGGGCCGCTCCGCAGGCGATCGACCCCCTTTACCCCAGAAAACACGCCACCATCGATTTTCGATAACGAAGAAACCGATGGCAAACGGAATCTGGAGGTCGGGAGGGGCATCTTGGGAACATCGGTATTCCATTTTTTTAGGCCGACGTAAAGCGTCTCATCACCAAAATATTTCCCGACACGCAAAAACGAAGGCGGCCAGGCACGGGACTCGATCTGCAAATCCGCGTGACCTAGCGCCCCTGTTCAAGCTAACTTCAAACTCAAGGTCGCGCCAAAAGGAAGGCGTACCCGATGCAAGACCGCAAACCTAGGACGCCGCCTGAGGCTTGAGACGCTTGGTCACATCGAGTTCGATCTGACCGTAACGCGCTTCAAAGTTCTGGATCGTCGCCGTCAAATGGAGGCAGAGGCGCTTCGCGGCGTCATGCGACAGGATGATTCGGTTGTCGAGTTTCAGCGGCTCGTCGAGGATCTGACCAAAAAAATTGGGGTTCAAACCGAAATCGACAATGACCTCATTCGGGGTCTGGGCGATACGGCAGACATTGGCGTAGCTCACCTTGAGGTCAGACGCGTCAATTTGGGGAACGGCGGGTTTATTTTCGTCAGGCATAATATATTTGGGTAAATTGAGAGCGGCTGACTTAGCTGACCGCTTCCGGGCACGCAAACGATTTTTCAGCGCCATTGCCCTCACGCGACGCTATCGATACGCAAGCCCGCATGGAATCCACCGACGCACTCCTCTTGCGAAAGACAAAGCTCACCGAAACGAGCCTAATCGTCACGTGGTTCACCTCCCACCACGGACGGCTCAAGACGGTCGCCAAAGGCGCGCGGCGCCCAAAGAACAAATTTGCAGGCGTGCTCGACCTTTTCTTCGAGTGCGAAATCCAATTCTCCCGGAGCCGCAAGACCGAACTCCACATCTTGAGGGAGTGCGTCCTCACGAACCCGAATGAAGGATTGCGCACGGATTACCAGCGCGTCGCGCTGTCCGCCTATTTTGTGGAACTGATCGAACTCGTCACCGAGTGCGATCATCCCGAACCGCAGATCTACGACCTCCTGCGGCGCGCCCTAGCGCACCTGAATCTCCAGCCTCCCTCGCGCAGGGTGATGCTCCATTTTGAAAGCGAACTCGCTCGCGCACTCGGAATCCAAAGCGCGGCGGTCACCGCTGC
>JAYTDO010000343.1:0-2495 GCA_043735935.1 Chthoniobacteraceae bacterium
TGGAGGAAGATGGAATCAACGTCGCGTCCGCCGTTGAAGTGGGAGGCTTCGAGAATGTCGTGATTGTATTGCAGCCGCAGCTTGGAGAACTCGGACGGAAACCAGGTGAGGTCCGCAGAGAGACGCCACCGGCTTTGCCGCTCGGGGTCGTCGGTGATCTGCGAATCGCTCATGTGCAGATAGTCTCCGCGCACTCCCGCGCTCCAGCCGGTCTTAAAGCCCCAGATGACCTGCGAATACGCGCCCCAGTCGTTGAAGGTCTCCCGTGCGGGGAATGATTCATCAAGGCCGCGGCCCGCTTCAAAGCGCCGATACATCGCTTCGGTCTGCCACTTCACATAAGGCCAGCCGCCACCGGCATTGGCCGGCTTCCATTTGTAAAAGGCGTCCACCGCGTAAATCTGCGTGTGGGCGGTGGAACCGGTGTCGTTGGGCCCGAAGGCGGCAGAGATGCCCGTCAGCAACGTCTTGGTGCTGCCGAAGTCGAACGCACTTTCCCAGCGCGGCACGAAGACGAAATCCTGAATGCCCCGAAGCTGACGATCCATCGTCTGGCGTCCGGCGAAGGTGTCTCCGTCGCCGCGATTGCGAAACGCAAAGCCCGTGCTGCCTTCACCATTTTGCACCGCGAGCATGAGCTGCGAATACCAGGGCGTCGGGACGATCCACGAGGCTTGCACGCCGCCGCCACGCAACCCGTCCGGCCCGAGCAAACGCCCGTGCACGAGCGGTGCGTCGATGAAGTCCCAGGTGTGCGGGTGCATCGTGTTGATCCGGCCAAACGGGGAGAAGAACTGCCCGGCTTTGACCTGAAGATTCCACGGCAGGCCGGTCGTCTGCGCGAACGCCTCTTCGACCTCGACCGAGGTCTGGTTCTGCGGATCGAGCTTGAAGACGATGTTAGCGAAGCCCTCGAAATACGGATCGACTGCGCCATCGAAGACCAGCTCGGTATTGCGGGCGTTGAAGCCGCGATGCAGCGGGTCGTGATCGCCGACTTCGATGGTTTCCAGATCCCGCGCCGTAGAAGCGGCAGCGTTGATGAGCACATCGAGAGAAATATTAAGGTAGGTTTTTCCACCGCCGGTGAGCGTGATGGGAGGCCCGCCTAAAGTGGGGCTCGCAACGACCGAAGTGTCGATGGTCGGAATGGTATTCGGACCAGTCGCTGGCTGCGCCGGGGTAGGAGTGGCCCCTTGCGTGACCACGGAATCGTCCGTGGTTGAAAACTGCGATTTTGGCGGCGGTGCCATATTGGCGGGTATCAGCGACCCGTCACCCCTTCCCACTTTGCCGCTCGGCAGCGGTGGCGCGGCACTTATGGCTGCGGTCGTTTGCATGCTCTCGATTAGCACCTGCTGATCGGCGAGTTTCTTCTTTAGAGCATCAATTTCCTGCTGATGCTGAGTCTGCATCTGGCGAATGCTTTCTTGCATCGCCGAGAGTTGTTCCTGGATGGGACGGGGCTGTGAATTGTCCGCACCGAGCGCACACGAGGCGCACAGCGCGAAAGCTGAGATCAATTTTTTCAAGATAGTTTTTCTGTGTTGCTGATTGAATGGAATGGCGACCGCCGAATGGCGGTTGCGCGCACGTTGACCGACTGAGGCTGCCTAAGCGGCCGTCGGTGGGGCGTGTTCCAAAATCCGCAGAACGCGGAAAAGCCCCTCCACCCATTCGCAGCGCGGCATCGCCTGCGAACCGCTGCTCACCAACACCGCAACTACGAGAGTGACCACCGCCGCCGCCTCGACTCCGCCGCCGGTGAAAAGCACCACCGCGCAATCGTGATCGCCCTCATGCGCATCGCCATGAATCCACTCATGCAGCACCGGAGACGCCGCCATCGCCATCACCACCAGAAGATGCGTGAGCAAAAGCGCGACAAGCACGCGCCGGAAGCGCGGAAGGTCGAAGGAAAATGTTCGCATGAGCGCCACCACTATCCACCGAGGTATGCAAGGGCAAGCGATCTCCTTGCCGCTCGCGTACGCTGCACCCATACTCGCTGGGCGTAGCTTAACCCCTATTTCTTTTTCCATGCACCTTTTCAAATCCCGCCGCTCCTTTCTTCTCGCGCTCGCACTTTTCACCGCTGGCTGTGGACCGAAGACGCCGGGCGGCAGCGCGTCAGCGGAAGGCAAGGGTCGTCTTTTCGCGGTCTCCTTTATGACGCTGAACAACCCGTTTTTCGTCGATCTCGGCGAGGGCATCCGCAAGGTCGTCGAGGCGCACGGCGACCGGCTCGTGGTGCTCGATGCGAAGTTCGACGCGCTCAAGCAGAAGAACGACATCTCCGACGTGCTGCAGCAGGAGCCCGCGGCCATTTTCATCAATCCGGTGAATTGGGAGGGCGTGCGCGCGACGCTGATGGAGGCGCAGCGGCGCAAGGTGCCGATCGTCGTGGTGGACACGCAGGTGAGCGACGACACGCTCGTGCTGACGCAAGTGGCGAGCGACAACGTGGCCGCCGGCCGGCTCGCGTGCGAGGCGCT
>JAYTDO010000344.1:0-1551 GCA_043735935.1 Chthoniobacteraceae bacterium
TTCGGTTCTTGGTCGGCATGTATTAGGAAGAAACATGCCGGGTGAACAATCCAAATCGCCGCGAATGTTCAGGAGTGATCCCCGGCGCACGCACACGGACGCGGTGCGGGCGCCGATCCCAGCGATGCCAGCACCGTGGCCGTTTTTCACCACGTCGGCGTGATCCCTCCCGCTCCATCAATCCAACTGCTTGACCTCATCAGTTTGACCCAATCGCAGAACGCCGGCGATACCCGTGTCGAATTCCGAAGGCACGACCGGCACCGATGCGGTCTGTTGTGCGGATGCTTTTTTGAGGAAATTCTCCATTACGAACCGGCCGAGACGTGCGCCTGATTCGACACCTTGCGTGTTTGCGGACATGAAATGAATGCCGCCGTAGATGCGGCTCATGCCGGCTTCCGCCGCCGCTTCCGAAAACGAAGTATAGGAGCGCGAAACTCCGGGAACATCTTCCGACGTTGTCGTGAAATGGATTCTGTCCGTTCCGAAGAACGCCGCCAGTACGGTCGCGCCTGCGCTGCTGAACGAACTGTGGCCGGACGTGTATTCGGGAAAAGGCGGAGTCGCGATGAGTGGCGTCCAGTCGGCGTCTTTCTCGGTGGCGGGATTTTCGTCGAGGTCGGCGTTTTGGATGGCGGTGATGGGACGCCAGAAGTTGCAGGCATATTTGCAGTCCCAGCACAGAATCCCGGCATCGGCTTCGGCGATGTTCAGGAGGGCGAAGAGGCGTGCGTTTTCTTCCATGCTGTTGCCGCGTTGCACGGCTAGTTCGCGAGCGATCACATTCCAGTGTCCCGGCGGAGTCACCGTGCCGGGGCCATCCGACCAAAACTGCGCGATCGTCGTCTGCTCGGCGGTTCGCGTCGCGCTGTTCTTCGCGCCGAGTTCTTTGGTCTTGTTGAAGTCGTCCGCGTAAGCCGCGCTGATCAGGGCGGGGGGTATGGCCGGGCGAAATTGCGCGGGGCTGGTCATCGCGAATGGCTTCACGCCGGGCCACTGCGGCAGGGCCGGCTTGGCGAAAGCGGGCGCCGTCGGACGCCACACGCCGATCGGATTTCGCGAAGCATAGGTCACTGTCGCCTGCGCCCCATCCTTCGCCCGTTCCGCCAGAAGGGTTTGGGCTACGTGCTCGCCCCAGTCGATGCTGGATCGTTTTTCTTCTCCTTGCGGGATGGCTCGCATCACCTTGTTGTAAGTCGCGTCGAAAGCGGCTTGCTGAGCGGGAAAGAGGCGGAGCAAAATCAGCCGCGCTGCCACCGCCGCGGCGGCTTCCCGGAAAGCGCCATCGGTAGCCTTGTCTCTTACAAAGTAAGGTTCGTGTGTTTGGGTGATGCCGTTCACCGCGTCGTAAATCGCGGCGTGCATCATCGCCAGGGCGCGTGCGGCTTTGGGTGGAGCGGTTCGATCGGTCTTGATGGCGAGCAGCGCCGTCTCGTTCCAATCGGTCACGACATCGCCGTGCGCGAGGGAGGCTACGGCCAGCAGCAGCAATAGGAAGGAAGGGATTGGGTTCATATCAGTTCACAGTGGTGGATGGCGTCGCTCGGG
>JAYTDO010000345.1:0-8250 GCA_043735935.1 Chthoniobacteraceae bacterium
GTCGCCGTCGCTCCTCCGATGAAGCTCGAGGTCGCGAAAGTCGATCCGCCCGCGCCCGTCGAAGCGCCGCCGTCGCTTCCGACCGCGACGCCGATACCCATTCCGATCGCTGCCGCCGTTCCACTGCCGAATACTCCGCAGATCGCGCCGCCGCCGGTGACCGGACCATCGGCCTCAAGTACGATCGTCGCCCCATCATCGGGACCGGGCGTCATGCCGGCGGCGACTGCCGCCCTGGCGACGGGTATCGCGGTCGTGGGGGAATATAAAAAAGCGGTCGCGGAGGGCGATGCGCTCATCCGGCGGCGGGAGAGTAGCGGCGCGATCGAGTGGTATGAACACGCCATCACGCTCGGTGAAGCATCCCCCACGCTCATCGCGCCGATCGAGGTGGCTGAGCTCTGCAAGAAACTCGGAATGCTCGAAACCAACACGGCCTCGGCAATGGAGGCCCGCGAGGCGTTCAATCGCGGAAAACGGCTCCTGCAAAGGACCAAAGGGGGCACGAGCGAAGCGGATCGTGTGCGGATGATCAACGAGTTTGACGTTCTGATCCAGCGGCTGAAAAAGCAGATCGAGTGAAAGATCGCGTCGGGATGGTTTAGTCTCGCGGCAAATCGGGACGCCGAGAATTTGTGGCGGAGCGGTTCAAAATACTTGAGGGCGCAGCAGTGCAGCGTTATGTGGGGTTCGTGTTACAGGGCAATTCAACGAAAAGAATTCAGGTCTTAATCGCGGATGACCATCAGATGATGCGGCGAGGTTTACGCGGCGCAGTCGAAGCAATGGAGGGATGGGAAGTTTGCGGTGAAGCCTGCACCGGTCGTGAAGCGGTCGATATGGCGACGAAGTTGCGCCCGAACATCGTCGTCATGGATGTGACGATGCCGGAATTGAACGGGCTCGAAGCGACGCGACAGATCAAGAAGGTTTGCCCGGAGACGGAGGTCGTGATGTTTACCGGGCACGAGACCGAGGAACTGGTTCATCAGGTCTTTGAAGCCGGGGCACGCAGTTACATTCTAAAGACGGATGGACGTGAAAAGCTGGAGGCTGCCCTTCGGGCGCTGGCCGAGCACAAGCCGTATTTCACCTCGGAAATCAGTGAGATCCTTTTTGCGAAATTCCTGCACGGGAAAAAGAACGTCGCCGAGGATTCGGGTATGGGCCGGCTAACCGATCGCGAGAGGGAAATCGTGCAGTTGCTCGCTGAAGGGTGCAGCAACAAGGAGGTCGCCGATAATCTCGGTATCAGCGTGAAAACAGCCGAGACTCACCGTGCGGCGATCATGAAAAAACTTCAGTTTAAGTCGTTTAGCGAACTGGTTCGCTACGCGATTCGGAATCACATCGTCGCGGCTTAGTGCCGCAAACCCGACGGCGCGAGGGGTTTTCCCCTGCGCTAAATACGGACTCCTCCCGGGGCAGGGCGAATGGGGAGTGCTCTTATGGTAAGTATGAGCAAACCAAGAATTCTTGTTGTGGACGACGATGCGAAAATCTCCTCGTTAGTCCGAATCATCCTTGAACGTGTAGGTGGGTTTCAAGTCCGGGAGGAAAATCGCTCCTTCGCCGCGCTGGCTACGGCGCGTGAATTCCGACCGCACTTTGTGCTGCTGGACGTCGATATGCCCGGGAAAGACGGCGGCGATGTGGCATGCGATTTCCGTGCTGACCCGATGTTTTCGGCCATCCCAATTGTCTTTCTGACATCGCTGGTGGCCTCGCGCGAGTTGAGCCAACTCGGGGATGATCGCTTCCTCGCGAAGCCGGTCGATCCGCAGTTGCTGATTCAGACTGTGCGCAGCATGCTCCCGGTGTTGGCGGCTTGATTTTTCCTCAACCAGGGAGGTTTGCGTGATGACTGATTCGTTTATCCGGCGGGGAAAAATATTGATGGTGGATGACGACGTCAGCAGTCTCTGTTTGCTCGAAAGCGTCTTGAATCGTCTGGGCTTCTCATGTCTGAGGAAGCTCCCTGATTCTACCCAGATCATCGCGGTGCTAGATGAGTTCCAGCCGGATCTCATCGTCACCGACCTCGATATGCCGGAGGTCGATGGGCTCGAATTGGTGCTCATGGTCCGCTCGCACCTGCCGAAAGGCACGTGTATGCCGATTTTGGTACTCACTGGCAGTTGCGATGGGGGAGCGAAGCGCGATGCCCTCGCTGCGGGCGCAACCGATATTCTATTCAAGCCTTTCGACTCTTCGGAAATGCAGATGCGCGTGCGGAATCTTCTGCAAACGCGATTTCAACATATCGAGATCCAGGCGCAGAATCGAGTCCTCGAACAACGAGTCGCAGAGCGCACCTCCGAGCTCAATGAGGCACTTGGCGAGCTGAGGCAAAGTCAGCGTCAGATCGTGCAGCAGGAGAGGTTTCGGGCGTTTGGCGAGATGGCGGGCGGCGTGGTGCATGATTTCAACAACGCGCTCATGTCGATCATCGGTTACAGCTCGCTGCTGCTCCAGGACTCTTCGTTGCTCGACGATCGAGATTTGCTGACGCAATACCTCAGGACGATGAACACGGCGGGTCGCGATGCTTCGCACGTGGTCTCGCGGCTGCGCGATTTCTACCGTCCGCGCGAGGAGAGCGACGTCTTTGTGGCGGTAAACGTAAATGAACTACTCGAAGAAAGCGTACCGCTCACCAAACCGAAGTGGCACGACAGGGCGCTTGAGACGGGCCGCCAGATCCGCGTGGAACTCGAACTCGAGAAAGTGCCGCTCATTTTTGGGAACGGAGCGGAGATTCGCGAAGTCGTGACCAACCTCATCTTCAATGCCGTCGACGCCATGCCGGGCGGAGGAACCATCACGCTGCGCAGCCACGTTGTCGGGAATGTCGTCACGATCGAGGTCGCCGATACGGGTTCGGGGATGACGGAGGAAGTGCGCCAGCGTTGCCTCGAACCATTCTTCTCCACTAAAGGGGAGGACGGAACCGGCCTCGGTTTGGCGATGTCATTCGGTATCATCCGACGTCACGACGGCACGTTGGAAATCGATTCCGAACTGGGGCAGGGCTCGACGATGAGATTAAACCTCCCGTCGTATCAGCACACGTCGAACGAAAGTGCCGACGTGCGCATCATCTTCAATCACGCCATGCGAATCCTGGTGGTGGACGACGAACCGAACGCGCGCGACGTGGTCACGCAGTATCTACAGAACGACGGTCACCGGGTCACCGTCGCGTCGGACGGGTACGAAGCACTCCAGCGCATGATGTGTGAAGATTTCGACATCCTCATCACCGACCACGGAATGCCCGGCATGAACGGAATCCAACTTGCAGATGCCGTTCAGCAACGCGAGCGCGATACTGCGGTGATCCTTCTTACAGGCTTTGCGATGAGGCCGGAACAATGTCCTTCATCGATTTCGTGCATGCTCAAGAAACCGCTCGTACCCGACGAATTGCGATTTGCACTACAGAATGTGATCGGGAAATGCAGGCCGTCAGGCCGACTCGGGACAAGCGTTGAGCAGGTCGCGTAACGACGTCAGAAGCGTTTCGGCATTGTAGGGTTTCGGAAGGAAACAGCGAACCCCTGACCCGGCGGCCTCCGCTTCCGCGCCCTTGGTGCTCAAGCCGCTCGCAGCGATGATTTGCACGTGGGGGTTGATCCGCATTAACGCTCGAATGGTCGCGGCTCCATCCATCACCGGCATCATCATGTCGGTCAAAACGACCGCGATTCTGGCGACGTTTTGCGCGTAAGTGGCGACGCCGTCCGCTCCGTCTGCTGCGGTGAGGACCTGATAGCCGAAAGTTTCCAGAGTTTGTTTGGTGATGGTTCGGACCGAAGCCTCGTCGTCGATCACCAGAATGGTTTCTCCGTTTCCTCGCGGCAGTTCGCCTGCGATCGGTCCATCCTGGGCCTTTGCTCCGGAAAGGTCAGCGGGGATATGCACGAGGAAGGTGGTTCCACGGTGCGGAACGCTGTCTACCGTGATGAATCCACCATGGCCTTTCACGAGCGCCAAGGTCGTCGACAGACCCAGCCCTGTGCCCTTCCCGACCTCCTTCGTCGTGAAAAACGGATCGAAAATCTTTTCAACGACATCCGGAGCCATCCCAGCGCCAGTATCCGCGACCTGAAAAACGACGTAAACCCCTGGACGCGCTTCCGAGTGCATGGAGGCGAATTGGGCGTCGATCATTTTGTTGGCGGCGGTTAGGGTGAGCCGCCCGCCGTCGGGCATCGCATCCCGTGCGTTGACGCAAAGGTTGAGAAGGATTTGGTGAAGCTGCGTCTGATCGCAGGGGATATTCCAGATGCCCTGTTCGGTGCGCGTTCGGACGGAGATCGATTTCGGAAAAGTCTCGCTCGCGATCTTCTGGATTTCTTTCAAAAGACGGGCCGGCTGAACAAGTGAATGACTCCCCTCGATGCCTCGCGCGAATGAAAGCACCTGCTTGACCATCTCCGCACCTCGGCGCGCGCTCACTTCCACCGTTTCCAAAAGTTCCAGGTCGCCCGGGTCGGTCAGTTTCAGCTTGAAAAGGTCGACCGCCATAATGATCGGCCCGAGCACGTTGTTCAAGTCGTGTGCAATCCCTCCTGCCAGCGTACCGATGCTGTCCATGCGTTGAGCCCGGAAAAACTGCGCTTCGAGCTTTTTGCGTTCGGTGATGTCGGTGTTGATGACGAGGATCGACTTTGGATCTCCGAAGTCGTCGCGCAAAAGGCGGGCCCGCTCTTCCACGAGCACCTCGCCGCCGCTCTTTGTGAGTTTTCGCGATTCGCTCGAAAAATCGCCTTCCCTCAGAACGCCAACCACCCCTTCGTCGTAAGCCTCGGAGTTCGCATAAAGAAAGCCCTGAACCGGCCGTCCGTCGACCTCCTCGGCGCTCCAGCCGAACAAGCGCTCCGCACTTTTATTCCAATAACGAACGCATCCACGGAGATCTCGCACGGAGATCGCATCCTGAGCCTGGTCCAGCAGCGCGGCCTGTTCCTCGATCTTGCGTTCCGCGCGTTTCGCTCCGCTCAGATCGGTACCCACGATGATGACCGCGAGGGTCTGTCCCTGCGCGCCTCGCACGGCATTTGCGCGAAGAAAGAGCTCCACGGTCCTGTCCGAAAGCGTCCGAAGGAACGCGTCGCCGTTCCATGATCCTTCGTGGGCCACGGCGGCGAACGCTTCGTCGGCGATTCCACGGTGGGCGAAGAGCGTGCCGGGCCCGCCGGCGTCGTTGAGTTGCTCGGGCGTATAACCGAGCAGATCGATAAACGCGCGGTTGTGGAAAATCGAATGGTTCTCTCCATCGAAGATGACGATGGCATCTGCGGCGTTTTCGACCGCGAGCTTGATGTGCTTGAGTTCGGCCTCATTCCGTTTGCGACCCGTAATGTCCTGCGCAGTCGCGGATAGCCAAAGCGGCTTTCCGCTCGAATCCAGCAGTCGTTCGCTGCGCTCCCGGATGTGACAAACCCGCCCATCATCGATGCGGACGATCCTGTGTTCGAATTCGGTTATGCCTGCGTTCTGCGCGGCCTCTTCGAGTTTGGCGCGAACGTGATCGCGGTCGTCGGGGTGGACGGCGACCATAAAGTCCTCGGCTCGGTTCCCGAATTTCTCACGCGGGATGCCGAACAATTCAAACAGCGCATCCGAGCATTCGAGCCGGTCTTCATTTGGAAAATAATCCCAATTCGCCATTCGGGCGATACGCTGCGTGCGTGCGAGCCGTTCTTCACTTTCGATCAGGGATTTGCGGGGGGACCGGTTTTCACGGGAAGCTGCGCCCTCGCAAATCGCCCGTTTTACCGCCGGGATGAGGCGCAAAAGGTTGTTTTTGACGAGGTAATCATTTGCCCCAAACGCCAGCGCCGCGGACGCGGCTTCTTCGGCTTCTTCGTCGGCCAGTAGGATGATCGGCAAATCAGCGCTCGCCTTCCGTAGGCTGTCCACGGCGGATCCGACCCCTAACCCCAGCCCGCTGAAGGCACAAAATGCAATATCGCAGGAGCGTCCGCGGAGCGCCTCTGGCAACGACTCGTGACCACCGACCCGCCAGCAATCCGGGCTGAATCCGCCGGTGCGCAGTGCCTCCGCGACCCGTTGCGCGTCCGCATCGTTTTCCCCGACGAAGAGGACTTTCAGGTCGAGCATCGGGAATCACGGATGAAAGGGTAGATTGAGGCAGGTCGTTTCCCGCGAATTCCGACTGCCCGAGTGGACTCCGTGCGACTTAAGCCTGTGGCCAACGAGATCAACGCGTCGACACCGCCCCACCGTATCTTGGTTTCGAGTTGCATAAGAAAAGCACCTATTTGCGTGGTACGCTCCTTGTAAGGGACATGGAGCCCGCTCCCCGCATACCTCACATGCACCACGGTCGACAGTGCGTCCACATGGTTTTGGGCGGACAAACCCACCCGTGCCTACATACTTTTCCGTTGATGGATTCCGGGTTCTCCCAAAGCGACGGCGGAACAGTGTGAGCTTATTTCTTGGTTGGAATTATTACGCATATGTACCGCCATCCTTTGTTCATCGATGCCACTGTAGAGCCGTTCTCCGAGGTGCGAACCTGTTATGGCGCGTCGGACGAGCCGACGTGCCGACAAATCCTCTATGCGCTCAACCGTCGCTTGCCGCGGGGATTTCCGAGCGGCAGCGCCCGTCCAGTCTCGATCGAGCCAGGACCACAAACTGCGCTCGGCGGGAGGACTTTCAACGTCACATTCCATTCGTGAGCGAAGGCTGCCGCAACGGCCGGAGGGACGCTCTGGTGGCGCCATCACGCCCGATGCAGCTCGATGAGGGTCGACGCCAACTGCGCTTCTGAACCGATGAATCTGTCCGCCCGAGGAAGTTCAAATTTGCCGCGAAACCGATTCGCGTTTGATACCGTCCATCACGGAGTGAGGGGGCGCATCCTCGTGGTCGATGACGACGCGGAGTTGCTCGATATCCACCTCGATACGCTTCGGAACGCCGGGTTTGCCGTCGCGGGGGTGCCAAATGGGGAAGGATGTTTCGCATCGCTTTGCGTTGAGCTGCCGGAATTGATCCTCCTTGATATTCGGTTGCCGGATTGCGATGGGCGCGAACTCTGCCGCCAGCTTAAAGGCGATCCGTCGACTGCCGGTGTCGCGATCGTCTATCTCTCAGGTTGCGAGCCTTTCGAAGAGTCGGAGGGCGGAGCGGATGGTTTCATTGCACGGCCGGTATCCGAGCACGAATTGATCTCCCGCGTGGATGCCACGTTGCGGGCAATACGGGCGGAAGCGGAATTGGTCAGTGTCGCGGCGAAAATGGACGAAGCGGTCCGACCGTTTCGGCGATGGATGGAGAACTCGCCAGACGTGATTTTCACCATGAACCGCGCAGGCAGGTGGCTGAGCGTCAGTGCGTCGGCCGAGAAGGTGTTTGGATTTTCCCAAGCTGAGTTCATCGGACGACGGTCTCTCGCGAGCGTGCATAAAGGCGATCGCGCACGGACATACGCGAAAATCGCCGAGATCCGCGCCGGGGCAGAGGCCCGGGATTTTGAAATGCGGTGCTATCGCAAGGATGGGATGATCGTGAACATCAGTTGGTCGGCTTTTTGGGTGGACGGCGAAATGACCATGTATTGCGTGGCTCGCGACATCACGGAGCGGCATCGCGCCGAATCAGACAGGAAGACCGCGCAGGCGGCGCCGGTCGAACGACTAAGCGACGCTCTCGAAAGCGTTACGGATGCTTTCTACACGCTCGATCGCGATTGGCGTTTTACCTATTTGAACCGCGCCGCCGAGGAGTTGTTTGGACGTCCGCGCGCTGAACTGCTGCATCGCTGCGTGTGGGAGGAATTATCGCACGCCGACCATTCAGTCCTGCATCAAGAATTTCACCACTGCGTCGCGGAGTGCCGGCCTTCGCGCTTCGAGTTCCAGGATTCACGAGGCGACCGATGGTTCGAGATTCACGTCTGTCCAAACCAGAATGGGCTGGCGGTTTTCCTCCGCGACATCAGTGAGCGCAAGGCGACGGAATACGTCCTTTCCGAGAGCCGCGCCCGGCTGCTGGCCCTCGTTCACGCCACCAATCACGCGGTTTGGGATTGGAATCTCGATACGAACGAAGTCAGTTGGGGTAACGGGTTTTCGGACGTGTTCGGCCATCGGGTGCTCGAGGTCCAATCAAACGCACGTTTCTGGCGCGACCACGTTCACCCGGAAGATTGCGATCGGGTTTACCACGGCATCAAGGAGTTCGTTAAATCTGGTGAAGGAGTCTGGACGG
>JAYTDO010000346.1:0-2562 GCA_043735935.1 Chthoniobacteraceae bacterium
CAACCGGGTTGAATCACGAGCAGGGCGGGCGAAACACGTATCCAGATTTTCGGATGGTCGCTTCGACCGAAGGATACGAGGTCAAAGGGCTGGCTTACCCAGGTCGCGAACTCAACTACGACTGCAACAGCCAAGCGCCTTCCGGCGATCACAACGGACGCACCATCTACTACGTTTTCGGCCGTTATCCGGCAGAGCCGGACGGAACGACTTACCCGGTGCTCGATCTCGTCGTTTGCCACGGTGATTTCCTGAACGCGCACCATGATTACGTGCATAAGAACAAGAGCGTGCGCGGCTTTGGCAGCTACGGGGATCTTCTTATCCGCGACCGAAAGATGTATGTCGCGCCGACACCGTTCGGCGTCGTGGAAGGCGTAGCGCACCAAGCCACGCTAATTCTCCCGGCGGGCATTGCCGCACCGAATGGATTGATCTGCGTCGGCGACGTCGTGCGACGTGAAACGGAGCAACTCATCGTCGGCTATCGGTTCGATCTTCGCACTAACACACTTACCGCCGAAACCGTTCCGAATCCCAGTGCCGGTCGAGAGCACTGCTTCCGCGCGTGGCGGCTCAAAGACGAATCTAGCGAGAGCGTGCGCCTGCGCACCAAGGCTGCCAAAGAAACTAAGATCGAAGTCGTGCCGGACGAGGACTGACGAATGACCTCACGCCGCCTCATTGAAACTGACCGCTTCCCCGTCGAGTTCATCTCGCTACTGGCCGAGCGCGAGAGCTGGAGGAAAGAGGTTCACCGTCCGATTTACCATGTTCACAAATGGTGGGCGAAACGACTGGGTTCTGTTTTTCGCGGCGCGTTGCTGGGCTGCCTGCTGCCCGACGATGCACGATTGGAAGATGCGTTCTATGCACGCCACGATTTCGCTGGCGTTAATGTCTTCGAGCCATTCATGGGCAGCGGCACGACGATTGGCGAAGCGCACAAACTCGGCTGCACCGCGCTCGGCCGCGACATCAATCCGGTGGCGTGTGAGGCCGTGCGAGTCGCCTTCGGGCCGATGGAACGCCGCCGCTTGCAAGGTGCCTACGAGCAGCTTTCCGCGAGCGTTGGCGAGAGGATACGCACGCTTTATAGGACAACAGACGCGCAGGGCGAACCCGCCGAAGTCCTCTACTACTTTTGGGTCAAGACGGTGCCGTGTCCGCAGTGCCACGAAATCGTCGAGTTATTCTCTTCGCGCATTTTCGCACGCAATGCCGACCCAGATCGCAAGCCCGAGGTGCAGGTCTGTTGTCCGGCATGCGGCGGGATTCAGGCAGCGCGCGGCGATGACGCTTCCGTGCATTGCCGGGAGTGTGCGCACGAGTTTGCGCCTGACACCGGGCCGGCGCGCGGCGCAAAGGCGGACTGTCCGCATTGCCGGCATACTTTCGCTATTGCCGTGGCGATCCGCGCCGGCGGCACGCCACCCGCGCACCGGCTCTACGCGAAACTCGTGCTCACTGGCTCTGGAAATAAGCAATATCTCCGCGCCACCGATGAGGACTTCGCCGCCTGCGCAAACGCAAGCGCACTGCTGCGAGAGGAAATTGCAGCCGGGCGCATCCGTTTACCCGTGGGCGAACTCGCGGACGGATACAATACCCGTCAGGCCATCGGTTACGGCTACAAGGCTTGGCGCGACTTCTTCAATGACCGGCAGCTTCTCGCGCTCGGCTGGCTTCAAGAAGCCATCTCCGCGTTGCCGGACGAATCCACTCGCGATGCGCTGCTCGTGCTCTTCTCCGGCGTCCTGGAGTTCAACAATCTTTTTGCGTCCTACAAAGGCGAAGGCACCGGCGCGGTGCGGCACATGTTTTCGCACCACATCCTCAAACCGGAGCGCACACCGATCGAAGCCAACGTGTGGGGAACTCCGAAAAGCTCCGGCTCCTTCTCCAATCTTTTTCGCGGTCGCTTGCTCCGGGCGTTGGAGTATCGAGCCGCTCCACGCGAAGTCACTTTGGGCGAGGGGCGCTCGGAAATGATCTCCAGCGCGGCGTTTGCCGGTGAAGCCTCCACGACTTTCCCCGCTGCCGGGCACTTCGCACCACGCGGCATTTACCTCTCCTGCGGAAGCTCCGATTCCACTGGATTGCCAGCGGCGAGTATTGATTACGTCGTCACCGATCCTCCTTTCTTCGACAACGTCCATTACTCCGAACTCGCGGATTTCTTCCATGCCTGGCAGGTGCTTCATCCGCGCGGATTCATCGCGGATACCGGCACCACACGCAATGCCAGCGAGGTTCAGGACACCGATGCAGATTCCTTTGCAGCAAAACTGGCTGCGGTTTTTTCTGAGTGTCATCGCGTGCTGAAGGACGATGGGCTTCTGGTGTTCAGCTACCACCACTCGCGACCCGATGGCTGGGCTTCGCTCGCCGAGGCAATTTTCGGCGCAGGCTTCTCGGTCGTGGAAGCGCATCCTGTCAGGGCTGAAATGTCCGTCGCCACGCCAAAGGCCCAGGCCAGCGAACCCATCCAACTCGACGTGCTGCTCGTCTGCCGCAAACAAAACGCCGACTGCCGCCCTGTGCAGACGCCGCCAGATGCCT
>JAYTDO010000347.1:0-10562 GCA_043735935.1 Chthoniobacteraceae bacterium
CGCCTGTTGTTTGGTCACGTTGCGGTGAAAAGGCGCGGCATCCACCTTCGGCTTCGGCACATCGAGCCACGCATCGAGCCGCTCCGTGCGCTGCTCCACGTCGCGCACCGAGTGCAGGTATTCGTCGAGCTTCGAGCTGTCGTCCTTGCCGAGCGCGAGACGCAGCGCCTTCGCCTCATCGAGCACCGCATCGAGCACACTGCGACGTTTATTCAGCCCCGCGCGCTGCGCCGGAATCCCGCCCGGTTCCTCGCCGAAAAGCCGGTCGAAAACATTGCGCGGATTGTCCTCCGCCGGCAGCGGCACGCCATCGCGGGAAAAGGCGAGCGTGCTCGAATTGTTCGGCTGCCCCGTGCCCGAGCTGATCGAAAGCTCCAGCGACCCAAACCGCGTGTGCTGCGACGTGACCTCCGCCATGAGCTGATCCACCGAGATCGTGTTCTCGTATTTCCGCGCGCTCTGCGCATCGATCTTCGCGCCCGTGAGCCAAGTATCCGCGCACACATGCGCCTGCCCCAGCCCGTTCGGATGATGCAATCCGCTGAACACCGTGAACTCCTCCCGATGCGCCTCCAGCGGTTTCAACGCCGCCGACAATTCATAACCGCGCCCCGGCTGCGTCACCTGCCACGTCATTCCATTCACGCCATTGGGAATATAGACAAACACACTCCGCCGCGGCTTCACCACCGCATCCGCCGCCCGCAGCGGGATCATCGCATCGAGCAACGGCAGCGCCATCGTCGCCCCCAGCCCACGCAGAAAGTGTCGGCGGGAAAGAAGCCAGCGCTGGGAAAGGATGTTGCTCATAGATGGAAGCGGATGGCTGTCGGTCGTGCGAACTACCCGCTCGCTGGCAGGATCTTTGCACGAAAACATCCGCGGACATCAAGGGAGCGTCGCAAAACTGCCTGAATAATCACTCGGCTGTGATGCGCCATTTTCCCCAGAGCTTCGGCGTCAACTCGGCTTCGCTGGGAACATCGGCGGTAATGGCCGTGGCCTTGTTCGACCAATAGACGCGCTGGGTGGTTTGAGAGTTTGAGCCGCGCAGCACGCCGAGGTCGGCAGGCAGGATGTCGCCGGGCTTGGGCTGAAAGCGGAGCGTTTGCAACGGGATGCTGATCTCAAAGTTGCCGCTGCCATCGGCGGCGAAAGCGATCTGCGCGGTGACATCCTCGACGACGTCGATCGTGATTGTCCGCCACGGGCTGCTGAAGGCGACGGGTTGTGCGGTGCCGGGCACCTTGGCGCGGTAGAGCATGGCGCGCGGCTTCCCGTTCACGAGCGTGATCAGCAGGCGCTGGTCCGTATCGGTCTGGAGCATGAGGTCGAGACAACCGCCCGTTTTGAAAAGCGCGTTCGACGTTTCACCGCTGTTTTTGAGCAGGTCTTTTTCCGTCGTCCGCCAGGCGGCGAAAAGGCGGTCGCCGCTCACGCAGACGGCGGCGCTGACTTCATAAGGGCGCGAGTTGCTATTGAAGTTTGCTTTGATGCCGCGGCGGTCGATGGCCGCCCATTCGGTGCTCGCCGGCCAGTCGTCGAGGTTGCCGTCCACGTTCGGTGCGGTTTTGCGCAGAGGCACGCTGAGGGTGTCGCTGCCGCGGGCCTTTTGTCGCGCGGCTTCGGCGCGGACGAACCAGTCGCGCGCTTTGTCGAGGTCGGCAGCGGTGACGTTGATCGTTTGCTCGGGAAGGCGCTTGATCGAGTCGAGGCCATCGACGCGGACGAGGCTGGTGCGCCCGCCATCGACGAGGAAGACGCGGCCATCCGGCGTCTGCGTGATGCTCGGCCAGAAGTTTTCGTCGTGCAGCGAGACGTTCGTCACATCCATTTCGCGCAACGCCACGGGCGCGGCCCAATTCGGGCGCAGGCGGATGTCGTTGAAAAGCGTGGCAACAAACAATCCGTCCGCCGTGAGCAAATACATGTTTCCCATGTTGCCGTTGACGCAGAATAGCGGTCCGGCTTCGCCCCGTGGCTGCACCCATCCGCCGAGCAGTCGCGTGTGCCCGACGATCATGCCGGGCTGATCCGGCACCGCCGCCTCGTGGCTCGCGTGCAGGCCGGGCCACGCGCTCGGGTAGCTCCAGCGCGGTTCGCCGTGGAAGGAAGCGCCGAGTCCGTAGGATGAGAATGGCGCGGGCGCATTGGTGGTCACGGTCCAACCGCTCGCGTCCGTGAGCGCCTGATCGCCACCGCTCGAAGGCGGCGAGCCGCCCGCAGGTCCGAGCACCTCGGCTTTCGCGAGATCGTAGGCGGGCACGCCCTTCGCGCTGAAGATGGGCGCGAAACGCACGGCGCTTTTGTCGAAGCGCGCGACGAGAAACGAGAGGTCGTTCATAGCCGTGACGCCGCGCGAAGTCGTCTTGATGAAACGAACTTCCTCCGGCTGCGGGCGCCCGTCGCCGTTCGCGTCGCTCCACGCGAAGGTCGCCTGTTTTTCGTCGGGCGGATTTTCGTCTTCAGGCTTCGTGCCGTCCGGCCAGAGCGCGCGGAATTCCGGCCCGCGCAGCAGCGGCCACGAATGCGCGCTGCCGAGCGCGGCGACGAGTTGCGCGGTCTTCGCACCATCACGCCAGACGAAGGCGACGTGATCGCCGCCGGTCGGATTGTGCGTGTAGCAGCTCGTGAAATAACGCGCGCCTTTTTGCGCCTCGGGGTAGAGCGGCGTGTCCGGCGAGTAGTGGCTATAGTGCGCTTCGAGCAGCGGATCGGGCCGGTAGAAAACGCGCGTGAGCGTGTCGGCGCCGGCTTTCCAATCGAGACGAAACTCCAGCCCCTTGTAGAAAAAGCGGGTGGCATCCTGCGGATCGAGCACGCCGCCGCCGCCGTATTCCGTGGGGCCGTAGAAACCGCGCACGAGTTCGCCTTTCGCCGACCAGACGGAAACGCGGCGCGGCGCATTGTCCGCCTCGGCGATCCAGAGCCGGCCTTGCGAATCGAGCGCGAGCCCGTTCGGGTTGTTGAGATGGAGCGGATCGTATGGCCCGACCGCCGGCGCGCCCGGCTTGCCGATCACGCGGAGCGGCTTGCCCGCAGGCGTGAAGACTTTCACCTGATGGGAAGCACCGCGGTCGCTGATGTAGAAATTGCCCACCGCATCGGTAGTGACGTGGCGCGGATCTTCGAGGCCGCTGGCGATGAGCGTCTCCGCTTTGCCCAACTCCGCTTTTGCCGCGGCGAAGCGCAGCAGCTTCTTCCCGCTCAGCACGAGCAGGCGACCCTGCGCGTCGAAGGCAACACCGCGCGGATTTTCCACCGCCGCGCGACCGCCGATCGCTCCCGCCTTCGCATCGACGAAGAACAATTCATTCTGCCGCACGAGCGAACCGACGATCACGCCATCGCGCGCAGCGATGCCGCCGAGGACGAAGATGCGCTCGCCGCCGTCGAAGCCCTCGAGTTTCTCCGCGGTCGCTTTCTTCGGCTCGTCCCCGAGTTGGCCCTTGTAGATCGCCTTGTCTTCGAGCTTCGCGGTCTTCGCCGTGAGACGCAGTTCGCCTTCCCACACGGAGCCGACGTAGCACAGATGCTCCGCGATGGCCGCGCTGCCGCCATCCACCGCGAGCGTCGGCGCACCTGTCCAGTTACCGCCGATCCAGCCTTGCCCACCGAGCTTGGTGAAATCTTCCCGCAGCCATTGCAGCCCGTGCCCGCCTTCGGAGACTTGTGCGCCCATGAAAACGAGCGGCTGTCCGTCTGCCGTGCGCGTGCCCGGCACGAACGCCATGCTCGTGGGCGGCGTGTGATTGGTCATCCAGCATCCGGTCTTGTCCGCCGTCTCCCACGCGGGCTTGCCGGCACTGTAAACGCTCATCTCGTATCGCAGCGTCACCGGCTTTCGCCACAGCCCGCGGACCTTGTAGCTGCCGGGCGCGACGGGCCGCGTCGGGATATGGTAAACGCCATGCCCCGCCGCCGCAGGATCGCGCAGGAGATCGTCGCTGCCATCCCACCACGCGGTATTTTCTCCGGCGGGAAAAGGCGTCTCGCTCACGAGATTCCGCACGCGCTGATTCTTCGTGTCCTCGATCACGAGCGTGACGAGGCCCGGTTCGGGCAGCGTAAATTTAATCGGAATCGGCGGCGGCTCCTCGATGATTTTTGGCAACACGAGCGTCGTCAGCGCGGCGTCCTTCAGCGGTGAAAATGCGAGCACTTCGCCCAGCCACACGCGGCGACCTTCCTTCACCTTGTCCGCGAGATGACCGTGCCCGGACTTCGCGCCACCGGTGATCCGCAGCCGCACCGCGCGCGTTTCCACGACCTCCGCAAAACCCAGCCAATGCACTCCAAGCGGCAGCGGATAAAGCGCGTCCATGTCGCGCTTCTCGGCGACGCGTTTCCATTTCGCAGCGGCGGATTCGCGCACGTTTTCATCCGCCGCGCCGCCGAAAGCCTCGATCTCGACGGATTGAAAGCCAACCCAAAGCAGCGCCAACCCGTTCAGGCGCACCGGGGCCGGCCAGGTCAGCGTCACGAATTCGGGATGCTCCGCCGAAACCGGCAGCGCCGCACCTTTCTCACCATTGTCCCACGCACCCCACGTCCGGTTGTTCGTTTCATCGACAAGCTTCGCCGACACATCATCCCGCGCGCCGGATTGCGCGAGCGCCTGCGGAGCGATGTTGCCCCAGCGCTCCGCCACCACCCACACGCCGCCGAGCCAGCCCGCCATCTCGCGATCACCCGCCGCCGGATCATGGCTGAAACGAAGCGCTCGCGTCTGCGTGCCCGCGGGCAAAATCCAGACGCCGTAACCGTCTTCACCCACCTCCGCGCGGGAGGATGCCGCACCCACCAGCCGCTCCGCCGGCAACCACTGCGCATCGTCCGCGAGATTCCCCGGATACGCCGCGCCCGCCTTTAGCACGCTCAACGTCCCGCCGCCCCGCACCAGCACCGTGCCAACCGCGACCGGCTCGGCAAACCCGATGCGCAGATGCCGCGTCGCCGGTTCGCGCCCTTCGCCAAACTTCACCCCTCGCCATTCCGGCTGGCCGTCACGCGTCCAGACCACATCCCGAGGCCCACCCTTCGCCGCTGCTTCCGGGATGGTCGTCTCCGCGCCCGCGACCCATTGGGCAAACGCCGCCTTGTCGAGCAGCGCGGAGCGGAGCGGAGTCGGAGCAGGAGCGGTTGACTCCTGCGCGAGCATGATGCACGGCGCGAGCAGGGCGAGGAGAGCGGAAAGACGCATGATTGGAAGAGGCATCGGAGTTTTGGGAAATGGAGGGCCGCGTTCGACTGCGCCGCAGTGGGAGCGGAGCAGCCTTTCGGCGGACAAGCAGCCCGTCAACGTTTCTGAAACAAATCCCTTAGCGAACAATTCGCGCTGCCGCTCGCGGGCAAACAAGGAGTTTGCACGGCTGCAGCGGCTTCGGGTAGGTGGCGACAATCTCACCACGAACCAACTTGTTTCCCTCGCCGCCCCTCTGCTCCTCGCTTTGCGCTCGATCAGCGTTGCGCTGGAAGCGCCCGCGCAGGCTGTTATCGAGCCGATGCCGAATTCGGCGCCTTTGCTGAATCCGGGAAATGGTGGTCCGTTCACGGTTCGCCACGGTTTGGCCCGACGCCTTTCACCCGAAGCAATGGATGCCCGATAAAACGAAGACGGAAACCGCGCGCGTGACCTTTCCTAAGGTCCGGGCGGGAGAGTATCGCCTCGCACTCGCGATCACGCCGAACGTGAATGATCCGAAGCCCGTCATCCGACTTGGCACGGAGATGCCGATGGTGGACGGCTGGTGTGTCTTCGGGAAAATCATCGTCGCCTCGCACTGATCCCGCGAGCCCGGCGCGGCGCGCGAGATTGGGAAAAACGGATGCTTACTTCGCGAGCTTCGTCACCGTCACGCTCTGGATGTAATACCGGTTGAATTTGTCGCCGTCGGAATTGAACGCAAAGTTGAAGCCCCAGAAATTGACGAACTGCGCGTCGTCGATTTTCCACGTCACCGTGTGCCACTCCTTGTTGTCCGGCACGGTGAACCAACTCGGGCCGCCCTTGAGCCCGCTCGTGGATTCGTATTGGAGATTAAAGCCGGCGTTGTCGTTCGCTTCGTTGCGACGGACGACGGCCGTGATTTCGATCGGCGTGGTCGTGTAGGAGAGAAAGTTAGGATCGACGACGAAGACGTTTCCGCCGGGCACATTCCCCGCGCGCGCGGAGCCGCCGTAAGCCACGACCGCCTCGGCGACCGCATTGCCGGACATCGTGTGCAGACCCTTTTCCACGTTCTTTTCGCCCATCGTCACGGTCACCGATTTCGCAGCGGCGTAGTCGCCACTCCAGAGGAACGGCTTGCCCTTGTTCGCCTGCGCCTGCGCGACGATCGGCGCAGGCACGCCGAGCACGAAGATCGGCGCGGTCGTTAAATTATAGGCGTCCGCGCTGATGGCGTCGCCGGTGATCGGGTTCACGATCTGCACCGCCTGGCCAAATTTCACGAGATCACCCTCGCCCCGCGGCGCCCAAGTCGCGAGCACCGTGCCCTTCGCGCCTTGGAAGACAAAGCCGTAGTCCTTCCCGTTGAGCATCACCCAGCCGAGATACTTCGGCTGCTGCCCGAGATGCCGGATCATCTGCGCCATCGCGTGGTAAGACGGGCGCGGAGTGCCGTCGCGTTTGAGCAAGCCCATCGGCCCGCTGTCACCGTCCATGCCTTCAAACCACTGGATGCACGCGACGCCCTGCGCGATGCCCATCGCGTAGGCTTTCACAAGCGCGTGCGCTTGCACGTCGAGCCCTTTCTTGGCGTCGCATCCCAGCTCGGTGAAAATCACGGGCACGTTCACCTTGGCCGGGTCCTGCGCTGCCAGCATCTTCCGCAGCGTCGGAACGATGTGCATGTAAACCGCCTCGGTCCCCACGTTGTCGGCGATGCCATTCAGCACTTCGTAAGGATGCAGCACGATGTAGTCGTAATGCCCCTCCGCCCCGGCTTTGATCACCTGTTCGAGGTAGTTCACATGATTGGATTTCGCCGCCAGGCCTACCATACACGCAGGGTCAGCCGCCTTCGCCGTGTCATACGTGCTCACCATCAGCTTCGCATAATCCGTAGGCGTCTGATCTTTCCCCGTGCCGTTCGGCGGTTCATTCCACACCTCCCAATACTTCACCGTCGCTTTGCAGTGCTTCACGAGTTCGGACACGTAGTTGGACCAAGCCGGCAGGTTGTTCACCGGCAACGTGCCGTCCTTGTCTTTCGTGTTCCATCGCACGCCGCCGTAGAGCAGACCGCCGTGTTCGATGTGATGCTCCGAGAGATACTTCATCTGCTGATCGACCAGCGCCCAATTCCACTTCCCCTCCTCCGGCTCCACCGCATCCCAGTTGCTGCGGAAAGTGCGCATCACGCGAAGGCCGATCTCTTCCATCTGCGGAATCCACTTATCGAGTTCCTGCGAAGTCTGATTGCACGCGCCGATGCCGAACGGGCTTAACGTCAGACCGTCGCTCCGGGCGGGTGTGACCTGCGGCGATTGCGCCAGGCCTGAAAACGAGAGCGCGAGAAAAGCAAAAGCGCCAAAGTGACGACGAGAGTGTTGGCGATGATGCGGGAGGAGGTTGCTCATGAGTCGTGGACTCGACGCTGCTGACGGAGATCACTCGGGACAAGGTTTTTAGCCGACGAAAAGGCAGTCAGCCAGCCGCTACGGCCCCGCCAACGTCGCCTCGCCCGCAAAGGCCATCCTGTGGCGGATGAAGATTAGCTCCAGCGTCCGTGCGTCGAGTGGCCGCTACCGCAACGCGCGAACCAAGAGCGACCTTCTCCTCATCCCTTGTAAGCGGGGGATGCCAATTCCCAGAGACGGTTAATCTTTAGAATATCCGCTGCGAGTTGCTCTCGGGTCATTGAGCCATCGCCTCGCGCAGTTGCTTCCCACTCAGCCATGCGGCTGTCGGCGAAGTCTTTCAATTGAGCGCGGAGTATCCGCCTCAATCGCAAGAGGCGGAGGAATGGACGGTTTAGAGCCAGTAGCGTGATCAAGTAGGCACCGACGGGATGAAGCGCACGGAGTTCGCCGTCGGGCAGCACCTCGTAGTAAAGGCGGCGGTCGTCGTCGAATGGATCGATAAATCCGGCCCGGCCGTTGTGCGTAGCGTCGGCGTCTCCCGATGGCCATTTCGCCCGCTTCCAATTATTGCACCGCCCGCAGGAGTGCAGGAAGTTTGTCGGCACGTTCTTCAGGTGTTCGAACTTAGGGTGGCTGTGCGGCCGCAAATGATCGATCTGCATGGCTTCGCGCCCCCCGACTTCGTCCTCGTGTGAATCGCAATAGACGCACCGCTCTACGCAGTCCTCAGCAATCTCGTGGTGATAGTTCGCGCGAAAGTGAGCGTAGGCGAAGAACTCCGTTTCCGACGGCTGCGAGTAGGCGGCCCGCCGGACGAGACGCCGAAAGAACTGAGGTTTCGTCGGCTCAGAACTCACAACTTACAGATTCAAGTTCTCGCTTTGGAGCTTGGCCTTCAGCTCAGCCACGGCCTGTTCGAGAGCCTTCGTGTCCTTCATTTCGGCCGCGTGCTGAGGGGCAAGGCGCTCGGCTTCGAGCAAGCCGAACTCCTTCTCTTCCTCGGCAGTGAGAGGCTCCGTCGTGCTCTTAACCAACAGGTCATGGAATCGCTGCTCGCGGGCGTCGAGCACGTCACCAAACACGTCGAGGCGGCGGAGGATTCTCGCTCTCAGCACTTGAGCTTTCTCCGAATCGCGGTCTTCGATGTCTTCCTTATCCACGATGTCCTCGACGCGATAGGCCGTGCCGGTGAAGTCCTCGTTTGGGTAGCCCGTCAAAATGTAAATGGGCAGTTTGGGATGCAGTCCGCGCAGGTGACCGGCCAGTTCGATACCGTTGTAGTTCACCACACCGCCGCCACGCATTTTTTGGTCGATAAAAAATCCGCCCAAGTTTGGATCGGCCACCAAGGCATCGAATTGCGCAAACTCCGGGAACGGTTCGAGAGGCACGACCTTGATGTCTGGAGAACCGAGGAACCGTTGGAGGGCGGGGCCGTTAGCGTGACGAGCTTCCTCTTTATCGTCCACGAGATACAGGTTGATTGACTTCATTGCTTCGGATGTCTGGTCGCTTTCGTGGCGACGGGAACGTTGATGATAAAACTGGCTCCTCCGAGCGCGCCTTTTTGTTGAGCGATAATGGTGCCGTTGCTGTGCTCCTCCACAAACGCCTTCACGATTGTCAGGCCAAGTCCCGTGCCGATTTCTTCTCCCCGTTCGTTGCGTCTCGTAGTGAAGGTCGGCTCAAAGATCGCGTCCTCCGTGCCCGCTTCCAATCCGCGGCCGCTATCGTCGAATTGAAGAAGATGGAAGCCACCCTCGGAGTGAAGCTCCACGCGGATGCGGCGTTCCGCCGGCGGAGTCGTTTCCATCGCCCATGCCGCGTTGATAATGAGATTCACAAAAATGCTCTCCCAATCCATCGCGTATCCCTCCACGAAAAAATCACCGTTCTTCGGATACTCCGCCCGAATCTTCTTCTCGCCTTCGATCACCTCCCGAAAGGCCGTGAAAACCGTGTCAAGCGTGCGGCGGAGACACACGTCGTTCTTTTTTGTGCGTTTTTCCCGGCTCACATTGCCCAACGTGAACTTGGCGAACTTCCGCAGCTTGCGCGATTCCGAGACGAGAAACTTCATCGTCTTTTGCACCTCCGGGCGCTCAGCCTCGCTGATCCACCAAGCCTTGGAAATCACGTCCTCATCCAGCCGCTCGGCATACTTCACCACGTTGCCCGCCCAATCCACGGTCTCATGTCCAAACGCCGCTGCGAGAATGCCGAGCGACGCCAGGTTCGAGAGCATGTTTTTCTGCTTCTCCACTTGAGCCTTCTCGAAGGCGATGGCCTCCGCCGACTCCGCGGAAGTCGCCCGAATTTTTTCCACCAGCGTCCGCGTCCTCGCTACCGCTTCGGCAATTTCGGTTGGCAAGCTAGACGTAGACGATGGCTGACCGGGCGTGCTCACGCCCATTTTCCCGAGCACCTCGGTCAACTGTTTCAGCGCAGCATCCGAAGCAGCCACCGAGGCCTGAGTTTTCTTCTCGGCGTCTGTCGTGGGCGCTTCCTGCTTGTTCGATTGAGCGAACTTCTGGTGACTCAACTCAAAGAATCGCACGACCTTCGTGGCAAAGGTCCGCAGGTGCGCGAAGGCCTTTCCTTCGACGAGACCTTCTCGATTGGTCTGGTCTGAAAGTGCGGGATTACGTTCGTGAGTCAGAAAGACGGCACCGACCACTTGATGGTAGCTCACCCGCCACGCGCCGACCGTGCCCTTCTGCGCCGGTCCTTCCGGACTGCGCGCTTTGAGGAAGGCGAATCGCAGCCAGTCACCTTCTCCATTCGGCTGGCCGTAGGGCTTTACTCGAAAGCCATCGCGGTAAATCCGCATCCCTTGGTTCGCTTCGAGGAATTGGACGACATCCGCCTTGGTGAGGATCTTTTCGCCTGCATAGGTTTTCTCACGCGGAAAGTAATAGAACTCCATCTCCAACGGGCCGCACGACGGCTGTTCGCTCCCGTCGCGGACCCACTCC
>JAYTDO010000348.1:0-2659 GCA_043735935.1 Chthoniobacteraceae bacterium
CGATCCACGCTGGCTCTCACAGATACATAAAAAGCTTCACCACTTTCGCATTGATCGCCACTCGATTGTCTTGACAGTCGGTGGCGGGGCCGTTCTTGATATGGCCGGATTCGCCGCTGCCACAACACATAGAGGTGTGCGGAATATCCGAATGCCGACAACTCTTCTGTCCCAGGCCGATGGAGGCTTGGGAGTAAAAACGGGAATTAATAGGTTCAAGGTTAAAAATTTTTTAGGTACGTTTGCAGTGCCGGTTGCGGTGATCAACGATGATGATTTTCTTCGCACGCTTCCGCCACGACATCTAATCTCCGGGATGGCCGAAGCCGTCAAGGTGGCGCTCATCCGTGATCAGAGGTTTTTCGACTGGCTTCTTGATCATTCAACCTCGCTTCGGTCCCATAAACCGTCCATGGTGGCAAGTCTTATTAAGTGGTCTGCGACCCTTCATCTTAACCATATCGCCCTTGCCGGTGACCCATTCGAGTCTGGCAGTGTTAGGCCGCTCGATTTTGGCCACTGGGCTGCGCACAAGCTCGAATCGATGACCTCTTATCGGCTGCACCATGGCGAGGCGGTCGCCATCGGCATCGCCATCGATTCACGATACTCGACGGAGATTGGGCTGTTGAGCGAACAGGCCCTCGATCGAATTCTCCGCCTGCTTGATCGGTTGGGACTCCCGTCGTGGCATCGCACGCTCGATCGCAAGGGGCAAGATGGGCAGCTGAAAATCTTCCGTGGTCTGGACGAATTCGCAGAACACATCGGCGGCGATCCGGCCATCACCCTGCTGAAACGAATCGGCAAAGGCACTGAGGTCGATCGGATCGATCTCGCCGTGCTCCGGCGAGCACTCTCCTGGCTCAAAAAAAGGCATTCGAGCCGATGCGCCTCGAAATAGCGGGCCGCCCCCACCTGACCTACTGCACGAACATCCATCCGGGGGAAACCTGGTTCGAGATTCGTCGCAACCTCGAACAGTACGTCCTGCGAGTTCGCGAAAAAGTCGCCCGTCACTGCGCGTTTGGCATCGGTTTGCGACTCTCGGGCCAGGCGGCACATGCGCTCTCCGAGCCGAAGGCATTAGATGATTTTCGCAAGTTCCTCCGAGACCACAATCTCTATGTGTTCACGATCAATGGATTTCCGCACGGCACCTTTCACGGGGCACGGATCAAGGAGAAAGTGTACTTGCCGGACTGGCTCGACGAGGAAAGGCTTCACTATGCCGACCAGCTGGCGCGCATTCTTACGACTTTGCTAGCTGACCATCCCGAGATCGATGGCAGCATCAGTACGGTTCCTGGGGCATTTAAATCACGCGTCCAATCATCAGGCGATGTTGCTCGCATCGCCGGCCGGCTTCTGCAGCATGCCGTGACCTTGCACCAACTGAGAGAAGAGACGGGCCGGCGCATTGTCTGTGCGCTGGAGCCGGAACCCTGCTGTCTGCTCGAAACCATCTCCGGCACAATCACCTTCTTTAAGAATCATCTCTTCTCGCCGTCGGCGGTCGCCGAGTTTTCCAGACTGACGGGGCTCTCCGCGGCTCTGGCGGAAGAAGCGCTACGCCGGCACCTCGGCGTGTGCGTGGACGCGTGCCATGCTGCGGTGGAGTTTGAGGATCCAAATGAGGTGCTCTCAGGGCTCCACGCCGCCGGTATCGGTATCGCGAAGATCCAGCTCAGTGCCGGACTCCGCATACCGCGGGTCAACCGAGAGGCACTCGCCTCGCTGCGTCCGTTTGCAGAATCGACCTACTTGCATCAGGTCGTAGAGCGCCGTGGCCTGGAGTTGATCCGGTATGAAGATCTGCCATCGGCGCTTGACAATGCCGGCCATGCATTAGGGACAGGCGCCGAAGAAAAAGAATGGCGTATTCACTTTCATGTGCCGCTGTTCCTCGACAGGCTCGGCCCATTCGAGAATACACAGCCCTTCCTCACCCGTCTGCTCCGGCTTCAAGTCGAACGCGCTCCAACGGCCCACTTGGAGATCGAAACCTACACCTGGGGTGTCCTCCCTGAAGAATATCGCGAGATGCCGGTGGTCGATGCCATCACCCGTGAGATGCAATGGGTGATAGGATCGCTCACACAATGAACTGGACAGTGGCGCTCCGGCTCGGTCGTGTCTCGAATCTCCCAACCGTGTGGACGAATGTCTTGGCCGGCATAGTGTTGGCCGGTTCCACACCCGCGCCGTTCTCGCTGGGACTGCTGTTTCTTGCCCTCTCTCTTTTTTACGTGGCCGGCATGTATTTGAACGACGCGTTCGATCGGCGCTTCGACGAAGCAGCCTATCCGCAACGGCCTATCCCTTCGGGTGCCGTCTCGGCCGGAACTGTTTTTACGATGGGGTTTCTTGGACTCGGGACCGGTGAAGGGTTGTTGATTCTCGTGGGATATGGAATAGAGGGGGGTCGGGGATGGCCGCCGGTGATCGCTGGGCTCTGTCTGGCAGCGACCATCGTTTATTACAATGCGCACCACAAGGGCAATCCGCTCGGCCCGCTCCTGATGAGCCTCTGTCGGGCGCAGGTCTACCTGACCACGGCCTTGGCCGTCGCCCCCGAGTTGTCTCAACAGGTATGGTGGGGAACAGGTCTGCTCGTAGCCTATGTCATCGGATTGA
Source organism: Chthoniobacteraceae bacterium (assembly GCA_043735935.1). GTDB lineage: Bacteria > Verrucomicrobiota > Verrucomicrobiia > Chthoniobacterales > Chthoniobacteraceae > JANLQB01. The sequence continues at coordinate 2,638 of JAYTDO010000348.1, forward strand.
GCTACGTGGCGCGGCAGGAAAC